>NZ_QHLI01000003.1 GCF_006864425.1 Campylobacter troglodytis | reverse complement strand
TGATTTTACCACAAAGATCCAAGATGCCAAGGGAAGCGTAGAAACTACTACAAATACCCTAGGCGATGAGATAGTAACCATGCTTAAAACCTCGGCTGAGTTTGCTGATGCGCTAAATAGTGAAAGCACGAGATTAAGCGAGGCTGTAAAGGCATTAACAGAAAGCTCAAATTCTCAAGCTCATTCACTTGAAGAAACAGCAGCAGCCCTTGAGGAAATCACCTCCTCAATGCAAAATGTCTCCACCAAAACCACAGAGGTAATAGCTCAAAGTGAGGAGATAAAAAATGTAACAGGCATAATTGGCGACATAGCTGATCAAATCAACCTACTTGCTTTAAATGCAGCTATTGAAGCAGCAAGGGCAGGTGAGCATGGACGCGGCTTTGCTGTGGTAGCTGATGAGGTTAGAAAGCTAGCTGAGCGCACTCAAAAGTCTTTAAGTGAGATAGAAGCAAACACCAACTTGCTCGTTCAAAGCATAAACGATATGGCTGAGAGCATCAAAGAACAAACCGCTGGAATCACTCAAATAAACGACGCAGTAGCAGCCATAGAAACAAGCACGCAAGATAATGTTAGAATTGCAAATGATTCCTCTTTAATCTCAGATAGCGTTAGCTCCATAGCTAAGAATATCTATGATGATGTTAAGAAGAAGAAATTTTAAAGGCTTGTTTGGGACTTTGTGTGGGCTTTGAATTTAAGGATTTTTTGTGGGGAGCCTTGAATTTAAGGCTATTTGAGAGGCTTTGAGGCTGTTTTGCAAGGCTTTGAAACTGTTTTGTGGGAGAGACCTTAAATTTAAGGCTTTTGAGCTTTTGAGAGGCTTTTGTGGGAGTTTCAAGGCTATTGATAGACTTTGAATTTGAGGCTTTGTTGAAACTGGCTTGAGGTTTTTTGAATGGCTTTAAATTTAAGATTTTGTTGTGTGAGGCTTTAAATTTAAGCCTTTTTTGTGGCTTTGGGTTTTTGAAGCTGAGTTGAATTAAGGGGCTTGAAGTGGAGGGTTTTTGAGCCTAGCTTGAATTTGGCTAATTCAATTTCAAGCTTCGCTTGAAGCTTTTGCAATGTTTGAGTTAGCTTGATTTTCTTTGTTTATTGAATTTAAACCACTTAGTCTTTAACTGGGGCTTTTTGATTTGCCTAGTGGGAGTGCTTGAATTTTTAAAGCTTAAAGCCTTAAATTTTATATGCTTAGGCTAAACTTAGAGCAGAAGTGTTACTTGTTTGTTTAAATTGCTTTAAGTTTTAAAGCTTTGAATTTTTTCAAGGCTTTAAACATTTTAAACATTCAGACCTTGAATTTAAAAGAGGCTTTTGGGCTTAAATTCAAACTTTGCTTGAATTTAGCCTTTGAAAATTCATATAAAAATTTAGATCTTGAATTTAAAAAAGCCTTTAAATTTTAATGAGGCTACATTTAGACTTGACAAGTTTAATTATCTTTTAATCTATAATGTAAAGCGTAAATGAGCTTGAAATTTAAACTTTGCTTGAATTTAGTCCTTTAAAATTCAGTCCCAAGCTAAAACTCAGCTAAGTTTAAAACCAAAATCTCACCTTTAAAATGCTTACAATTTATGCCCACCTTGAATTTTAAACACATTTTATAATTTCAGCTTGTTTGTAAAATAAACTTAACTTCAAGGATTTCAAGTTCTTAAATTCAAGTTCATTTTAAGAAACTGTTAATCTTTTATCATCTTTGTTGTTTTAGTCTTTGCTAAATTCAAGCTTACATTATCGCTAAAAAGTTCTAAATTTTAAAGGGTTTTTGCTTGTGAGAAAGTGAAATTATCTTTGTAAAATGGTATGAAAATTTATGACAATTTAAGTTTCAACCTGCCATTTCAGTGTTTTTTCAGCAAAAAATGGCACCACCTCGCCGTAGTTTTGAGGCACTGTCCATTCTTTTTTAACTAGTTTTATGATTTTTTCTTTGTCAAATTCAAGTTTGTGAGCCTTTATAGCATTGTCGCTTATGAATCTTTGCAGATTTTTTTCATTTGAGTTTTCCTCAAAAAGCTGTGCTAACAAGCTTATAGCCACAGGGGCTGAAAATACCCCAGCCGCACAGCCGTAGCATTCTTTCTCGTTTCTTGGATGAGGCGCTGAATCAGAGCCAAACATCACCCTTTCAAATCCCGAAAATGCTAGCTCGCACAGAGCCTCTCTGTCCTCAGCCCTCTTTGCTATGGGCTTGCAAAAAAGATGAGGTCTTAATTTATCCCCCATCACATCGTCTAAGGTCAGCATTAAATGATGCAAGGTTATGGTAGCATAGAGGTTTTCGTGCTTTTTTAAAAGCTCGCACAAGGCTTTCGTGGTGATATGCTCCATCACTATACGAAGTTTTGGAAAAGAAGTGGCAAGCTTTTCGTAAATTTTGGCAAAATTTGCTTCTCTGTCAAGCACGAAATCATTTGTTTCTCCGTGCACAAGCAGTGGGATTTCAAGCTCACTCATAGCTTCAAGCGTTGGCTTTAAGTGTTTTAAATCAAAGTCCCTTACTCCACCGCTTGAATTTGTGGTAATTCCTGCTGGATAAAGCTTTATGGCAAAAAGCTCCTCTCTTATGCTTTCTAAAAATGCTTTGTCGTAGTTTTGATAAAAAAGAGTCATTAGGGGGGTGAAATTGTGGTTATCAATGCCTTTTTGGCTTTGGTATGAATTTTTGCTTGTGTTAGCTCTTTTTATAGAATTTTGAGTTAAACTCTCGCCTTTTTGTGAATTTTTAATGGCATTTTTTGTTTGTGCTGAATTTATAGTTATATTCTCGTTTTTTTGTGAATTTCGGGCTTCACTCTCGTTTTTTTGTGAATTTTTAAGAACACTCTCGCTCTTTGTCAAATTTTTGCCTGCACCCTTGCTTTTTGCCAAATTTTTAACCACACTGTCGTTTTTTGAAAAGTCTTCACAAGCCCTTAAAATTCGCTCTTTATAAGACAGTAAGGCTTCTTTGCTTGTAATGGGGGGGATTAAATTTGGCATTATGACGCCTGCTTTAAAATGCTTTGCCGATAAGGGTGCTACAACTTGTAACATATCTTTATCTCGCAAATGCAAGTGCATATCCAAGGGATTTTTAAGCCTCATTTTTTTGTCCTAATTTTAGCTCGTAAAAGCCGTTTTTAAGCTTTTTTAAGATCTTTTTTTCTTGCAAGAATTTCAAGGCATTTATGGCTGTTGGCTTTGAGACAGAGCATTCTTGCATAAGCTCTTCAATCTTTATCAAAACAAAGCCATTCTCATCAGCCCTGTCGCACAAAAGCTGCCAAATTTCAAGCCTCTTTGTGCCAAAAATTTGCTCGCATAAAAGCCTTAATTTCTCATTCATTTTAAAAGTATAGCAAAATAATGCTACAATTTAGGACAAAATTTGGGAGGCAAAATGATAGCACTCTTAGCCACAGGAGGCACAGTTGCAGGGCTTGGTGATGATAGCGGAGGATATAAGGCTGGAATTTTAGGCATAAATGAGCTTTTAGCAAGGCTTGAGGCTGATTTAAATGTTAGTTTAAGCGAAAAATTCACACAAATTCACACAGAACAAATAGCAAACATAGACAGCTGCGATATGAGCGATAAAATCTGGCTAAAACTAGCAAGGCGGTGCAAAAAACTAGCCTCAAAGGCTCGTGGCATAGTCATCACCCACGGCACAGACACTATGGAGGAAACTGCCTTTTTTCTAAGCCTTGTGCTTGAAAACAAGCTGCCAATCATCTTAACAGGGGCGATGAGACCTGCTACAAGCATTGAGTATGAGGGGGCAAAAAATCTTTACAATGCCTTGCTTTTGGCTAATTCGCAAAGCATAAAAGGCGTTTTTGTAACTATGAACGGCACTATCTTTGTGGGTAAAAGTGTGCAAAAAATTCACACTCAAAACATAAATGCCTTTGAGGGCTTTGAGTGCGGCTATGTTAAAGATGGAGAGGTGATTTTTAGAGAACTTGATGAAAATGTGGCAAATAAGGTGATTGTAAGCGAGGCAAAGGCTAAAATTCAAGCAAAAGAGGATGAATTTACACAGTTTCAAAGTGCCAATTTTAAAAATTTAAAGGATGCAAACTTCGTTGATTTAAATAAATTTAAGCACTTAGATTCTAACTTATTTAATAAAAAAGCTAAATTTACACAGTCTCAAAGCACTCTTGAAAAAGACTTTGAATTTAATCCTTCAAGCTCTGTGCTACTTGAAATGCTTGAATTTAAAGGCTTAACGAAAAAGGCTGAATTTAATCTTTCAAGGCTAAAAAAACTGCCAAGGGTTGATATTTTATACACTTACAGCAATGACGGCTTAGCCGTTGCTGCAAAAGCCTTGTTTAAAAGCGGCACAAAGGGCTTGGTAATTGCAGGAAGCGGGGCTGGAAGCATTCATAGCTTTCAAAAAAAAACGCTCAAAGCCTTGCTTAAAAAGGGCTTGAAGGTAGTGGTTAGCTCGCGTGTAAGGGCTGGCTGTGTGGTTCTTAGTGGCGATGATAAAAAGCTAGGCTTTATCTCAGCTCATCATTTAAATCCTCAAAAAGCCCGTGTTTTGCTAATGCTAACTCTTACAAAGACGAATGATAATGAAGCAACATCAAGCTTTTTTGAAAGGCTAGCTAAGATTTAAGCTTAAAGCATTTTAAGATGACTTACTTTAAGTTAAGTGAGAATTTTTGTAACAAATGTTTATCAACAAGCATTTAAATACTATCCAAACATTTAAATTCAAGCTTTTAAGACAAAGAGTTTTAATTTGGGGTTTTAACTTTGCTTTAAATGTGCTTGAATTTAAAATTCAGGCTTTGTTTTAAAAAACTATTGATTTTAGATAAAATAGCATATTTGTCATACTAAGCGAAGTATCTCAACAAGATACTCAAAATGACACCCTTTGTCATACTAAGAGGCTGTGTAGCACGAATGAAGTAGCTCGTAATTCAAAAAGAGATTTTTTGCTTGGGCTACGCCTTGCAAGCTGCTTGATCGCTTCGCTTAGAATGACAAAGTTCTTGTCATACTAAGCTAGTTAAACACCTCAAAATTCAAAGAGATATTTTGGCTACGCCTTATGACAATCATATTCTTGTCATTACAAGCTAAGCCAAAAATCCACGAATTTATGAAGAAACACCTTGAATTTAATGGATTCTTCGCTAGTAGGCTAAGAATTACAAATCAACATTTTTTTGACAAAGAGTTAAAATTTAAAATGAACTTAATTTCACAACAGAGCCAAAATAAGGATAAAAAATATACAATTTTACCCTTTTTTAAAAAGAACTTGTTAAAATAAGATTAAAAATTCAAGGATTTAAGATGATGCCTTTTAGCGATGAGGACTTGGTAGAGCCTGTTCGTTCTGTTTTAAACAAACAGCTTTACATTTTGGAGCGAGACGGTGGGGGCTTGGAGTTTTTGGGCGTTAAAAATGGGGTTGTTTTTGTGCATTTAATAGGAGCTTGTCAGGGCTGTGCGGCAAGTAATACCACACTTAAATACGCCCTTGAAAAGCAGCTTAAAATAGACATTCACCCTGAGATTAGCCTTGTGAATTTGGTTGGCGGTGCTAATGAGTTCGCAAGATTATAAAAAAATAGCCCTAAATTATTTTCGCAAAAAGGACTTTGAAAAGGCCAAGCTTTATCTAAGCCTTGCTTATGAAAAAAAAGCACACAAGAATTTGCTAAATCTCATAGAACTTTGCGATTTTGCCATAAACTCACCAGATGAGGCTGGTTTGCTTTTTGAGTTTTATATGAAAAATTGCAAGGCAAGAAGCATAAATGATGAGTTTGAAAAGATCTTAGAACTAAGCGAAAAAAAGAGATCCTTTCAGCAAGATTTTGAGGATGAGGCTCTTAATTATAGGGATTTTTTAGAAAGCGAAAAGGAACTTGGCTTTAAAAAAAGCTTTGAAAACATCATCTTTGCCAACAAGCTTATAATCAACAACAAAAGCGATTTTTTAGACTTCTTAGAAAAGCTCTTAGACAATGGCTACAAGGACTTGATGCTAAATTATCTTGAAAATGTAGCCGGGCATTTTGCAGGAGATGAGCATTTTATGAGATTACAAGCTAAGCTAAGAGGCTTTTAGAAACTTGCTTAAAACTTCTTAATTTATAAAACTGTGTTATTTTAAAAAATTCAATGCTTTAAAACAAGGATGAAACAGTGAAGATCCCCTTCTCAAACACCTTCATAACGGATAATTCCACAGAATGCGAAAGAAACTGTCTTTGGCTTCAATGCCATCAAAACGCTAAATTCAAGGAGGATGCAGCACAAAGGGGTGCTAAAATCATCACTTTAAGCGAGTGTAAAAGGCTTTTAGGCATTGATGAGGGCATTAAAATCATAGGGCTTACAGGCACAAATGGCAAGACAACCACAGCCGCACTCATAGCTCATATTTTAAACGAGCTTGGACACAAAACGGCTTTGTGTGGCACTCGTGGGGCTTTCATAGGTGCTGAAAGTATCGCTAGTAAGGCACTTACCACAGCACCCATCTTGCAAAGCCTTGAATTTTTAGCCAAGGCAAGTGCTAAAAAGTGCGAGTTTTTTGTGATGGAGGTAAGCTCGCACGCACTCGTTCAAAAACGCATTGAAAGCCTTGAATTTGTGGCGAAAATCTACACGAATTTAACGCAGGATCACTTGGATTTTCACAAAAGCTTTGCTGCTTACAAAGAGGCAAAAGAAGGTTTTTTTTTAGATAATGCTTTGAAATTCATAAATGCTGATGCTGAAAAAATCGCTTATAATGCTACAAATTCACGCACTTACAGCGTAAAAAACAAGGCTGATTATAAGGTCTTAGAATATGATTTAAGGGAAGGCATAAGGGCTTTGTGTGAATTTAAGGGGGAGAAAATCACCATAAATTCGCCCCTTGTGGGACTTTTTAATCTTTATAATCTCTTAGCTGCTCTTGCTTGTGTAAATGAGCTTGTTTGCCCTGAATTTAAGCCCTTGCAAGTTGCTGTGAGTAGCTTTAAGGGAGTAAGTGGGCGTGTTGAGGAGGTGGCTAAAAATGTCATAGTGGATTTTGCACACACCCCTGATGGCATAGAAAAGGTGCTTGAAACGCTTTCGCATAAAGGCTTAATAGTAGTTTTTGGAGCCGGAGGCGACAGGGACAAAAGTAAGCGTCCTTTAATGGCAAGGGCTGCTAAAAAATTTGCTAAAAAGCTAGTAATTACAAGTGATAATCCTCGCAGCGAAGAGCCAAATGCCATAATATCAGAAATTTTAGAGGGCATAAGCCAAGATGAAACCGTGATTACCGAGCCTGATAGAAAAAAAGCCATTAAAATGGCATTAGAACTGAGGGTAGATGATGATTTAGTGGTGATTTTGGGAAAGGGGGATGAGGATTACCAAGAAATAAAGGGCGTGAAATACCCTTTTAGCGATAAAGAAGTGGTGAGGGAGCTTTTGAATTTAAATTAGGATATTTTAATAGGATTTTATCTTAGCAATTTTATAAATTTTGCTTAGAATTTTGTCCTCAATTTTTTGCATTATATCTAATTTTATTTCTTTTAAATGAAGGATAAAATTTTTGGCTCAATTAAGCTTAACAGAATGTTATCTTATCAATTTCAGAAAAATTTGCTTAGAACTTTGTCTTCAATTTTTCATCTTCCTTTAAGTGAGGGACAAAAATTTTCTTTGAGCCTTTAAATTTGGCAAGTTTAAATTTAGCAAACCTCTACTACACAGTTTTAAAAACACGAAAAAACCTTTGCGACCAGCCTTACATCCACATTTATTACGCATTTTTTACACCTTCTACTCACAGCTACGAGCTTAGCATTGCAAAAAACAACCCTCATCAACTTCAAGCTAAGCACTCATTTGATAAAGAAACTTTTGCTGTTTTTTTAGACTATTAAGGGTTAAAAGCCTGCTTCACAGTTGCATTTACACAAGGGCTAGAAAGTTTGCAAAAAGGGCGATTTTGCTTAGACAAAGATCAGCACAAAACACTCCAAGAATTGCTAAAATTTTCGTTTTTAAATGTAGGGCAGAATATATACTAAGATAGATTTTACCAAGTCTAAGTGTATCAGCTAAAAGCATTAAGCGCCAAAGCATACAAGCTCCTTGTAAATTTAAAAGCAAGAAGCTTGAAGTGAATTCTTTGTAAATTTCATTAAAATTAATTAAGATTTAGCCAAATTTATAGTAAAATTTCGCATATCATTTTAAGGAAAAATATGTTTGAAAATATGGATTTGTCCAAGATGGGCGAGCTGTTTAAAAATGTGCAAGAAAGGGCTCAAGAATTTGAAAACGAACTTGCCAAAAAAGAATTTTGTGCCAAAAGTGGCGGAGGCTTAGTTAAGGTCAGTGCAAATGGCAAGGGCGAGATCATTGATCTAAGCATTGATGAGAGCTTGTTTGATGATAAAGAATCCTTGCAAATACTTCTTATCTCAGCCATAAATGATGCCTTAAATATGGTAAATCAAAACAAGCAAAGTATGGCAGGAGATATTTTAGGAGGCTTTAAGCTATGAAGAAGATCTTGCTTTTTGTCCTTTGTGCTGTGTTTGCTTATGGGGTTGAAAGACCTAAATTTGAAGACTTTGTTGCTTGTTTTCAAAGAAATAAGGCAAGTGTTATGATTTATGAGGGCTTAAATGCCTTTGTTTTAAGCGAAAATTTACTTGCAGTTTTGAAAACCCCAAATCAAAAATTAAACAAATATGTCAAATACGATCCTTTTTTGAATTTATATCTTGTCAGAACAGATTTTAGCCTCTTTCCAGCCCCTACTTATGATGAGCAAAACCTTACAAGAAATGATTGGGTTGGCATCATAGATCCTCAACAAGCCTACATAGGACACTTAAAATACCTAGGTCAAAACATAAACGAACGCGATCAGCTTGATTTTAGCACCAAAATAGGTCAGCTTAATACCACCTGCTGCTCTATGCTTGGCATAAGCTTGGGGGATGGTTCTTTCATTGGAAACCGCTATTTAAAGCATTTTATGAAGTATAATGATGTTTATTGGGGGGATATAGGGGTTGATTTTGTTTTAAGGGATGAAAAAATTTATGTAGAAACTGTTAGAAATAACGGTAAATTTTTAATCAACGATGAGATAGTAAGCGTTGATGGGCTAAACATAAAGGATTTAAGAAAGCTAAATGAGCAAATTTTATTTGCTGATAGAGGCTCTACTATGTATTTTCAAGTTCTAAGGGACAATCAAGATCTTAATATCACCACAAATGTATTTGCCAAGGATCTCTCAGGCTTTAAGTTAGCAGATAACAAGGCTCCAAGTGCTCAAGCAAAACCTGCAAGTTCAAGCCTTTACAAAAGTGCCTTAGGATTTAGCCTAAACCGTTCCTTAAATGTCGCAAGGATAGAGCCAAATTCAAAGGCAGCTCAGGCTGGCTTTCAAGTAGGGGATAAAATTTTAAGGATTAACAATCAAATCATAAGAGATATGAAAAGCGCTCAAAGTGCCCTAGCCAGTGGGAATGAGTTCAATGTGCTTGTAGAAAGATCTGTAAAAAATTTGCCTGTAAGCTCGGATGGAAGATCAAAGGGGGATGGAACCTTTCAGTTCTTCATAAGGCTTAGTAAGTGAGCGTTTTAGAGGACTTTGAGGGCTTTTTGCTTGCGAATTTACCAAAGATAAAGAGCTTTCATCCCTTTTTTAACGAGGCTTTGGCTAAAATGCTAAGAGCTGGTGGTAAGCATTTTAGGGCTCAGCTCTTGCTTGGTGTAGTAAAGCTTAAAAAGCCCAAACTCACTCAAAAGGCTATGAAAGCAGCCTTGGCGGTGGAGTTTATACACACCTACTCCCTCATACACGATGATTTGCCCGCTATGGATAATGCTAATTTTAGAAGAGGCGAGGCTACCTTGCACAAGGCTTATGATGAAACAACGGCTATCTTGGTAGGCGATGCCCTTAACACTGAGGCTTTTTTGCTTTTAAGCGAGGCTGAATTTAGCGACTCTGTGAGGATAAAACTCATCAAAACCCTAGCCTTTAATGCTGGTATAAATGGTATGATTATAGGACAGGCTATTGACTGTTTTTTTGAGGGCAAGAGGCTTGATTTATCGCAGCTTAAATTCTTACACATCCACAAAACCGCCCGCCTAATAGCAGCCTCGCTTCAAATGGGGGCTGAAATTTGTGAGCTTACAGACAAAGAAATAGAAAAAATCTACGAATTTGGGCTAAAAATGGGACTTGCCTTTCAAATAAATGATGACATAAAAGATGCCACAGCTAGCGAAAAAGAGCTAGGAAAGCCTACAAATAAGGACACTCATAAGAATTCCTTTGTGAATTTATTGGGCTTAAATGAGGCTATAAAGGCAAAAGAAAACTTGCTTAAAGAATGCGAGAGCCTTGATATTGATGAGAATTTGGCTTCTTGGCTAAAAGAGCTTATCAAAAAATATATTTAAGGATACAAGATGAAAAAAGATGACACCAAGATGCTGACAAAAATGGCAAATACCTTGCGAATTTTAAGTGCTGATATGGTGCAAAAGGCAAATAGCGGACATCCGGGTGCTGCCCTTGGACTTGCTGATATAATGGCTGTTTTAAGCCTTCATTTAAGCCATAATCCCAAAAATCCCTCTTGGCTAAATCGCGACAGGTTAGTTTTTTCAGGAGGACACGCCTCAGCACTTCTTTATAGCTTTTTGCATCTAAGTGGCTATGATTTAAGCTTGGAGGATTTAAAAAAATTCAGGCAGCTTCATTCAAAAACGCCAGGCCATCCTGAAATCACAACTCCCGGAGTAGAAATAGCCACAGGTCCTCTTGGACAAGGCGTAGCAAATGCTGTGGGCTTTGCTATGGCAGCAAAAAAGGCAGCCTTAATGCTTGGCGAAAAACTCATAAATCACAAGGTGTATTGTCTTTGCGGGGATGGGGATTTGCAAGAAGGACTTAGCTATGAGGCTTGCTCTCTTGCAGGACTTCATAAGCTAGATAATCTCATCATAATCTATGATAGCAATGAAATCTCAATCGAGGGCGATACCAAAATCGCCTTTAATGAGGACATAAAAAAAAGATTTAAGGCTCAAAAATTTTTTGTTTTGGAGATAAACGGACACGATTATGAGGCTATAAATTCAGCACTTAAAAAGGCAAAAAAAGCCACAAAGCCAACGCTAATCATAGCTCACACCAAAATAGCCAAGGGTGCAGGACGGCTTGAGGGCTCGCATCATAGCCACGGAGCGCCTTTGGGCGAGGATGTTATCAAAGAAATGAAAGCAAACTTAGGCTTTGATTCAAATTCAAGCTTTGAAATTCAAAAGGATGTGAAATTTCGCTTTGAAAGTGCTGTGGAGCTTGGGGATTTAAGCGAGGCAAAATGGCGTAAAAATTTAGAAAACTGGGATAAAAAAGAGCTTTTAAATGCCCTTTTAAAGCCAAATTTTGCCAAGATAAAATACCCTGATTTCAAGGGTAAGGACCTAGCTACAAGGGATAGCAATGGGGAGATTTTAAATGCCATTGCGGCTGAAATTGAGGGCTTTTTGGGAGGCAGTGCGGATTTAGCCCCCTCAAATAAGACAGAGTTAAAAGAAATGGGCGATTTTATAGAGGGCAAAAATCTGCACTTTGGCATACGCGAACACGCAATGGCAGCTATAAATAATGCCTTTGCAAGATATGGGCTTTTTGTGCCATTTTCTGCTAGCTTTTTGATTTTTAGCGAGTATTTAAAGCCTGCTGCAAGGCTAGCTGCTCTTATGAAACTAAGGCATTTTTTCATCTTTACGCACGATAGCATAGGGGTTGGCGAGGATGGACCAACCCATCAGCCCATAGAGCAGTTAAGCACCCTTCGTGCTATGCCAAATTTCCTTACTTTTCGCCCAGCGGATGGGGTTGAAAATGTGGCGGCTTGGAAAATAGCACTTAAAAGCAATTTGCCTTGTGCCTTTGTTTTAAGCAGGCAGAAATTAAAAGCCCTGCCAGAGGCTGTTTTTGGAAGCGTTGAAAGGGGGGCGTATTTGATTAAAGAAAGCAAAAATGCTGAATTTAGCCTACTTGCAAGTGGAAGCGAGGTGAGTTTGTGCCTTGAAACAGCTTTGCTTTTAGAACAAAAAGGAAAGAGTGTAAATGTGATTTCAATGCCTTGCTTTGAGCTTTTTGAAGTCCAAGATGAAGCCTATCAAAAACGCATTTTACAAGGAAAAGTCATAGGCGTAGAAGCAGCAAGCGCGAAAGAACTTTACAAATTTTGCGATGCCATCTTTAGCATAAATAGCTTTGGAGAAAGCGGCAAGGATAAGGATGTTTTTGCACATTTTGGCTTTACTGTGCAAAGTTTATGTGAATTTGTTTTAAGGGTGTGAAATGATCCTTAAAAAATTTACAAACAAGCTTGAATTTAAATCTACTAAGACCTTAAGCTTTAAGCTTAAAAAAGTTCTTAAAATTCAAGCTTATAGTTTTTTGTGTTTTTTAAAAAGTAAAGCTCTTATAAAGATCTCTAAAAATCCTTGAAAAGAGCCTAAATTGCCACTTGAAATTCACAAAGAAGAAGAGAAATTACTACTTATCATAAGTGGGGTCTGGGATAAGGACGAGGTGGCAAGATGGCAAAAAAAGCTTAATTTAAACTACAAGGGCTCAAAGGCTTTTTTTGATTTTTCAAGGCTTACAGAGCTTGATACTGCTGCAATTTGCTTTTTTTTATCCCTTGAATCAGATCTTAAAGACTTAGGCTTTGAAATTCAAAGAGAGGGTTTAAATGAAGCAAATTCAAGCCTTTTTGAGCTGTGCGAGAAAAATTACACGAGGATAAAAACCAAGAGTCTAAGGCCACAAAAGGATAATTTCTTTGTCCTTCTTGGCAAAAAAACAAGGCTTTTATGTCTATCATTAATAGACTTTATAAGCTTTATGGGTATGGTTTTTGTGGCTTTTTTTATCTGCCTTTCTAAGCCAAAAAGCTTTCGTTTTAAGGCTTTTTTATACCATATAGAACAAAGTGCTATTAAGGCTATGCCTATTATCATTTTGACCTCCTTGCTTGTGGGCGTGGTGCTTGCTTATCAAGCAGCTTATCAATTAGCACAGTTTGGAGCAAATATTTTTATAGTGGATTTAGTAGGCATTTCAGCTACAAGAGAAATCGCCCCACTAATTGCAGCCATAGTCATAGCAGGACGAAGTGCTAGTTCTTACACAGCACAAATTGGGGTTATGAAGCTAACAGAAGAAATAGCAGCTATGAATACCATGGGCTTTGATTCTGCAAGATTTATCATTTTGCCAAGGGTTTTGGCCTTAACTGTTGCCATGCCTTTGATCGTAGCTGTGGCTGATTTGGTAAGCATTGTTGGGGGTATGATAGTAGCTGATCTTAGCCTTGGTGTCAATGCCTTTGAGTTTATAAACCGTTTCAAAGCAGAAGTAGGGATGCAGCACATTATCATAGGGCTAATAAAAGCCCCTGTTTTTGGCATCCTAATAGGGCTTGTGGCTTGCTTTCGTGGCTTTGAGGTAAAACACACCACAGAAAGCATAGGCATTTACACCACTAAAAGCGTGGTAAATGCGATTTTTTGGGTCATAGCCTTTGATGCTATCTTTTCTATATTTTTAACCTGGGCTGATTTATGATAGTGATTAGGGCAAAAGATATTATCACTCGTTTTGATGGTAAGTTAATTCATAATGGAGTGAATTTTACAGTTGAAAAGGGCGAGATCTTTGGCATTTTAGGGGGTTCAGGCAGTGGTAAATCTGTGCTTTTAAAGCAGATGCTAGGCTTAGAGCATTTTAATAGCGGTGAATATGAAATTTTAGGAAAAAATTTAAAAAAACTAAGCCACAAGGATGCTTTGAAACTAAGACAGTCTTGGGGCGTGGTGTTTCAATTTGGTGCTTTATTTAGCTTTTTTACAGTGTATGAAAACATAGCCTTATTGCTTAAAGAATACACAAGCCTTAATGATAAGCTTATAAGAGAGCTTGTAATGATGAAAATTAAGATGGTAGGGCTTGATGAGAGGGTTGTGGGGCTGTATCCTAGTGAGTTAAGCGGGGGTATGGTTAAAAGGGTAGCCATTGCAAGGGCTATAGCACTTGATAGTTCCTTGCTTTTTTTGGACGAGCCTACCTCAGGGCTTGATCCGCAAAGCTCTCGTGAATTTGACGAGCTGATCTTGCATCTTAAAGAGGGCTTAGGCTTAACGGTGATTATAGTAACTCACGATAAGGACAGTATGAAGAGCATCTTGGATAGATTTTTGATCCTGCAAGATAAAAAAGTAGGCTTCATAGGAACTAAAGAAGAATTACTCACAAGCGATATACAGTTATACAATAAATTTATGGGATAAAGATGGAAAATAAGGCAAATTATCTTTATGTTGGACTTTTTGTTTTTGGGATCTTTTTTGCAAGCTTGTTTTTTATGGTCTGGCTTAGCTCGCTTAATCAAAAAGAAAGCTTTGCTTACTATCAAATTTTTACCAAAGAATCCATCTCAGGACTTAGCATAAAAAGCCCTGTGAAGCTACTTGGGGTTGATGTGGGAACGGTTGAGGATACTAGTATAGTTACAAGTACTGAGGTGGAGGCTAGGATTTTGATTAAGGTAAAAGAAAATACCCCCATCACCCATAGTACCTACGCCAAACTATCCTCACAAGGAATCACTGGATTAAAATACATAGAACTTCACCAAGATGATAGACTATCTCAGCCTTTAAGAGAAAAAGCAGATGAGATTCCTACCATAAAGATGAAAGAAAGCTTATTTTCTAGCTTAGAAAGCGGGGGAAATGTCTTGCTTGAACTTTTGACCTTTACTGATGAGAGACTAAGAATTTTATTTAATGATGAAAATCTTGCAAATTTTTCCTTGCTCTTAAAAAATTTTAATGAACTTGCCAAGGATCTTGATAAGGGATTAAACCCTGCCTTTGTGAATTTAAATACTTTTTCTGAAAATATGACGCAACTAAGTGCTCATTTAAACTCGAATTTAGAGCTCTTAGAAGAGCTACTTTTAAATATGAATGAAATGCTTATAGCCCTAAAGCAAAGCCCATCTGATCTGCTTTTTAAAAGCTCTAAAAACAAAGCTGCCCCAGGAGAATGAACTTGAAAGCTAAAATGCCTAAAAATTCAATATTTTTTGTATCTTGCCTAATGCTTAAATTCAAAGCCTCTTTAAAAGAAAATTTTAAAAAAAGCTTGATCTTTTTTGCCCTAACAAGTCTTTGTGCTTGCTCCCTTGCTCCAAGCCCACAGCTAAATCCCACAAGCTATTTGATAAAGGCAAATGAAACTGTCATTCTTAAAAACATAAAGCCTAGCCAAAAAAGCATTAAGATAGCACCCATTCAAGCTCCCTTATACTTAAAAAGCAAGGATATTTCTTATATTAAGGACAATGAGCTTGGTGCTTATACTAAGCATATGTGGAAACAATCCCCTGTAAATCTTGTATCAACAATGCTTACAACAAAGCTGGAAAAAAACAAGCTTTTCAAGGCAGTGCTTAATAATAACAGCCAAGTAGTAGCAGATTTCGTGCTTGAAAGCAGACTTGATGCTTTCGAACAGGTCTTTGAGGGTGATAAAGTCTATGTTTATATAGCATTGAGTGCAAGTTTAATCAAGGGCAAAACCCTTTTAAATTCAAGGCATTTTAGCTATAAGATCCATCTTAAAGCCATTGAGCCAGATTTGGCCATTGCTGGCTTTGATGAGGGCTTGAATTTATTAGCAGATGAGCTTATTAGCTGGCTTTTTTCTTTGGAACGCTAATTGCTTATTTATCCTAAAAGGAGTTAAAATGAACGAACTTGAGATCTTAAAAAAACACCTAGGCGAGGTAGAGGGCAAGAGTAAATTCAAGGCAAAGGAACTTTCCTCTCAGATAAATGATGCAAACGACTTCATAGCAGCCTTGCAGCTACTTGATCTGTCCTTAAAAAAGGTACAGCAAAACATAGAAGCAAGATCTGCTTTAAGCCTTGAAGATGCAGAGGAAAAAAGAAGCCTAGATGCTAGTAATTCTAGCATTATTGAAAATTGCTCCTTTATGGGCGAGGGGCTTTTTAATACCAAGCTAAACACCACAGTTGCAGGGCAATGCTTTAAGTACGAGATACAAAACCCCTTGCTCTTGCTTGAAAGGACAGGTTATGAGGGCGTTTTAGCCTATATAGAGGACAAAAGAGAGGAGCTCTCATCCTTACTTGATCAGCTAGGAGAGGCTATAGCCCTTGGTGATTTGGCTATCTTTTCGTCAAACACAGTGGCTAGAAGCTTTAAAGATTTACTTACTTAGATCCCACTCTATAGGCTCTTTGTTAAGCTTTTGTAAAAGCTCATTAGCCTTTGAAAAATGCCTACACCCCAAAAAGCCACCTCTTGCAAGGGGCGAGGGGTGAGCTGCTTCGAGCAAAAAATGTTTCTTTGTGTCAATTAATGTCTTTTTTGTCTTTGCAAACCTACCCCAAAGCAAGAAGATCAGCCCCTCTTTTTCACAGCTTAATTTTGAAATCACAGCATCTGTGAAGTCCTGCCAACCAAAGTTTGAGTGAGAGGCTGGCTTGTTTGCCTCAACTGTTAGTATTGAATTTAAAAGCAAAACGCCCTGCCTTGCCCATTTGCTTAAATCTCCACTTGAATTTAAACTTATGCCTAAATCGCTATGCAGTTCTTTAAAGATATTTCTCAAACTTGGTGGCAAAGCTACTCCATTTGGCACAGAAAAGCTTAGACCCATGGCCTGGGCTGGCTTATGATAAGGATCCTGCCCTAAAAGCACTACTTTTATGGAGTTTAAGGAGCTTAGATTAAAGGCGTTAAAAACTAGTCTTGCAGGTGGATAAATCAAAGCCTTGTTTTTCAAAGCAAGGACATAATTTTCCTTAATCCTTGCAAAATAGGGCTTTTTAAACTCATCTTTTAAAAAAGCCTTCCAGTCCTCATTCATTAAAATAGAATTTAGATCAAGATCTAAGCTTAAACTCAATTTTTATCCTTTTTTGCTAACTTAGCCCTTGCTTACTTTGTGCTAATTTTATTTTTTGCTTGTAGTTTTTAGCATAGCAAAAGCTCATTTCAACAGCCAGTTTTTTAAATTCAAAAGTGCAAAAAATTCACTCAAATTCCAAGACAAGCTTTAAAACACACAAGCTTTTTAAACACAGTTTTACAAGGCATATGCAAACTATAAAGCTTACAAAAATTAAAATTTACAAAGCTGTGAATTTTTTAAACGACAAAAAAGTTAAAATACCATACTTTAAATAAAAAATAAGTACGCTAAAGCACTTAAAGATGATTTTGGCTTTTTGTGCCTATTATAACAAAAGAATTTAAAAGTCTGAGAACTTATCAATCTTGTAATATAGCATAATGATTGTAGCTCAATTAAACTTAACAAGATTTTCTCTCATCAATTTTAATAAATCTTGATAGAGATTTTGTCTTAATTTTAGGCACTTGATACTTTTAGCTAAAATGACCTAGGATTTTTTCTAAGCCATTTTAACAAAATTTTATACAAATTTTCATTCTTAACCTTGACATTAGATCTAAATTCAGTTTCCTTTAAGTGTAAAAAGAAAAATTCTCTTTCCGTGAAACCCCCTAAGCTAGCCTTTGTAAGGTCCCCAGAAATTCACAATTTCGTTGATATGGCTTCGCCCATTTGCAAACTCGAATTTGGTGTGTTTTACTCTGTAATGTGCCCTTGCTCCTTCTTGTAAGGTTGCAAGACAAAACGAAACAAAAAATCAACCAAGGCACAGTAGGATTTTAGCCCATCGCTGTAAATTTCACTTTCTTTAAGCTCTGAAAAGTCCTTTATAACCGGTAATAATTCTTTGGCAGAGCAATGTTTGACGACCTGTGTATAGACACAGCCGTTGCGTTTTAGCAAACCTTTTGCTTGCGGTTACAAGACGAGTAGCATGAAATAAAAACACAGATCTTGTGCGACCAGCTCACATCCATGCTTACCACGAACATGCCTTGCACCTTCTACTACACAGTTACGAGCCAAGCATTGCAAAAAGTAACTTTCATCAACTTCAACCGCTCATTTTAGAGATTTTTCGCACTTTTTGGCAATTAAAATGCGAATTTTATGCAAAATTCTATTAACGCAAATACTAGAATTTTACAAATTTCGGGGATTTTTTCGTCTTTAATTCAAAGGCTGCTTGCAAAGTGAGGGGATTGAAAGGCGAAGTAAAAAATACCTTAAAATTCCCCAAAATTATATCTGCAAAATTCGGAAACGAATCATATACTTGTTTTTTATCTAACTCTTTATACTTTCAAATGTTCTTGTATCACATTAAAGCATTTTGAGCCTTTGCTTTTTTGTCGCTGATTTTGTAAGCTTTTTTATCCACATTTTTATTGCCTTTTTTGTTGCTGCTTGTGTAGTCATTGCAAGAGACCTTAGGCTAGTGGCAATCCATTTTTTGCAAATTCGCTTTGTTTTTGTGGATTGCTTTGTTAGCTACGCTTCCTCGCAATGACTGTGTGGTTGAATTTTGCTTTTTTTGCCATGAAAATTTTGCAAAATGCTGAATTTAAGTTCCTTTAAAAAGGGAAAAAACTTAAATTTAAACAAAAATAAAACACAAATAAAGCTAGAACTTCAAAATAAATTTAAAAAACAAAGTTTAATAGGATTAAAATGCAAGCACTTTTTGCAGATTATAAGCTCAAATAACTAGCTTAAAGACTAATCAAAGATCCAAAGACGCTTTAGTTTTAGTATGGGTATTTTAAAAGCAAAGTGGCAAGAAACAAGGGCGTTTTGCCCTCTTTCTTTCTATCGTTTACTCAGTCTTTAGCTTATACAATTCACACCAGACTTTATAAATTCATGCTAATTTCTTGTAAAATTCACAAATTTTTCTTAAAAATTCACAAGTTTTTATTTTTATGGATTGCCACGCTTTGTATTCGCAAAGCTCGCAATGGCAACAACTTTCATAAATTTTCATTTCTATGGATTGCCACACCTTGATTTAGCAAGGCTTGCAATGATGGAAAATTTTTATCAAAAATTCAAAATCACAGCGATTTTTGCCAAAAAATTCACAATTTTCATACATTTTTCAAGTTTTCGCCTAGTTTATGCTGATAAAAATTCACTACAAAGTAAAAAACTATGTTTTCCAAACACAATTTAGTAGACATTGCATTAGTAACTGTAGTGTTTGTAAATTTTATAGCTTACGAGTTTAACTATGAGCTACCAGCTAGGAAGCAACACCCTAAGCGATAAGCAAGGTCTATATCTTTCGCCCCTAGTAAGCCTTATGCTTGTATGATTGTTGGTGGAAAAGAAGGCATAATGCCATAGGCAAAATAGGTGCGACAAAGGAATTGTTAAGAACAAGTGCTAGAAACGATTTGTTTAATAATGCAATACATCTAAGATCTATTGTAAAAGGTAAAAAAGCTTAATCTATGCTACAAAAGAAACGGCTATATGCAAACTACAAAGGCAAGAGGTAGATTGCAAAAGCATTGCAAAACAACAAGGACTTGCACAAAACCAAGAGCCTCCACCAATAGCATACAGAGTTTATGTTGTAATTTACGAGTGCAAGTGGTAAAAGAACTTAAAAATTCAGGCTTTTGCTTTGAATTTTACTTTTTGCTAATGCAAAATACTAACCCCCATAAACCTCTTCGCAAGAGAAGGGGCTTTTCGTGCGGAATACGGAATACGGAAAACAGAAAACGGAAATTCACGCAAAAGCGTGAATTTATGGATATTTCGCTTCGCTCAATATGACAAGAAATTCAAGGTTTTCGTCTGAATTTCTATGGATTGCCACGAATTTGCTAACGCAAAATCTCGCAATGACGACAAAGTGTGAATTTCTACGAAAATTTATCTAAAATTCACGCAAAAGCGTGAATTACCCACCCCCAAACCCCCTCCGCAAGGGAGGGGGCTTTTCGTGCGGAATACGGAATACGGAAAACAGAAAACGGAAATTCACGCAAAAGCGTGAATTTTAAAAAAAGCTAGAAATTTTAACGGAATTTAGTTAAAAAATTTGCAAAATTCTACGCTAGAAATGTTTAAATCAAAGCGTTTCCACAAGCGAAGTATTTTGGATGAGAAAGTGCTTTTGCGGGGCGTGGATTAAACAGCTTAGTTTATCAAGCCCCGCAAAAGTGCTTTATCGCCAAAAGACAAGCGAGAAACGGGCTTGAATTAGAGTAAAATGCGATTTTGGATACTTCGCTATGCTCGCAATGACGGAGTTTTAAGACAAAAATCCAAAGTCGTTAAAATAGCCCTTAAATTTAAGGCTTAAAGCCCCACAGCACTTAGGGTTTGATACTTATTCATATAAATTTGTGCTTCTATTTTACGCATAGTATCAAGGGCAACTTGCACCACGATGAGAACTGAGGTGCCACCAAAATAAAAAGGCACGCCCATAAGCTTTACAAGCACCCAAGGCAAAGTCGCCACAAGCCCCAAGTAAATAGAACCTGATAGGGTTAATCGGCTTGCTACCTCGCTAAGATAGCTGCTAGTGCCTTCCCCCGGACGAATGCCCGGTATAAAGCCACCTTGCTTTTTGAGATTTTCGGCTATGTCTTTGGGATTAAAGACTATGGATGCGTAAAAATAAGCAAAGAAAATCACAAGCAAAAAGGTTAAGAAATTAAACAAATAGCCCTCAGGATTTAAAAAATCATTGATTACCCTTACATATTCGTTCGTGCTTGCTTGCAAGATGGTAGCTGGAAACATTAAGATAGCACTTGCAAAGATGGGAGGGATTACTCCGCTTAAATTTATCTTAATGGGGATGTAGTTCATAATGCGTTTGTTTTGATTTTGCATTACAACCTTGCGAGAGTATGAAATGGGAACGCGTCTTTCTCCAAGCTCTACAAAGATAATCGCACCTATGGTTAGCAATATGATGACTAAAATCGCAAATGCCGTTAGGAAATTCATCTCGCCTGTGTTGATTAAATCCACAGTTCCTCCGATGGCAGATGGAATTCCGCTTACAATTCCTGCAAAGATGATGAGTGAAATTCCATTACCCACGCCTCGCTGCGTGATTTGCTCGCCAAGCCACATTAAAAGCATAGTTCCTGCAAGCATTGAGATGGCTGAAAGGGCGACAAATAAATTCATATTTTCTATCATAATAGCACCCTGACCTGTGCTAGAGTGTAAGCCCTGCAAGCCTATGCTAACGCCTATGCTTTGAATAAGCGTGATGAAAATGGTGGCGTAGCGGATGATTTGCATATATTTTTGCATACCGTCTCGCTCTTTTTTCATCTTGCCTATGTTAGGAAAGGTTGCCGCAAGTAGCTCCATAATAATGCTTGCTGTGATGTAGGGCATAACGCCAAGGGAGATTATGGAAAATCTCTCAGCTGCTCCTCCGCTAAACATATTAAAAAGCCCTAAGGCGTTGTTTGAGTTTTGGTTGAAAAAATCCGCAATCACCGCTGAATTTACACCTGGCACAGGCACAAAGGCTAGAACGCGGTAGGCAAATAAAAATGCTAGAGTGATGAGGATTTTATTCATCAAGGCTTTATTCATTTAGCTTCACTTTCTTTTTTGGTGCTTTTTGTTTCAGTCTTTGGAGCTGAATTTGTCGCCTTTTTACTAGCTTTTTCGCCACTTGCTTTTGTGGCTGAATTCTTTGCTGAATTTTCAGCCTTTGAAGCAGTTTTAGACGAAACTTTTTCAGCCTTTGTTGAATTTTGAGCCTTTGAGCTTGTAGGCTTCACTGAATTTTCGGCTTTTTCACTAGCTGAATTTACAGGCTTTTCGCCCACTTTTTCAGCCTTTACACTTGCTGCTTTTTCATCTGCTGAATTTTTAGCCGATTTTGCTGAATTTGGGCTTGAATTTTCAGCTTTTGCTACTTTTTCGCTTTTTTTAGTTGCGACTTTGGCTGAATTTTTTGAATTTTCTTGTCCGCTTGTGCTTATTCTTTCATCTTTAATCTTGCTTGCAAGTTCCTTTGCACCTTTGCCTATGAGCTTTATCTTAGTAACTGATTTTGCAAATTTATGCACGTCTTTAAGGCTTTCAAAGCTGATTTCAGCTAAATCCTTAATGCCCCTTATCTTTTCTACATTTATGGCATAGGGCTTTGTGATTTTAGAGCTAAAGCCAACCTTTGGTAATCTTCTTTGCAGTGGCTGCTGTCCGCCCTCAAAGCCTCTTTTTTCGTTATAGCCCTTGCGAGCGGTTTGTCCCTTGCCACCCTTTGTAGCGGTTTTTCCCATACCGCTACCTTGTCCTCGTCCTATCCTTTTGGTTTTATGGGTTGAATTTGGTGCTTTTGTTAGATTCATCGTCTATCCTTTAGCATAGTTAAAGCCTTGATGGTTGCACGAACGACATTTGCTGAGTTGTTTGAGCCTAGAGACTTTGTGAGTATGTCCTTAATGCCTGCAAGTTCCATTATAGGACGAGTTGAACCCCCTGCTATAACCCCTGTTCCTTCACTTGCAGGTTTTAGTAAGATTCTACTAGAATTAAACTTAACCTCCACATCGTGAGCTATGGTAGAGCCTTTGGTTTTAACCTCAATGATATTTTTAAAGGCATCATCAACGCCCTTGCGAATGGCATCTGGCACTTCCTTTGCCTTTCCGTAACCTATACCCACAAGCCCTTTTTTATTGCCCACGACCATAAGGGCTGTGAAGCGAAAACGCCGTCCGCCCTTAACGACCTTGGTAACCCTGCCTATATCGACAATGATTTCTTCAAATTCTTCTCTATTGTAATTTTGCATTCTTGCTCCCTTATAGCTTTATGCCGTTTTCACGCAAAGAGTTAGCTAGCTCGGCTACAACGCCGTGATACAAGTAGCCATTTCTATCAAATACCGCATTTTCAAGTTTCTTATCCTTTAAAATCTTGGCAAATTCAAGCCCCACCTTCTTTGCACCCTCTTTGTTTGCCCTTATGCCAAGCTTTTTGCCATCAATGCTAGCTATGGTATGAGCCTTGCTATCATCAATGGCTTGCACATAAAGTGTGCGGTTTGACTTAAACACAGAAATTCTAGGCAGATTTTGTGTGCCAAAAATCTTTGCCCTAATTCGCTTTTTTCTTTTGATTCTTAAAGCTAATTTTCTCTTTAAAACCTTTGCTCTCATCTTATGCCCTTATTTCTTAGAAGTCTTGCCCGCTTTGCGGATAATGCGTTCATCGCTATACTTCACACCCTTGCCCTTGTAAGGCTCTGGGGGTCTAAATTCACGAATTTGTGCTGCTACTTGACCTACTACTTGCTTGTCGCTTCCCTTGACTATGATATTATTCTTATCAAGGGCTATTTCTATGCCCTCAGGTATGGGGTAATTTATGGGGTGAGAAAATCCAAGGGTAAGCTCTAAAACCTTGCCCTTTAAGGCTGCCTTGTAGCCTACTCCGTTTATTTCAAGGCTCTTGCTAAAGCCTTGCGTAAGCCCTACTACTACATTATTTGCCAAGGCTCTATAAGTTCCCCAAAAGGCTCTACTTTGCCTGTCCTCGCCCTTTGGAGAAAAAATCAAAGCATTATCTTTTAGCTCAATGCCTACATCGCCTTTGGTGTCTAGTTCTTTGGCGAGATTGCCCTTTTTAAATTTAAGCAAATTGCCTTCTAATTTCACCTCTACTCCACTTGGGATAGTTACTGGTTGTTTGCCTATACGAGACATATTTTTATCCTTTTTACTTGTCTATGATACTTCTATCAAATGCCGTAAATTTTACCAAACCGTGCATAAAATTTCGCCGCCCACGCCCATCTTGTAGGCTTCATCGTTTGGCAAAACACCCTTGCTTGTGCTGACAACTATAGTGCCATAACCATTTTTAAATCTTTTTATCTCATCCTTGCCCTTATAAACCCTGCGTCCGGGCTTTGAAACCCTTTTAAGCTCGTTTATAACGCTTCTTCCTTGCTCATCATAACGCAAAATCACGCTTATGAATTTTTTCTTGTCCTCTTCGATGACAGTAAAGCTTTCTATGTAGCCCTTTGCCTCAAAGATTTGCACCAAGGCTTCGACAACCTTTGAGTGTAAGAGCTTTGTGCTTTCAAGTCGCCTCATACCCGCATTTCTTATGCGAGTTAGTGAATCTGAAATTATGTCGTTAATCATCTTTTATCCTTACCAACTTGCTTTTTTAAGCCCGGGTATCAAACCCTCATTTGCCATCTTTCGTAGGCACACTCTGCAAATTCCAAAGTCTCTATAAACAGAATGTGGGCGACCGCAAATTTTACATCTTGTATAAGCACGAGAACTAAATTTAGCCTTTCTTGCTGCCTTTGCTATCATTGATTTCTTAGCCATTTTGTCGTCCTTTTGCGAAGGGAATGCCGATGAGTTCGAGCAGTCTTTGTGCCTCTTTGTCTGAATTTGCTGTGGTGATGATGGAGATATTCATTCCGTGTGTCCTTAAAATTTTATCATACTCTACCTCTGGGAACATTAGCTGTTCGTTGAGTCCAAAATTATAATTTCCTCTGCCGTCAAAGCCCTCACGGCTTAGCCCTCTAAAATCCTTTACCCTTGGAAGTGCTATGGAGATTAGCTTATCCAAAAATACAAACATATTATTTTTTCGCAACGTTACCATAACGCCCACAGGAAAGCCCTCTCTAACCTTAAAACTTGCCACTGATTTTTTAGCCTTTGTGATGACAGCCTTTTGTCCTGCGATGAGTGAGATGGTATCGGCTACATTTTGAAGCACCTTTGTGTCCTTTGCAAGCTCGCCAGCACCAACGCTAATGACGATTTTTTCAAGGCTTGGTATAAGCATAGGATTTTTGAAATTAAATTCCTTGCTTAAAGTAGTTTTAATCTCTTTGTTATACTTTTCTTTTAATCTTATCATACCTACACCTTTGCTACATTTGAAATGTCCATAGGCATTTCCTTGTTGATAAAGCCACCATTTGGAATTTTATCGCTTGGCTTAACAGCCTTTTTAGCGATTTTGCACCCCTCAACTATCACCTTGCCTGTTTTAGGAAACACAGCTAAGACCTTGCCTGTCTTACCCTTGTCATTGCCAGCGATGACCTTGACCTCGTCATTTTTTTTAATTTTTCGTTTCATCACAATACCTCCGGTGCTAGTGAGACTATCTTCATAAAATTCGCATATCTCACCTCACGCCCCACAGGACCAAAGATACGAGTGCCTATGGGTTCTTTTTTATTATCCAAAATCACGGCTGCATTTTCATCAAAGCGAATGAGCGAGCCGTTTTCTCTGTGAATTTCTTTTTTAGTTCGCACTATGACAGCCTTTACAACCTGTCCTTTTTTCACCTTGCCATTTGGCAAAGCCTTTTTTACAGAAGCAACGATGACATCGCCTATGGACGCATATCGTCTTTTGCTGCCTCCTAAAACCTTAATGCACATCAATTCCTTTGCCCCGCTGTTATCAGCCACGGCAAGCCTTGTAAAACTTTGTATCATCACTCAACTCCTGTTGCCACCACCGCTTTTAAACGAAAGGACTTTCTTTTTGAAATGGGTCTGCATTCTAAGGCAAGCACTGTGTCGCCTACCTTTGCTGTGTTTTTCTCATCGTGGATAAGGTATTTTTTAAACCTTTTTACGGTTTTGTGATACCTAGGATGCACGACCTTTCTTTCAACCAAAACGCTAGCCGTTTTGTCTCCACTTTTTTGCACGACAATGCCTTGAATTTCTCTTTTAAATGCCATTATTTGTCCTTCTTTAAAGCGTTTATAGCAGTGCTTATACGAGCTATGTTCTTTCTTGTCTGTCCTATTTCTTTTGGGTTTGTAAGCTGCATAGTTTTAAGCTTTTGCCTCTTTTCAAACAAAAGCAACTTCTCATCCTTTAGCATTTTGTTTAGCTCAGCTGCTGTCTTATCTTTTAACTCAGTATATTTCATTTTGACTCTCTCTTGTTATAAACTTGCTTTTAAATGGGAGTTTGTGCATAGCCAAGGTCAAA
Organism: Campylobacter troglodytis; assembly: GCF_006864425.1. Lineage (GTDB taxonomy): Bacteria > Campylobacterota > Campylobacteria > Campylobacterales > Campylobacteraceae > Campylobacter_D > Campylobacter_D troglodytis. The sequence continues at coordinate 66,896 of NZ_QHLI01000003.1, read as the reverse complement.
GCAACCCTTGCCATAGCCTCATCGACACCTGTCATTTCAAACAAAATCCGGCCGGGCTTAATGTTCATAACCCATTCCTCAACTCCGCCCTTACCCTTACCCATACGAGTTTCAAGGGGTTTTTTTGTCAAAGGCTTGTCAGGGAAAACGCGTATCCAAGTTTTACCTTGCCTTTTTACAAAGCGAGTGAGTGCAATTCTTGCTGCTTCAATTTGTCTTGAATTCACGCGTCCTGCCTCAACAGCCTTCAAGGCATATTCACCAAAGGTAAATTCAGTTCCCCTACAAGCATAGCCGCGGTTGCGACCCTTCATTTGCTTTCTATACTTTGTCCTTTTTGGCATTAACATTATTTGCTCCTTCTTGTGCGTCTAGGCTTTTTAGGTGCATCTTCGCTCTCGCTTTTTTCAGCTTGAACGCCCTTTTGTAAAATCTCTCCCTTAAAAATCCACACCTTAACGCCTATGTTTCCATAAGTCGTGCGAGCCTCAGCAAAGCCGTAATCAATCCTAGCCCTTAAAGTATGAAGCGGCACGCGTCCCTCTAAATACCATTCAGTGCGTGCCATCTCAGCACCGCCCAAACGCCCAGCAACGCTTACCTTAATGCCCTTTGCACCTGCTTTTTGCGCGCCTTGAATGACCTTTTTCATAGCTCTGCGAAAGGCTATTCTTTTTTCAAGCTGAGTGGCAACGCTTTCAGCAGCAAGTTGTGCTGAAGCACCTGCCTTTCTTTCCTCTTTTATGTTTATGGTAAGGTCCTTTTTTATAAGCGAAACTAGCTCGTTTTTAAGCACATCAACATCAGAGCCTTTCTTGCCTATGATAATGCCCGGACGCGCTGCTACAACGGTAACACGAAGTTTCTTAGCCGTTCTTTCAACTAAAATTTGAGAAATGCCAGCATAATAAAGCTTTCTTTTAAGAAATGCCCGAATTTTATAATCCTCGCTGATATTTTCAGCCAAATTTGCCTTGGTAGGAAACCACCTTGACTCCCAATTTCTGTTGATGCCTAGCCTCATACCTACTGGATTTACTTTTTGTCCCATACTTAGTCTTCCTTTGTCTCGCTCTTTTTAGCCCTTGCGGGTGCTTTTTTTGCCTCGCCTTTGGCTGTCTTTGAATTTTCACTGCTCAAATTTTCTGCCTTTTTGTCCTCGCTCACTGCTTTGCTTGAATTTTCTGCCTCGCTTGAATTCACATTTTTAGTTGAATTTTCAGCTTTTTTCTCGCTAGAATTCACGGCTTTGTTTGAATTTTCTTTAGAATTCACAGCCTTGCTTGAATTTTCACTTACCTTTGTTGAATTTTGGCTTGAATTTTTTGCTTTGGAGCTTGAATTTTTAGCCTCGTTTGTAGCCTTGCTTGAATTTTGTGTGGGCTTTTTAGCTTTTTCCTCAGTCTTTTCAACTACAACCAAAATATGAGAACTTGGCTTTCTTATGCGACTTGCACTGCCTCTTGCCCTTGGCTGAAAGCGTTTTAAAACAGCACCCGCATCCACGCGGCAACTTACCACTTCAACCTCATTTGCCTCAAAGCCCCCATTTGCCACCGCACTAGAAATGGCATTTGCTATGAATTTTGCCCCCTTATTTGGCATAAATTTCAAACTAGCCATAGCAAGTTCAGCATTCATACCCTGAATCTGCCTTGCAATAAGCCTTGCCTTTGTGGGCGATAATCTTAGATATTTAATCACTGCCTTACTCATATCTCACCTACTTACCGATTTTCTTTTGCACTGAGCCCTTATGCCCCTTGAAAGTGCGTGTTGGAGCAAACTCGCCAAGCTTGTAGCCTATGTGATTTTCAGTTACATAAACAGGGATAAAGCTCTTGCCATTATGCACATTAAAGGTAAGTCCTATCATATCAGGCACTACTGTGCTTCTTCGGCTCCAAGTTTTTATGGGTTTGTTATCATTAGCCTTTTTTGCTGCGATGACCTTTTTCATCACGCACTCATCGACAAAAGGACCTTTTTTTAATGATCTTGCCATTTTATTTTCCCTTTCTTCTTGAAATTATGAGCTTATCGCTTGCCTTTTTGCGGCGAGTTTTAAAGCCCTTTGTTGGTTTGCCCCAAGGTGTAACAGGGTGGCGTCCTGAATTCTTTTTACCCTCGCCACCTCCGTGTGGGTGATCAACTGGATTCATTGCCGAGCCTCTTGTTTGTGGGCGAATGCCACGGTAGCGATTGCGTCCGGCTTTGCCTATGGTAATGTTTGCCCATTCTTCATTGCCTACCTCGCCTATGCTAGCCATACATTCAGCCAAAATCTGCCTCATCTCCCCACTTGCTAAACGCAAGATGACATATTTTTCTTCTTTTCCCATAAGCTGAGCGTAGGCACCTGCTGAGCGTATCATTTGTCCGCCCTTGCCCGGCTTTAATTCTACATTATGCACTATGGTTCCAACAGGGATATTTTTAAGTTTCATAGCATTGGCTGGCTTTATATCAAGTCCGCTTTCAGCAGAAGCTACTATGTCGCCTACCTTTAAGCCCTTTGCGGCTAAGATATAGCGTTTGTCGCCATCCTTGTAGGCTATTAAGGCTATGCGGCAGGTGCGGTAAGGGTCGTATTCTATGGCTTCGACCCTGCCTTCAACACCAAATTTACGGCGTTTGAAGTCGATTATGCGGTAAAGTTTCTTTGCCCCTGCTTGTTTGTGTCTGCTTGTGATGCGTCCGTAGCTGTTGCGACCAGCACTTGAGGGTAATTTTACTAGCAAGGAACGCACACTTGGCTTTGCTGTGATGTCATCAGAGCTTAGTCCTGTGATATACCTTCTGCTTGGGGTGTAGGGTTTGTAGGTTTTAATCGCCATCTTAAGCCTCCATATTTCCTAAGCTAGCCCCCTCAGGCAGCTTGACATAAAATTTCTTGTAATCATTCCTTGTTCCCAAACGCTGACGAAATCTTTTCACCTTGCCATTTACCCTTAAAGAATTCACGCTTTGTGGGCTTACTCCAAAATACTCTTTAAGCACGGCTTTGAGGCTATTTTTAGTCATCTTTGGCGAGGTTTGAATCACAACTACGCCTTGTTCTTGTAAATTCAGGCTTTTTTCGGTGTAAAGTATAGTCTTTATATCAGTAATATCAGCCATTTTAACCCTTTATGATTGATTCATAAGCTGTTTTTTCCATAATCACAGCATTAAAAACGCTCAACAAATAAGCATTTACCTCGCTTAAATCCACCACATAGCAATTTGCCAAATTCCTAAAAGCCAAAAGCGTCTTTTCATCAAGCAAATCCTTAACTATGAGTGCGTCTTTTAAGCCAAGCTTTGAGATTACAGCCTTTGCGTCCTTTGTCTTGCCACTTTCTATGCTTAAATTTGACACTACAAAGAGAGCATTTGCCTTTGCCTTGTCCATCAAAGCGCGTTCAAAGGCTAGTCTTTTTTGCTTTTTATTGACCTTTTGATAGTAATTTCTCGTATTTTTAGGACCAAAGGCTACTCCACCTCCGACCCAAACATTTGTTCGTGTCGAGCCAGCCCTTGCACCGCCTCGTCCTTTTTGTCTAAAAGGCTTTTTGCCACCCCCACTTACCTCGCTGCGGTTTTTGGTGTGAGCTGTGTTGGCTCTAAGTGCTGCCATATAGGATTTCACATACAAATAAAGATTATGCGGATTTATCTTGTCAAATTCAGCAGGCAAAGCACTTTCACTTGCTTTTTCAAAATTTTCATTTAAAATTATAGCCTTACTCATTTTGCTATCCTTATCTTGCCATAAGCTCCGTTATAGCCTGGCACTGCACCTCTTAAAACTAGGATTTTATTGCCCTCATCATAAGAGATAAGCTCGTTTTTAACGCTTACTAGGACATTTCCAAACTGCCCTGCCATTTTCATTCCGGGTCTAACGCGGCCTGGCCATTCTCTGTTGCCGATAGATCCGTGACGTCTATGAAAACGAGAGCCGTGGCTTTTTGGACCGCCACTAAAGCCGTGTCTTTTCATAACGCCACTATACCCACGACCCTTTGAGTTAAAACTTACCTTTAAAATCTTTGCTTCTTTTAGGGGTGCTTCGTCTATGTCGCCTACTTCTTTGTTTGCTACCTTTAAACTTGCAAAGCGGTTAAATTCAGCCGAGAGCTTGAATTTTTTTTGCTGTCCTGCTACGCATTTGTTTGTGCCTTTGCCCTTTGAGTAGGCTACAAGTGATTTGCCCTCATTTAGCTCGCAAACCTTGGTGCTAACAAGCCTTAAAAGCGTAACGGCAAAGCTAGGATTAGCCACAACCCTACTCATACCTATCTTTTCAACTATATATTCCATAATTTCTCCCTTATTTGCCCATAGCCCTTACTTCTACATTCACCTCTGGGGCTAAATCAAGCTTGGTTAGGCTATCTACTGTATCAGGCGTGGCTGCGACTATGTCAAGCATCCTTGTGTGAATTCTCAGCTCAAACTGCTCTCTTGAATCCTTGTTAATATGAGGCGAACGCAAGACTGTGTAACGTTTAATGTGGGTTGGTAGTGGCACAGGTCCTCTAATATCAGCACCCGTTCGCTTGACAGCCTCGACTATGGCTGCAACTGTCCTATCTAAAACCCTATGATCATAGGCTTTAAGCTTTAATCTTATCCTTTCCATAAATATCCTTTACAAAGAACTCGTTAGTCTAAGCTAAACAAAAATGTGATTTTATTAAAAACTTAGTTTAATGTCAAGGAAATTAAGCTGAATTTTTGAATTTTTTTCCTTGTAAGAAGGATAAAACTTTAAATTGTATTTGGCAAAATAATAAGAGTGTTTAAAATATTACCCTTATAAATAAGAAGTTCTCTACTTTAATCAATGTAGCTTGGTAAAATAAAAAGATGAAAATAAATTAAAACAGACTCTTACAAAGCATTACAAATTCAAAGTAGATATTATCAATAAATTTAGCAAAGAAAACTTCGTAAGCAAGAAAGATCTAATGTTTAAGGTTTTTTAGTCTTGCTTTTAATTTTGGCATTTTTAGTTGTTTGCATAAGAAAATTTTTAAGATTGTCTAAATATGGATTTTGCAAATCCCATATATCTTCATTTAGTTGAAAATTTTCATCAATTTTTATGTCAAAAGAACTAAGATATGCAAATACCTTTGATTTTTTCTCTGGTAATTTAATTTTAGAATTTTGATTTTGTAGTCTCGTAATACACTTGTTATAATCATCAAAACATTTAAGGATACATTTTTCTTTGGCTATATTTTCTAAGAGCGTTTCTAAGTTGCCCTTATCTTGATTGTTTGGTATGAGAAAAATTTCACATTGTTCTTTTAAGATAGTATCTAGCGAACTTTCACATTGTTTTTTTAAGCTAGTCTCTAACAAATCAAGTTGATTATGAATGTTTTTTAAAGATTTTTCCTTATCATCATCTGCATCAAAGATGATCAATATCCTTTCTCCTTTTGTCAATGCTTTTTCGATATATTGTCTTACCCTTTGTATTCCATTATTCTCATTTTTTTGGCTCTTATCTTTTCCTTTGCTTGTAAAAACCTCACATTTAAGGGACAAATAATTACAATAAGACTCAATAAAATGTTTATCTGTATCTCCTTCTACAATAATCAACATTTTATCCTCTTGTTTCATTTCCATTAATCAAAGCGTGAACAAAATTTTCTCCATTATATTGTACGCCCCTTAGTTTATTCTCTTTATCGTAGTAGATATTAAAAAGTGCTACATTCTTTATTTTATCATCTTGTTTTTCAAGTTTTAATGCCAAGTTTTTCAAAAGCTCCTTATTGTGTGTTGTAATAAAAAATTGAGTATCTTTTGGTGTTTGAAACATTGATTCTAAGAGCAAATCAATACTTTCAAAATGTAGTCCATTTTCTATTTCATCTATAATGATATATTTTTTATCAGAAAGTATTGCAACAAGCATAAAGATGTAGGATTGAAAACCTTGTCCAAGTAAGCGAAAATCGATGGCATGTTGCAAACCTTTTTGCTGCACTAAGATTTTATTCCCACCAACAAATTTTAAATCCTCAATATCTAATGCAAATTCTTTAATTTTTTGTTGCAATTCTTTGGCTTTTTCATTATCTGTAATAACTGCAGATAAATTATTAATAAATCTATTGAAATATTCCCTATTTTTTACACTAGCTATAAATTCTATACTATTTAAAGATGATGTAAAAGTCCTCTTTTCAGTCTCGTTCATAGAAACATTATATGCCGTTTGATTTGTTTCAATTTTATTGAATGAAATGCTACTAGAAAACGACTTTTTATTTTTTGATTCAAAAGAAAATTTTAAGCTATTTTTTAAATTATAAGAATTTGATCTGTCAATATAAGCAGTTTGTTTAGAAATAACCAAGCTTTGATTTTCAAAATTTGGACTAAGTTCTAATTTTTCTAGATCTGATTCTAGGGTGATAAGCTCATTTGTTTTGTAATCAAAAAATAAATTTTCAAAACAAGCATCGTCCCCAAGCATACTTCTTTCATTTAACAAAGAAATAAGAATTTGTGGATGTTTAGCCAAAAATAAACTCAAAGCCTCTAAAATAGAAGTTTTACCGGTATTTGCTTTTCCAACAAAAATATTAACTTTTTTAAAACCATTTAGTTTTAAATCTTTAAAAGCTTTAAAATTTTTAATACGAAATTCTTTTAACACTAGTTATTCTCCACCATATAAGCTCCATTTAAAATGTGCTTATTCGTCTAACAGCCTCAACTATGGCCGCAACTGTTCTATCTAAAACCCTATGATCATAGGCTTTAATCTTATCCATAAATATCCTTTACAAAGAACTCCTTAGTCTAAGCTAAATAGAAATGTGATTTTATTAAAAAACTTAGTTTAATGTCAAGGAAGTTAAGCTGAATTTTTAAATTTTTTTCCCTATAAAAAGGATAAAACTAAGATTTTAAATGAGTAAAAATTCACAATTAAGCCTATCAATGCTTCGTTTAAGTAAATTTTAATAACAATTTAGCCTTTGAGGGCTTAGCCTTTAATCAAAGCTCTTTTTCAAGCTCACTCCAACTTTGGCTACTTCATAGGGATAAACTACATTATTCTATTTCTGCTTACTGCCTTATGTAGCCCCTGTTATTACGTAGCTACAAGAGCACGAAGCAAAACATCGCCTAGTAATACTTCGCCTTGTCAATTTATAGCAAAAAAACTAAGCTCATCCATAAAATTCACGCAAACGCGAATTTTCACTTTGTTTTAAGTATTTTAAAAGACTCAAGACAACTTAAGCTCTAAGAAATAAGCTTCAAGTTATGATTACAGCAATGAAAAATAAGTATATCAATAGTTTCAAAATTTCAGATGCTAAATTTAAAGAAATTGTAAAGTATTTTTTGCTTCGCCTTGCGGCTTGCAACTTTGCAAGAAGCCTTGATATTGAAGCAGTAAAAATTGCAAAAATTACTCAAATATCAGAGCAAACTTTATGCAAACTCTTTAAGCAAATTAGAATCTTAATTGCACAAGAATGTGAAAAAATCTCTAAATTAAATGGTGAAATAGAAATTGATGAAAGCTATTTTTTACAACGCTAGGCTTGTAACTGCTAGCAGAAGGTGCAAAAAGAGGCAGAGGCAAAAGAGGCAGAGGAGTAGGTAAAAAAACACCTGTGTTTTTGCTTCGTGTTACGCGTCTTGCAACTTTGCAAGAAGGTATGTTAAAACGCTAGGCTAGCGTTTATACCCAAGTAGTAAAGAATTGTTTTGCTAGTGAGCTTTTGCCTTACCTAGCTTTGCAGACTTAGAATCTAGCATAATTTATAGTGATACTTGGAAAGCTTATGATTAACTTGTAGATTTTTTGCTTCGTTTCACTTGCAACTGCGTAGTAGAAGGAGCTAAAGAACATTTAGAGTAAAACACTCAAAAAATGAGTTTGGCTAAGAATCACATAAATGCAATTGTGAATTTCTTAGGCTTTACTAAACATAGCTTAGCTAAATTTAAAGGAATCAAAAAGGAAGATTTTATGCTTCATTTAAAATAAACAGAGTTAAGACGAAACTTCAAGGTCAAGATTTGTATAAAATCTTGCTAAAAATGATAAGAAATAATTCGCTTAAGTTGTCTTGAGCCATTTTAAAATAGCTTGTTTGTGAATTTTATAAGCATTTAACCTTTATTTTAGTGTTTTTGTGAATTTTTGCCTTAAAAGCGTGAATTTTTACTTTGACAAAGCAAAACATACAAGGCCTTTGGCTAGTAGCTTTTGAGAGTACTTTTCAAGCTTTTCTAAAATAGATTTGGTTTTTTGGGAGGCTGTTAGCATAGTTTTAAATCTTGTATGTTCTTGATGGAGATTAAAGAATATAAATAAAAGACATAGATGTTTTACTAGTTTCAAAGGAGGATGAAAGGGGCGAGATAGCAGTCTTTAAGCCCTTAAAAATGCATTTAGTTAATTGAAAGAAAAAACAAAAAAGCAAATTCGTAGCTACTGTTATGAAGTTAGCAATCTAAATATAGTTTCATTATTTTTGAGATCTTTTGCAAAGTTCTTTAAGGAAATGTTTTGTTGAATTAAGCAGATATTTTCATAGTCTTGCAAAGTTTGTTCTTTTGAGTAGTAGGCAAAGAAGCTATGTTTTATTAGAAAAATTCGTTTGCAAAAGAAACTAGGCTTTGATATACTTTGGCTTTGCCTCAGTATGACAAGAATTTAAGGATTTATTGGTCTTAGTGGATATTTCTCACACATTTAATATGACAAAGTTTGCTTTGCATTAGAAGGTAAAAGACTAGTTGGATACAATTTAAAAATTCAAATAGTTTTATTTTTAAATTTAAGTTTATTCATCTTAATTCTTGCGAGGTCTAAAATGAGAATTTATAAAATTTTATCTATTTTTGTAATGTTTAGCAAAAATTTCTTTTAAAATTTGAGATTCTTCGCTTTGTATGATAAAGTTTGTATTTTATCTAAAATAAATACTTTTTTAAAAAGAGCCTTTTTAAATTTAATTTCACCCCATCTCCAGCACAAGCAAACACCTCGTTTTAAATTTTCCATTTTAAATTTGAAGTGAAAAACTAAATGTCTTTTATAAAATAAAAAGCCTAGAATTCATAAAAGCTTCATCAAAGAAAGTTCTATCAAGGCTTGATGAAATTTGACTTAGATAACTTAATATACGCAACTTAAAGCTTTTTTCTTTTTGAAACTTTGGGCTTTGAATTTAAAAATATAGTTTAAGTTCTCTTGCTATTAATATTACTTGCAAGGCTAAATTACTTCGCATCTCACCTTCCCTCGCTAAGCCTCATCTCATAAGAATTTGTATCATTGCTAAATACACTAAGTCCTTGCTTTGAGCTTACAGTTAGGCATTCTAACTCCTCTTTTATAAGCTCACATTGCCACCATCTTGTAAAAAAACTGTGAGAGCTTAGAGCTATTATAAAACTTGTCTCATCAAGCTTAAAGATAAAATACCCCCCGCTTTGTCCTAGATCCTTGATTAAAAAATTTTTGTATTTAGTGGGGGTGTTTATGCTTATAAAGAAATTATTCTTATTTTTTTGCAAACTAAGGCTTAATTCATCGCTAAGATAGCCTTTTTTGTCTTCGTTTTTGTAAAGATAATACACGCTGCTTTGCAAGTTATAAACAAAGCGGCTTGTTGTATTATTATCCCTCCAAAGCTCCCAGCTTGGCTCATTTTGCCAAAGTTCTTTTAATTCAAAAAGCCTTGTTTCAAGTCCTATTTTTGTCTTTGTGAATTTAAGATCAGCTAGGCTAAGATTTGGCAGTAAGGGCATTTGCAAGAGGATCTTGTCCTTTTGGCTTTCTATGCTTTGAGTGCTAAAATTCATATCAAAGGGGCTTAATTCTTGGATAAATACATTAAGCTCTTCTTTTATTATGCTTTCATCTTCTAGCCATTCCTCAAAAGTGCTACTTAAATTCTCTTCAAGCTCATTTTGACTTAGCTCTTTATCTTTGAAATCTTGTAAATCTTTATCTTGTAACTCTTGTAACTCTTGTAACTCTTGTAACTCTTGTAACTCTTGTAACTCTTGTAACTCTTGTAACTCTTGTAACTCTTGCAGATCTTGCTTTATCATTTTTTCTTCATCCTCATACAAAAAATACAAGCTCAAAACAACAAGCAACAAAAGATATAAAATTCTCATCTCAAACTTTTCACGGCTAAAATTCAGTTTGTTAGCCCAAAATTTATTATAATTATACGAAATTTTATTTAAAGTAGCTTTATGAGGATAAATTATAAAAGATTGATGAGCTTAAGAGCCTTGGCTAGCGATCCAAAAAGGCTTTTTATCTTGCTTGTGTTTTTAGCACTTGCCTTGCTTCTTAACTCCTTTGCTACAAATGAAAGCATAGAGGGCAAGGTGATTAAGGTATATGATGGAGATACCATCACAGTTTTAGATAAGAGGGGTAAAAAGCATAGCATTCGCTTTTATGGCATAGATGCACCTGAAACAAATCAGCCCTTTGGCAAGGAGTCAAAAAACCATCTTGCCTCCCTTGTAGCCAACAAAAGTGTCAAGGTAACGGTTAAGGACAAAGATAAATACGGCAGGATTGTCGGCATAGTAAAGCTAAATGGCAAGGATATTAACAAGATGATGGTAGCAAGTGGGTATGCCTGGGCTTATACTTATTACACGGATCTTTATTTAAATGAGCATAAAAAGGCCAAAAAACAAAGACTTGGACTGTGGAGGGGCAAAAATCCCATAGAGCCATATAAGTGGAGAAAGGATAGGGAAAAAAGCCCTTCAAGGTGATAAGCTTAAATTCAAGGCTTGATTTAAAAACAGTTTGACAGTTTATAGTTTTAAGATCTTAAATTCATAGGATTAAAATTTGCAAGGTGCATTAAACTAGAAAATGAAGAGCCTTGAATTTAAAGGACGGTTGAGATTATAAATTTGGATAAAAGCTTTGAGTTTGATAAATTTAAAGGCTATATTTTAAAAAGTGCCGATCTTTTCGCATAGGCTTGTCAAAATGATACTCTTGCAAAAAGAAGATCTAGTGGCTTGTAAGAGTAGCAAGGTAAGCTTTTGTGAGAGCCTATGCTTAGTATGTTTTAAATTTAAAGCTTGTTCAATATGAAAAATATTTTTTTAAATTCAAATATTAACAAATCATTTTAAAACAAGCTTAAATTCAGCAAGAATTTAAGGCTTGTAGGTTTAGACTGAATTTAAATCAAAGGCTCTTTTAAAAAAGTGCCGATCTTTTTACATAAATTTTGTTAAATTGGTATCTTTGTGAAGTGCTAGTGGCTTGGCATTAGGTGCTAAAACAAAAAAGTTCTTTTTTTAAAAAAAACCTTGAGAACTCTTTGCTTTGACTATGTCTAAAAGTATCGCTGTATAGAAATGCTTAATATGAGAAAAAGCGACATTTTTAAAAAAATATTTTTAAATTTAAACAAATCCAATTTTTAAAAAAAGAGTTTAAATTCAAACAAAAAGAAAGGCTAACAATGCTAAAAAATCTCAAAAAAATTTGCAAGATCTATATACTCATACCCTTAATAGCTTTGCTTTTTTCTGCTTGTTTTATAAATGAAAGAGGGCTTTCAAACCGCTTTTATGATGACTGTAAGCCCTATTATGATGCAAGTGGGAGCTATCACGAGGAGTGCATACCAAATTGGTTTGATCTGCCTCTTACTCCAAAGCCTTAGAGACCTCCAAAGGCATTAAGTAGCTTCATAGCCTCTGCTTCATCAGAGTTATCAGCTTTTTCGTCCTTGTCGTTATCTTTTTTGATAGGATTGCTAGTTGGAGGACGTTTAAGCTTAAAGATATGATCATCTGTTACAACAAGGCTCATACTTGATTCAAAGACCTTGATCTCATTTACAGAGCCTACTATCTTAACATCTCTTTTTTTCGAGCTATCATCAAAGAGAGCCTGGGCTTCAAGGATTAGCACATCTCCTAGCTTTAAGGGTGCGTAAAACATAGACTTTGAGGTTATAAGCACTGAATACTCTTTGTTTATGGCTGCTTGGGCTACATAGTTTGCAGCACTGAAAACAAAGGCATCGTGAATTAGCCCATACTCATCCACTACCATCTCAGCCGTTGGGATAAAAACAGACTTAGCCTGATTTTCAGAAAACTCTGAGATTGTACCAGCCAAGGTAGCACTGATATTAGGACAAGTTAGAAGCTCACCTCTTATCCTAGCTGCTTCCTCTTGGGATACATATTTTTCAATCTTTGTGTAATTAACGCCTTGCTTAATCATAGCCTCGCCTTTAAAAATATTTACAATCAAATCGACAAAATCCAAAAAATTTTACCATTAAAAATTTATTTTAAGTAAAAGTTTTTAACTGAGAACCTAAAGTTTTTGCAAAAATTGTCAATTTTTCATCGCACTTTAAGCAAAAAAAAACGATAAAATCAACTCAATTAAAGAAAATTAAAGGAGCAAAAATGAGAAACTTAGCTAAATTTGCGTTGCTAGGCTTTATGGCTTGGCTTTTAAAATTCCGTGAATTTTTTAGCAAAATGGCAAGAAATTTACAAATTTTAAGGTTAAAAACTCAAAGTTATATTTAAATTTCTCTTTACAAAGGACAAAAAGGTTAATCGCAATTTTCACCTTTGTGGTTGGTGCGGTGAGTGCGGGTTTTGGTGCTACTAGCGATACTGAATTTAAGGAAATGCAAGATAAATGCTATGATAAAATAGATTTTAAATCGTGCGAAAAATTATGTGATTTAGATGATGGCAAGGGGTGTAATATACTTGGTATTTTATATCTTAAGGGACAAGGTGTTGGCAAAGATTTATCAAAAACCATAAAACTTTATGAAAAGGCTTGCGATTTAAAATATGCCAATGCTTGTGGTAATCTTGGCGGACTATATTACAGCGGACAAGGCATTAAACAAAACAAAAACAAGGCAAAAGAGTTTTTGGATAAGGCTTGTGATTTGGGCGATTCAATGTCTTGCGATAATTATAAAAAAATGGTAAATTCTGCGCCAACTACTTCTAGTTCTGAAGAAACGCTTACTTCTATTAAAAAAAGAGCTATTGAAAAGTGGTGTGATAAAATTGGAAATGCGGATCCTCGATGTGGTGAGTGGGCGAAGAAAGGATGGTATGATCCTAGTCAAAGAATTGAACGAGAAATGTTAAGAAAAATGGAGGACATAGAAAGGCAAATGCAAATGGATAACATACAAAGGCAACAAAGGCAAATTTACGGCTACTAAGAAAGGGTAATTAAAATGGCGGAGGACAAACTTAAATTTTTAGAATTTATCCAAAATATCATCACAAGAATGAATACAAATTCATTTCAAATTAAGGCTATGTGTGTGGCTATCATTTCTGCCATTTTTGCGGTGTATGCGACAAATGGCAACAAGGCTATCTTTTATGTAAGCCTTGTTGTGTTGGGGCTTTGCTGGGTTTTTGATGCGTATTATTTGTGTCAAGAGAAAAAATTTAGAGCCTTGTATGATGAGGTGCGAAAAGAAGATAGCAAAGTGCAAATGTTTGACTTAAGTGCTTTTAAAAACTATCATAAGGATTGTTGCGGTTGTTTTAAAGCTTGGTTTTCTAAAACGATTTTGTATTTTTATGCTTTGTTAGGTGTTTGTATTTTTGTTTTAAAGGAGATCTTATAATGAAAAAGGTATTTTTTAGCTTTCATTACGAGCTTGATTTTTGGCGTGTAAATCAAGTGCGAAATATGGGCGTTGTCGAAGGACAACAAATTTGTAAGCCAAATGAATGGGAGGAAATCAAGCGTAAAGGTGATGAAAATATCAAAAAATGGATAAATGATAATATGAAAGAGTGTAACTGTGTTATCTTGCTTATAGGAGAAAAAACTCATACTAGAAGATGGGTAAGACACGAAGCAAAAAAGGCAAGAGAGCTTAAAAAGCCTATTTTTGGCATATTTATTCATAATTTAAAAGATCAATATGGCAAAACAGCAAGGCGGGGGCAAAATGTTTTTGATATTTACGCTTATGAGCCTAAAAACTATGATGAAATAAGAGAAAATTTAAGTTCTTGGATAGACAAACAATGTGATTTATTAAAATATAAAAACACTTTACCCACAGATAGAGACTGAAAAAAGCCCTAAATTCCAAGCCTCACATATACCCTTTGAGGTGCAGGATATCCCTCGCAAGTAAGATTTGAATTTAAAGGATCTAAAAAATCACTCAAAGAAAAGCCATCGCTCCACTCAGTTTTTCTTTGCTCAAAGCTGTCGGTAGTTTTGGTGGCAAGCACTTCAAAGTGTGAAAATCCCGCCCTCTCGCACCAGTTTTTCAAAGCTAAGATAGAAGGCACAAAGTAAATGTTGGAGATTTTAGAATAGGTTTTTTTCGGCACAAGGGCGATTTCCCTTTCATCTTCTATGAAAACCGTGTCTAAAAATACCACCCCTTTTTTGTTTAAACCAGCTTTTAATTCTTTAAGCATTTTAAGGGGATCGCTTCTGTGATAAAGCACCCCAAGACAAAAGATAAGATCAAATTTATGCTTGTAGTTTGGCAAGGCTTCAACCCCCAAAAGCTCGTATTTTATGGCAGTTTTAGCAAGGGCATTTATGAGCTTAAACTGCAAAAAGCAACGCATACTTGGATCAAAGCCAACAAGTTTTTTGGGGCTAAACTCAAGCATCTTAAACATATAATAGCCATTATTACAGCCCACATCAGCTACCACCTTACCCTGAATTTCGTTTAAATAGGGCTTTAAAAGATTAAACTTCACAAAGCTTTGCCACTCACTATCAATGAAAAGCTCATTTATGCGAAAGGGTCCCTTTCGCCAGGGCTTTAAATCAAGCGCAATTTGTTTTATTTCCTCATTAAATTCAAGCTCGCAACTCAAATTCACGCTCTCATCTAGGCTTAAAATGCCCTTTTTAACGCGCTTTTCTAAGCTTTCTATTTGTTTAAGAAGCTCTTTTGTCATCTTATCCCCTTTAAGCTAAATTCTATTTTTCAAAGGCAAATTTTAGCCAAGTCATTTAAAAAATGCTCAAATTTAAAATAGGCATTTAAAAAGTTTAAATTCAAGCAAACTAAAAAAGATCTTTAAATCCCATTTAAACACCCTAAATTGTTACCTATGGTAATTTTATCTTTAAAAAGCTTAAATTCAAAAAAAAAAAAAACGCTAAAAACTACTCTTTTTTTGCTAAGATTTATGTTAAGGCTTTTTAAAGGCATTTATCTTTCTTGGCAAAGTAGCTAAAACCAGCTTTTTGGCAAAAGCTTAGGTGATAAATCAAGATCTTTGAAGGGCTTTTTGATTTAAGGGGGATTTATGATTGAGGTTGGAATGTTTAGCACCCTAATGCTTGCTGTTTTGGCCATTTATGCGGGTGAGTTTTGCAGAGAAAAGATTAAAATTTTAAAGACTTGGTGTTTGCCTTCTGCTGTTGTGGGGGGTACTGCCTTTGCTATTTTAACAGCACTTTGTTATTCAAGTGGGATCCTTGCTTTTAGCTTTGATTATCAGGTGATGAATAAATTTTTTTACAATGTCTTCTTTGCAGCCTCTGGGCTAAGTGCTTCTTTGGCCTTAATTAGACACGGAGGCAAATTGGTGCTTATCTTTGCCTTTTTAGCAGCCTTACTTGCTATCTTTCAAAATGTCCTAGCCATTGGCATTGGCTCCTTGATGGGCATGAATCCCCTTGTTGCCTTAATGGCAGGATCAACTCCCCTTACAGGAGGGCACGGAAATTCAGCCTCCTTTGCTCCCATAGCCGTTGAGATGGGAGGAGAGGGAGCCTTGGAGGTGGCAATTGCCGCTGCTACCTTTGGTCTTGTAAGTGGGTGCATAATGGGAGGTCCCATTGGCAGAAGGCTAATTACAAAGTATAAGCTAGATAAAGAAGAAAGCCTTACAAGGCAAGAAGATAGCATAAATGCCAAGATCAAAGCCTTTGTAAGCTCAAAAAGAGCCCAGCAAGCGGTATTTATCCTACTTTTAGCTTGTGGGATAGGCGAGGTGCTTTTTGTCTTTTTTAAATGGCTCATTCCAAGCGTGAATTTACCCATACATGTTATGAGTATGTTTGGTGGGATACTTTTAAGATTTATACTAGATAAAAGATCAAAGAATTTTCAAGAAGAGGAGCTAAAAGAAAGAGAAGCCTTGTATGAGAGCATACAGATCGTAGGGGCTGTGTGTCTTAGTCTCTTTGTGTCCTTATCTATCATAACGATGAAATTATGGGAGCTAGCCTCCTTAGCCTTGCCCTTAATCACGATCTTGCTTTTACAATGCGTGTTTATTTATTATTTCATAGTCTTTCTTACCTTTAAGATGTGTGGGAAAAACTACGATGCTGCCATCATTAGCGTAGGACACTGTGGCTTTGGGCTTGGGGCTGTGCCTGTAAGTATGGCTACTATGAGCTCGGTTTGTGAGAGTTACCGCTACTCAAAGATAGCCTTCTTTGTGGTGCCCTTAGTGGGCGGCTTTATAAGCAATATCACAAATGCCATCATCATAACGGCATTTTTAAATATAGCCAAGGCTATGCTGTGAATTTGGCTGTTTTATACTCTGCCTTAAATTTGCATTAAATAACAAACAAGAATGCTTTGTTTAAATTTAAGGTTTACTTAATTTGCTTTATCACATCCAAAGCCAATGCGATAAAAATTTTTGCGATAACTAAGGGGACTTGAATTTAAAAAATTCAAGCAAGTTAAACAATTTAAATAGGTTTAAATAAAGCTTAAACAAGCTTTAAAAAGTAAGGTGTTGCTTGAATTTAAAGGTCTAAATTTAAAAATTAAGGTAAGTTTGTTTAAATTTAAGGTCTAAGCTTTGAGAATTCAAGCGAGGTTTTTTGAGTTTTTAGTATCTAAGCTTAAAAATTCGATTAAGATTTTTTAAATAACGACAAAGAATCCTTTGTCTAAATTTAAGGCTTGTTTAAAAGGGAGCTTGAATTTAAAAAATTCAAGCAAGCTTAAACAAGTTTAAAAAGTAAGATTTTTTTGAATTTAAAGTGTAAATTTAAAAATGAAGGAGTGTAAATTTAAAAATGAAGGCAAACTTGTTTGAATTTGAGAGTGTAGGTTTTAAGAATTCAAGCAAGTTTAAATTCAAGGAAAAATTGATAAGTTTAAAAATTTCAAGCTAGAACGAAGTTAAAAACATAATTTAAAGCGTGAAATTCAAGTTAGGATAAAATGGGAATTTTAAGTAATTTAGCCTTAAATTTACAAGTAAAGATTAAATGCAAGGTTTAAGCCCTTTTGTCTTTGCTCTTGCAAAGCTTAGTTAAAAAACAGCTTTCACATAAAGGATTCTTAGCCTTACAGGTATAGCGTCCAAAAAGCACCATTGCTTGATGCAAGCGGTTTAAATTATCCTTAAAGATGCGAGTAAGATCGGCTTCTACAAGCTCAGGTGTCTTAGCCTTGCTTAAATTAAGGCGATGTGCTACGCGAAAAATGTGAGTATCAACAGCCATCACATTTGCCCCACACCACTCGATCAAAACCACATTTGCCGTCTTTTGCCCCACACCTGCAAGGCTTTGTAAATCTTTTTGATCTAGGGGTATATTTCCCTTGAAATTCTCGCACACAGCCCTTGCCATTTTGATTAAATTTTGTGCCTTGTTATTAAAAAAAGAACAAGTTTGTATGAGAGCTTTCACGCTTGCAAGATTAGCCCTAGCTAGATCAGCAACGCTAGGATAGGCTTTGAAGAGATTTGGGGTGATTAAATTCACTCTTTTGTCAGTACACTGTGCTGAGAGCATAACGCAGACTATTAACTCATAAAGATCCTTAAAGACAAGTTCTGTTCTAGCACCCTCAAAATGTTTTAAAAACAAGGATTTAATCTCTAAATTTCTTTTCATTTTTTTATTTTAGTTAATTAATCTTAACCAAGCTTAGATAAAATTATGCCTAAATCTCTAAATACAAAGGAAGAAGATGAAAAAAATCTCACTAGCACTTGGTTCTTTACTGCTTACGCTAAATTTAAATGCAGCTGTGGTTGCCACTGTGGATGGGAAAAATATTACAGATACTCAGATCAATGAAGATCTAGCCTCTGCCTTAGGAGGACAAAAGCTTAACTCCTTGCCAGAACAACAAAAAAGGCTTTTGATTCAGCAATACATAGCCCAAATGCTACTACTTGAAGAAGCCAAAAAACAAGGCTTTAACAAGGGCTCAGATTTTAACAAAGAGCTTGAAAGGGCAAAGGATCAAATAGCTTTGAATTTGTATCACAAGAAGCTTTATGATTCTATAAAGGTTGATAATTCCAAGATCAAAGCTGCTTATGATAAAAACAAGAGCCAATTTGTCCGTCCTGCTGGTGTTAGGGCTAAGCACATTTTAGTTAAAAGCGAAGCAGAGGCAAAAAGCATAATCAATGATCTTAAAAATCTAAAAGGAGAAAGTCTAGATCAAAAATTTAGCGAGCTAGCAAGGACTAGATCCATAGATGGCTCAGCTCAAAATGGAGGTGAGCTTGGCTGGTTTGGCGAAGGAGATATGGTAAAGCCTTTTTCAGATGCTGCCTTTTCTCTTAAAAAAGGGGATTATTCTAAGACTCCCATAAAAACAGACTTTGGCTATCATATCATCTTAAAACAAGACGCACAAGCAAGGACACAGCTTAGTTTTGATCAGGTAAAGCCAAATTTAGAAAACGACTACAAGATGCAAGAACTTCAAAGATTATTAGGACAAAAGGCTAATGAGCTTTATGGTAGAGCAAAGGTGGAGTTAAAATAATGGGTGTTTTAGACTTAGTAGGTGCTGGGGTTGTAAGTGGGGATGAGCTAAACAAGGTATATGCCTATGCAAAGGCACAAGGCTTTGCCATACCTGCTGTAAATGTAGTTGGATCAAATTCCATAAATGCGGTCTTAGAGGTGGCAAAGAAGGTAAACTCTCCTGTGATTATTCAATTTTCAAATGGAGGGGCTAAATTTATGGCTGGTAAAAACTGCCCAAATGGCGATGTCCTAGGTGCTATTAGCGGTGCAAGGCATGTTCATTTACTTGCTAAAAATTACGGAGTGGCTGTGATCTTGCATACAGATCATGCAGCAAGAAAATTACTTCCCTGGGTGGATGCTCTTATAAAGGCAAGTGAGGATAATAAAAAGATCTATGGTAAAGCCCTTTATAGCTCTCATATGCTTGATCTAAGCGAGGAGGACTTAGAGGAAAATATCTCTACTTGCGAGGCTTATCTTAAAAGGCTAAGTGAGCTTGGAATTAGCCTTGAAATAGAACTTGGATGCACAGGAGGTGAAGAGGACGGCGTGGATAATACAGGAATTGACAATGCTAGATTATACACCCAGCCAGAGGACGTAGCCCTTGCTTATGAAAGGCTTGGTAAGATTAGTGATAAATTCTCCATTGCGGCTAGCTTTGGCAATGTACACGGGGTGTATAAGCCAGGAAATGTAAGCTTACAGCCTAGTATCTTAAAGAATTCACAAAATTTTGTCAAGGAAAAATTCGCACTCAAAGATGACAAGCCTGTGAATTTTGTCTTTCACGGAGGCAGTGGAAGCGAGCTAAAAGACATAAAAGAAGCACTTAGCTATGGGGTCATAAAGATGAATATAGACACAGATACCCAGTGGGCTTTTTGGGATGGGGTCAGAGGCTATGAGAGTGCAAATAGGGCTTATTTACAAGGACAGATCGGAAATCCTGAGGGCGATGACAAGCCAAATAAAAAATATTACGATCCTCGTGTGTGGCTTAGAGCAGGTGAGGAAAGTATGATAAAAAGGCTTGAAAGAGCCTTTGAGGATTTAAACTGTTTGAATAGAAATTAAAATTTGGCTAAGTTAAATTCAAAGTAAATGGTTTTGGCTTAAGATAACTTAAGCGGATATTTTCTTACAACTTCATTAAATTTTGATGAGAATTTTGTCCTAAATTTTGAGACTTAATTTCTTTTAAATGAGGGACAAAATTTTCTATTTTTATGCCACGAATTTCAATAATATGAAGCTTTGCAAAGCCTCTTCTGTTTGCAGTTACAAGACGCGTAGCACGAAGTAAAAAAGTTCTCTATCCCATTGATATGATTTCGCTAATGTGCAAACTCGTTTTTGCTATGTTTTACCATATAATTAGCTTTACTCCTTCTTGCAAAGTTACAAGCATAGTGAAGTAAAAAATCAACCAAGGCACCGTAGGCTTTGAAGCTGTTGCTGTAAATTTCACCTTCTTTAAGCTCTGCAAAGTCCCTTATAATAGATAGTAGCTCTTTGGCAGAGCAAGTGTTTTAGAGTATAAATACAACCGTTTCGCTTTAACATCCCTTCTGCTTACAGTTATGAGCGCGTAGCACGAAGTAAAAACACAGGTGTTTTTTACCAACCCCACATACACGCTTACCACGTCCACTCCTTACACCGAAATAACTCTCATCAACTTCTATTTCACCGATCATTTTAGAAAGTTTCTAGCATTCTTTGGCTATCAAAATGTGAATTTATTTGAAAATTTTACACAAACTTTGATGAGGAATTTGACAAAGTAGAGCGTTTTTTTCACCTCTAAATCAATCCCCCAAAAGTTACAAGACGCGTAGCACGAAGTAAAAAATAACGCAAAATTTACCTAAATTTCTTTTGATACAATTCTGGAACGGATTTTTGTTTTTCATAGGACTTAACTTAAAAACCTTTCAATTTAGTTTAAGTTTAATTGAGCCATTATTTTTGCCGCATTAAAACAAGCTGTTAAAGTTAGCATTTCACAAATTTAATTTTTGTTGGGTGTTTTAAAAATGAGCTTTTTATAAGCTCACATAAATTGATCCTAGAAATTGAATTTTATGCAAGATTTAAAAGATAGCTTAAATTTAAACACCAAAGATAGCTTAAAATAAGTTTATTTTTTCCTAAAAAGAAAGAAAAATTAGATATAATTCAAAATTATTTAAGTTTTTAAAACTTGTTGCTTTTGCTCTAAATTTAAGACAAGAATTTGCAAATTGTAGTTTTATGAATTTAGACAATTTGGCTTTTTGTGAATTTTTTTTGCAAAGGTTACTAGGTTTTGAATTTAAGGAATTTAAATATTTTTTAAATACTTATAAATATAAGATTTACACAGTTTACAAAAACAAGATTAAAGTAAAAGCTAAGATTAAAGGTAGGAGTGATGGATAGGATAGAAGGGGTTTCAGAGCTTTCTTTGCCAGATATTAAGGAAAGAAGTGGATTTTTGGTTTATCTTAAAATCATCTTTTTGCCTTGTTTGATATACATTCTTGTGCTTTTGGCATATTTTGGAAAGATAGATTTTAAAATAAGCCTACTTGCCCTTGCTCTTATGGGTCTTATCTTGGTTGTAGCCCTTCTTCTTGCAAGACATAACGCAGAATACGCTTCTAGTTTCTTAGAACAACAAAAAAACGATTTCAAGCAAGCCCTAAAAAGCTATATTATGAAAAATTTTTTAAAAATAGGCAAGGAAACCAAATGCAATGGCAGTTTTGATGCCTTTTGTGCTACCTACATAAGAACTTCTAGGAATGAAAATTTTGCCAACATAGCTTCTAGCTTGTTTTCTATGATGGGAATTTTAGGCACCTTCATTTGCATAGCCTTGTTTGTGCCAAGCTTTAATGCAAAGGAGCTAGGTGCTTTAGAGCAAGAAATTTCACAGTTTCTAAGTGGGCTAGGGGCTGCTTTTTATGTGTCTATTTATGGGGTATTTTTGTCCTTGTGGTGGGTATTTTTTGAAAGATTGGGTAGGTCTAAGATACAAAAATTATTTGATAGATTAAAAAGCTCAACAAGCATATTTTTTTGGACCAAAGAAGAGCTAGAACAAAGATATTTGACTCAGGGTTTGCAGCATTTTGATAAGGTTGGTGTGATCTTTGAACAAGTTAGTAATCAAGACTTTTTCAAGGAGCTTAATTACAGTATAGAAAGAAAATTTGGGCTTTTTCAAGAGATGCTAAATGTCGAGGAAAAGGCCATTCGCATCAGTGCTGAGCATATTAAGCAGACTATGAACGAGCTTAATGCCTCGCACAGAAAGCAAAAGGATCTAAGCAAGGTTTATATAGATATGACAGAGGTTATAACTAGCTTTAATCATAACTTAAAAGAGGTAAATTCTAAGCTTAGCGAGCAGTATAGTCGCTTGCTGGAATTAAGCGCAGATAGGGTGCAGCACCTTGATAAAACCCTTAGTAGCCTCGATGAGATGATAGAGGATTTTAAGAAAAGCTTTGGGCATTATCAAGAGCTAATGATACAAAATCAAGAAAAGATCTTTCTTGGTTTTAAGGATAGTTTAATTCAAGGCATTAGAGAATTCAAAGAAGCCTATGAGGATGAAAAGCACATAGACGGTGGCATAGAACTAGCCTCTAAATTAAAGGCTGAAATAAGCGAGCTTGATAACGAGGCTAGCGAGGTCATAGCTAAGTTTAATAAAGACGGTGAATTTTCAAGTAAATGAAAAAAAATTACGAAGAAGAAAGAAGCTTATTTTATCTTAGTTATACCACCCTTGTGGCTGGGCTTTTTTTTGTTTTTTTGTTCATCTTGGCTGCTGTTTTGATTAAAAACTCTTATGCAAGGCTTGATTTTAATCTCATTGAAGCAAGGCTAAATGATGAAAAAACACAGTTTGAAGCTCAAAAAGAAAGCTTTAAAGAAGAACAAAAAATCATCTATGAGCTTGGTAAAAATCTCAAAGGAACAGAGCTGAATTTTTCAAGCAAAAAAGATGAGGAGATGCTGATCTTATTATCCCAGCTAAATGAAAAAGAAATTAGGCTTAAAAATTTAAAAGACAATTTTACTCAGCTAAGAGAAGAATTTGCTAATTTAAGATTTATTAAGAATAACCTCATCTTAGAACTTCAAGCTAAATTTGATTTTAATATTACAGTTAATCCTCAAACAGGAGCACTCATCTTATTTAACAACACCCTCTTTAATCAAGGCTCATATCTACTTAAAAACGAGGTTAAGCCAAAGCTTAGAAATATCTTAAATGAATATCTAAGTGCCATCTTGCAAGATAGCTCCCTTGCTAACAGCATAGAACAGATCAGCATACAAGCTTACATAGCAGAGGAAGGGCATTCGTTTCTTCACAAGATAGATCTTGCCTCCAAAAGAAGCAACGAGCTTATGGGCTTTGTGCTTTCTTTTTACAAGGATGAGAGGCTAAATTCCTTGCTTTTTGCAAATACTAGCGTACAAAATGATGAGAAAGAGGGTAGGGTGGAGCTTGACTTTGAACTTTCTAAGGACTTCATCATCAAAAAAACTCAAGAGCTTTTTGACAAATGAGCCTTAGTAGGCTTGAAAAAACCAAGCTTGATGGCTTTGAATTCTTTGTAAAAAGAGATGATCTACTTGGGGATCTTTGTGGGGGAAATAAGGCAAGAAAGCTTAAGTATTTCATTAAAAACGCAAAAGAGCTAAGAGTTTCTTTAATGCAAGAACTATCTCATCAATCAAGCCTTAAAGATCAAGCCTTGCAAGCTCATAATTTTAAACTAGGCTTAAAAAGTGGGGACCTATCAACCTATAATTTTAAACAAGCCTTAAAAATAGGCGACTTAAAAGCTCGTAAATTTAAAACAAAGCTAAGCTCAAATTTTAAGCAAGAACTAGCCACAAATACTTCTTTAAATTTAAAAAACTTCACTCAAAAAATTCAAAGTAAAACTCAGCCAAGAATCATAAGCTTTGGTAGCTCTCAAAGTAACTGTTTGGCTGTTTTGAGTGAATTTGCAAGGAAGTATGATTTTGAGCTTATCTTTGTTTGTAAGCAAATTTCAAGCTTTTTAAAGGATAAGCCTTGTGGAAATTATGCCCTTGCCTTGAAAAATGAGGCTAAGATCATACAAAGTTTAAATTCTAGCCTAAAAGCTGAGGCTTTGGCTCTATGTGAAAAAGGGGATCTTTTTATACCAGAGGGACTAGCTTGCAAAGAAGCTGAGATGGGTTTTGAAAGCCTTGCAAGAGAGATTAAAGAACAAGCCTTTGATTTAAATTTACAATTTAACATCTTCTTGCCCTCAGGCACAGGAACAAGTGCCTTATATCTTGCAAAACACAGTGAATTTAGGGTCTTTACTTGTGCTTGTGTGGGGGATGAGGCTTATTTAAAAAGGCAAATGCTTGATTTAAAGGAGCCACTTTGCATTGAAATTTTAGATCCTAGTGATGAGGGCTTAAAAAATTCAGTAAAGCTCAATGACACCTCTTGCAAAAAGCTTTTTATATTAAAAAAACCAAAAAATTTTCATTTTGCCAAGCCCTACAAGGAGCTTTTGGCTATATATAAAAAAGCACTTTTTGAGTGCGGGATAGAATTTAGCTTACTTTATGATACAGTTGGGCTAGGTACCATGCTTTTTTATAGGCATTTATTTGCTAGACCTATGCTTTATGTGCATCAAGGAGGGGTAAGTGGCAATGCCTCTATGCTTGAGCGCTATAAATTCAACAGGCTTTTGTAGTATAGGCAAGGCTATGCTTAAAACTACAAAATAGATAAAGAAGAATATTTTGTTAAAAGTGCTAAATTTAATACTGTTCTTTAATCCACGCTTTGCGTTCTCGCTATAAACGCTCTTTTTCTTGCAAATGTTAAAAGTCTTGTTAGCAAGAACTTTGCCAGGTCAATTTTTGCAAATTTAGCTATTTTTAATAAAAATTCAAGCATTCACAATCCATCATTTTAAAGTTTAAAGCCTTTTATTTGCATAAAAGATTTTTTAAGACTTAAAAAAATTCACAAAACAAATTCTTAAATTTAAAATATCAAGTTCTAAAAATCTTTTGATAAAAAATTTGTTAATTTCAAAACCTTGCGTGTTTTTGGGCATTTTTTAGCACAAACTGTTTTTTTTATGCACTTTTTAATGTTTTTTAATTATAATTTCCTTATGCGATTTTATCTTCAAGGAAGCTAGTATGATTTATAAAATTTTAATTGCAAACAGAGGCGAGATAGCTATTCGCGTGATTCGTGCTTGTAGGGATTTACACATTAAAAGCGTGGCTATTTATACAGAACCTGATATGCACTGCCTTCATGTAAAAATAGCAGATGAGGCTTATAAAATAGGCACAAACGCCATTAGAGGATACCTAGACATTGATAGAATCATAGATGTAGCAAAGGCTTGCAAGGCTGATGCTATACATCCAGGCTATGGCTTTTTAAGTGAAAATTATGAATTTGCAAAGGCTTGCGAGGATGCAGGGCTTATCTTTATAGGACCAAGATCAGAAGTAATTCACAAAATGGGAAATAAAAACATAGCTCGCTATCTTATGAGTAAAAACGGCATTCCCATTGTGCCTGGAACAGAAAAGTTAAATGACTGTTCCTTGGATGAGCTTAAAACACAGGCTGAAAAAATAGGCTATCCTGTTATCTTAAAGGCAAGTGGAGGAGGAGGGGGACGAGGAATTCGTGTCGTTCATAAAGAAGAGGAATTAGAGTCTTCTTTTGAGGCTTGCAAGAGAGAGGCCTTGGCTTTTTTTAATAACGATGAGGTTTTTATGGAAAAATATATAGTAAATCCAAGACACATAGAAATTCAGGTTCTAGGGGATAATTACGGACACATAATCCACCTTTGCGAACGCGACTGCTCCATCCAAAGAAGGCATCAAAAGATCATAGAAATAGCACCTTGTCCTAGCATAAGCGAGGATCTAAGAAAGACCCTAGGGGTTACTGCTGTTTCTGCTGCTAGGGCTGTGGGATATTCAAATGCTGGAACGGTCGAGTTTTTGCTAGATGATTATAACCGCTTTTATTTTATGGAGATGAATACAAGAATTCAAGTAGAACACCCCATCACAGAGGAGGTTATAGGGGTTGATCTTGTGGTTAGGCAAATTCGCATAGCAGCAGGAGAGATCTTAGATCTAGAACAAAGCGATATAAAGCATAGAGGCTATGCTGTGGAGGCTAGGATCACAGCTGAGAATGTGTGGAAAAATTTTATCCCAAGTGCTGGTAAGATAGGTGAGTATTTTCCTGCCTTAGGACCTGGGGTTAGGGTTGATAGCCATATTTATAAGGATTATGTCGTGCCTTCCTTTTATGATAGCTTGCTTGCTAAGCTTATAGTAAAGGCTACTAGCTATGATTTGGTGATTAACAAGCTAGAAAGGGCATTGAAAGAATTTGTCATAGATGATCTAAGAACAACCATACCCTTTCTTATTGCAATTACCAAGATTAGAGAATTTAGAAGAGGGTATTTTGACACCTCCTTCATAGAAACTCATATGCAAGAAATACTAGAACACACAGAAGACAGACACCAAGAAAACAAAGAAGAGGTCATAGCAGCCATAGCAGCTACTCTGCAAAGGATCAGAGAGGCTAGGAAATGAGTGATTTTTTAGACAGTCTAAGAGACATTAAAAAAGAGCTTTTAAAAGAGCAAAAATTAAAAGAAGAAAGCTCACAAGAATCAAAGGAAGCTTCTTTGCGTAAAGAATTTGCCGACTTTGTCAAGGATAGTGATATATTAAAAAGATGACACATTTTAAAGAAGAAAGAAGAGAGATTAGCTTTTGCACCTTAGAGGATGACTGCCCTTATTTGGATAGGCACCGTTGTATAATGGAGTATAAATTCATACAAGAATGCTCCAAAGAGCTTAATCAAGAGCTTGTAAGTAGGGGGTGGAGGAGATTTGGTGCGTATTTTTCAAGACCCATTTGCAAGAGCTGCTCTGAGTGCTTGGGGCTTAGAATTGAGATTGAAAAATTTATCTTTTCTAAGAGCCTAAGAAGGGCTATTAAAAAAAATGAAAAAACTCAGATCGTTTTAAGAAAGCCAAGTTTAAGTAACGAGCATTTGCTTTTATATGAAAAATATCACTCCTTTATGAAGGATACAAAGGCTTGGAAATTTTATTATTTAAATTTTAGACAGTATTATAATCTTTATGTAGATGCAGCCCAGGACTTTGGCTATGAGCTTGATTTTTACATAGACGGTAAGCTTGTTTGTGTGGATCTAATTGACATCTTAGAGGATGGAATTTCGAGTATTTATTGTTTTTACGATCCTGAATATAGATCATTTTCCTTGGGTAAGTTTTCCTTGCTAACTGAGATTAAAATGGCTCAAAAAAGAAACCTAAAATACATTTACTTAGGATATTTTGTAAAAGGGTGTCAATCATTAGCTTATAAAGCCGATTATACTCCAAATGAAATATTAAAACAAACAAGCTCCTTGGATGAGAGTGCGTTTTTGTGGGAGAAATCTAATGCAAATTGTCCAAAATTTACAGTCCATAAGTCTTAATATAGACGATCTTAGCCTTTTTCATTATTTTAAAGAAATCATTACAAAAAACTTCTCAAAGGTAATAGGCAAGAAATACAAGATCCTGTCCTTTTTTGATGAGGGTGAAATTCAGCAAAGAAAGTATTTTTTAAAGCTAGTTGCCAAGCATTACAAAGAAGATGATATAGAATTAGACAGCTCTTGCTACAAAAAGACCTTTAAGCTAAATTTCAAAGAAGAAAATGCCCTCAAACCCCTAATCCTTGTGGATGTGAGCTTTGAAAATGGGGGGCTTATCTTTAAGCTAGGATCAAATGAAAAACTCTTTGTTTCTTATATCAAGCAGTATTTCAAAGAGCATCAATGCGAATACAACGAAACAGCTAACATACTTAGTATTTCTTACAAGGACAAAGGCACGGTGGCACTCTTTGAAAGCTTTGCCTCTGTGAATGAGCATTTAAAATACTGTGTTAGCTTTAAGATAGATGAGGATGAATACAAAAAATTCAAAGAAGAAGCACATAAAAAAGAAAATGATAGGTGGAAATTCAATGCCTTGGCTAAGATCTTTGGCTCATATTTTCAACTTCTTGATTGCTCTCCAAATGATAATATAGACCAGATCAGACAAAAATACCTCATCCTAGTCAAACTTTATCACCCTGACTCACATTATGATAAGGATCAAATAGAACAGCTAAGATGTAGGGAGAAATTTGAGCAAATTCAAATAGCCTATGATAATCTAAAAGCCTTGTATAAAAACAACGCCTAGGGATTTTAGCCTTGTGCGAAAAAAATTTAAATTCAAAAGGCTTTTGCCACAGTGCTTTTTAATAAAAAACACTTAAGCACTATTGGCAAATCTTAGAGCCTAAAAAAAGATTGGCTCTCTTAAACTTAAGCTCACATAAAGAAGTTTCAAGTTATGATTTATAAGATGAAAAACAAGTATATCAATCGTTTCAGAATTTCAGAGGCTAAATTTAAAGAGATTTTGAAGTATTTTTTTGCATCCTTACACTTGCAACTTTGCAAGAAGGTACTAAAGAACATTTAGGGTAAAACATTCCAAAAATGAGTTTAGCTAAGAATCACATAAATAAAATTGTGAATTTCTAGAGCTTTGCTAAACATAGACTTGCTAAATTTAAAGGCAAAAGCAAATTTCTTGTTTCACTTAAAAGAAACTAAGTTAAGACGAAAATTCAAGATCAAGCTTTGTATAAAATCTTGTTAAAAATGATGAGTTCTAATCCGCTTAAGTTGTCTTGAGCCTTATGATAAGTATCTTAAAATACTTATTTATATTCTGGAATGCAAAGTGTATCAATACAAATTTTTCGCCTTACTCTTGTAAGCTTTAAAATGGCAACACAAAAGAAAATTCACAAAAGCCTTTGAATTTTTGTCATACAAGGCAAAATGCGAAATAATCAAATAAAGCCTCTTTGTTTTATAAACTTAAAAATGACAAGGGTGTGAATTTTTATTTTTGCAAAAACTAAAAGCCTAGTTTCTTTGGCAAAATGAGAATAGCGTGTTGTAGAATCGATATTTTAATTCCTTAAATTTAAAGCTTAAACTTAGGCTAGTTTTGTCGTTCAATTTAGTTCCTTGGCTAAAATTTAATCTTACAAAAGTTTATATCAGTTTTTCACAGCACATCTAAAATTCAGCCCTTAAAGTTAGGCTTAAAAGCACTTTGTTTTAACTGTAAAATTAAAGTTTTAAAACTAGCTTTTAAAAACATACTTAAAATTTAGACTCAAGATACTTTAATTTGATACAAGATGGTTTTAAAGTATAAATATATAAATTTGGCGATTGATACTTTTAGCTGATGTAATTACGGCTGAAATGTTGGTAAAATCGATGTTAAACAAGTATATATTTTTATCGCACATTTCTGAGCGTAAATTTAGACAAATTTTGGAGTGCTTTTGTGCTGATATTTGCGTAAGCAAAATCGCTGTTTTGTGCAAGGTTTCTCGCCCTTGTGTTAATAGAATAGTGCAACAAGCTTTTAACCCTTAAAGAGTGTGAAAAATTAGCAAAATGAGTGGTGAGATTGAAGATGGTGAGAGTTATTTTTTGTTTCGTTTCGTCTTGCAACTTCGAACAGAATGTGCAAAAAGAGTTTGTGGAAAAAATGGGACATGGAACTGGTAAGAATACACCTATGTCTTTATTTCGTTAAGCCTCTTGCAACTGTAAGCAAAAGGTTTATTAAAACGCTAGCTTAGCGTTTATATGCTCAAACACTGCTCTGCCAAAGAGCTATTGTCTATTATAAAGGACTTTGCAAAGCTTGAATAAAGTGAGATTTACAAGAAAGATTCAAAGCCTATGATGGTTTGGTTGATTTTTTGCTTCGCAAGGATTGCAACTTTGCAAGAAGGAGCAAAGGCAAGTTACAGAGTAAAGCATAGTGCAAACGGGTTTGCAAAGGGACAAAACCACATAACGAAATAAAGAACTTTTTTACTTCGTTAAGCCTCTTGCAACTGCAAGCAGAGGGGGATTTGCAAAGTTTCGTTTAGCTAAATTTAGAAGCACAAAAAAAGAAAATTTTATCCTTCATTTAAAAGAAACAGAGTTAAGACGAAAAATTTAAGGCAATATTCTCATCAAAATTTATTAAAATTGATAAGCCAAAATCCTATTAAAGTATCTTGAGCAAAAATTTATAAGTAAAACTCCCACTTTAAGCATCTAAGATCTAAAATAGGGCTTAAATTTAGACAAAAGCAAACTTTTTTAAAAAGTATTAAGCTGACAAACTTTGATTTTGTCATTCTTAAAAATAACCTTGCCATCTTTGTGTGCTAAAAGATAAAAAGCCTTAAAGCTCACATAGCCTAGTGAATTTCTAAGCTTTTTATCCAAAAATACACAAAATTCAAAGTGTCCTTATGAAAAGCTTGAATTTAATTCTTTAAAGTCCGTCAAAGGGGTTATTTACTACATTTTTCCTATCTACTATGTAGGGGATTAAGGCCACCTGTCTTGCTCTTTTTATGGCCACCTCGACCATTTCTTGATACTTTTTGCTTGTGCCTGTAAGGCGCCTTGGCATGATCTTAAATCTTTCGCTCAAAGCGTATTTAAGCAAGGCTGTGTCCTTGTAGTCTATAAATTCTACCTTTGCTTCTGTGTATTTGCAGTATTTGCGTGAGTATTTTCTTTTTTCTGCCATAATTTTTCCTTTCAAAATGGTAATTCTGAGTCGTCAGCTTCGAAATTATCTACATCGATCTCTCTTAGCTTTTCTTGTTGTGGAGGCTGTTGGGCTGGTTTTTGAGCCTGCTTTGCGGACTGATTTACAGACTGATTTGAGTAGGGATCCCCACTCATTGTTTTTGTTTGATTGTAGTTTTGATTATAGCCTCCTTGGCCTTGATTGTAGCTTAGATTTTGAGCTGGGTTTTGACTATTTGGGCTTGATCCTAGCATTTCCATATTTTCTACGGATACGGTGTGTTTTGATCTAGTTTGTCCGTTTTGATCATTCCATTGCTCAAAACGCAAACGACCCTCTATAAGTACCTTGCTACCCTTGGATAAATATTGATTTGCCACCTCTGCTGTTCGTCCCCAAAAGGTGATATCTACAAAGCAGGTTTCCTCGCGTTTTTCGCCATTTACGGTCATCTTGCGTGTAACGGCAATGCCTGTCGCACCTATAGCCGTACCTGATGGTGCATAACGCATCTCTATGTCTCTTGTGAGGTTGCCAACCAAAACAACTTTGTTAAACATTGTTTTATCCTTAAATTTCAGGTGCTTCTAGAGGCTTTATCTCTTTTTTAGCCTGCTTTATGCCCTTACTTAGCTTTTCCCAAGCTACAATCTCCTTTTTGCTTTCATATTTTACTATGAGATAGCGGATGATTTCTTCTGTGATGCCTAGCACCCTTTGTAGCTCTGCGATAAGAGTAGGTGGGGATTTAAAGTAGATGACAAAATATGTCCCTCTTTCGTATTTTTTGATAGTATAAGCAAGCTTTCGCGTCCCCATAGGCACTACAGTTTCGATTAGCCCCTCATTTTTTGTAAGGATCTCTTTGACAAAATCCACCTTAGCACTTAGCTCCTCTTCTGTGAGCGTGGGTTTTAGTATAAATAAAACCTCATAATGTCTCATATCTTCTCCTTATGGATATATAGCCTATCTTCATAGGCAAGGATTTTAAAAAGCAAATTATAGCAAAGTTTTCTTAAATTTTAGCTGTTTTTAGTGTATTTTAATGTCTCAATTTGCCTTTGTTTTTTGCCAAAAGTTAAGCTTAAATTAATTTTAAATTTAAAGGTTAAATTTGGCAAGATAGCTTTAAAAGCTTCTTTTTTAAAAAGTGTTAATCTTACAACAAGGCCTTGTATTTTTGAATTTTCGCAAGAAAACTATTAGGTGGCTATAAGGAGTTAGGTGGCTACAAGGAGTAGGCGCAACAAAGATATATTTTTGTGAGATCTTTCGCTTGGTATGACAAGAATTTTGTCATTTTGAGCCGAATGCAAAGCACAAAGCGAAAAATCTCTTGCATTGTCATATTGAGCTTTCGCAGAAAGCGAAATATCTCTTTCTCTTTGAGATACTTAGCACACGCTTAGTATGACAAAGTTTAAGATACTTAGCTTTTTGTGAAAGACCAGTATGGCAAGACACAAGTTGAGATACTTAGCACACGCTTGGTATGATAAAGTTTGCGTTATTTTGAGACACTTTCGCTCAGTATGACAAAGTTTGCGTTATTGTGAGATACTTTTGCTTAGTATGACAAATTCTAATTTTTATAAAAGAACTATGTATTTTTAATAGTTTAATTCGACTTTGTTTCTTGTAAAAAAATAAGCTTGAATTTAAATTAATCTTAAATTTAAAGGCTAAATTTGGCAAGATAGCTCTTAAATTCATTTAAGCTTGTTTAAAAAAGGGGCTTTTTAGCCTAAAATTTAAGTTCTAATAGATGCCACCAAGAGATATAATTTTTGCAGATTAAAATTCTAAGAATGCTTAAGCAGTAAAAGGCTTAACAAGCACAGCCTTGTGAATTTAAACAAGGCTTTAATTTAATGCGTTTGGGTGTAATTTTTCATAATGGCTATGTTTTTGTAGATCTCAGCTTGAGGGAGATTGTTAAATTTCTTGTTAGCATACTCAAAAAAGCCCTGAGCCTCACTCCAAAGGGGCTTTGTGGAGAAATTATACCCACCCATCATCATTAGATCGTGGGCTAATTCACTGTCCTTTGTCTTCTTATAAGCAAAGTCAGTAAGCTTTTTCATAAGATGGGCTATGCTTTTTACAGCTTCTTGATACTCCTTAGAGCTTGGAATCACAGGTGTTTCATCGCTACTTAATAAGGCTTTTATATACTCCTTGTCATTTTTATCAAAGGCTGCATTTGTGCCTTTAAAATCATATTTTTGCGTAAAAGCTTTCATCTTTTGCTCCTCTTTTTAAACTTTGAATTTAAAAGCAAAAAGCATTCCAAGGCTGAAAATTCTTTAAATTCAAAGCAAACTTAAAATTTCATGGATCTTTTGTAAAAAAAGCTTTGTCAAAAAAACATTGAAATGCCTCATACTAGACATTGAATTTAAGTAAAAATTCAGCACAGTTGAATTTAAAATCATAAAAAGACTTTCGCAAAAGAACCTTGCTTTTTAAATTGTTCATTTTGCAAAGCAAGATTATCAAAACAAGCTTTTTTGAATTTTTGTGAATTTAAGTAAATTTAGGCTTTGGCTTGTAATTTGCAAGTTATTTAAAGCTTTGTAGTTTATAAATAGACCTTGAATTTGCCCAGCTTGTAGGAAAATTAAAAGAGAGGAAATGCCCAAAGTGTTTTTAAAAGCAACTCATTAAAATTCACAGTTTTAGTTTTTCATTAGGGCTTTAAGATAAAAAGAGTGCCAAGATAGCACTCTTTGGATTTGAAAAAGCATTTGAGCGTGTTATGAAAGAAAAAAATTCTTTTTATATTTAGCTTAAATTTCAAAACACCTAAGATAAACACAGCTCAAAGGCTAAACTGAGTTTGAACTTCGTCAAGGGCTTGAATTTCGTAAATTTAAACAAAACAGCTTAAATCAAAGGCTTAAGCAAATTCAAGCCAAGCCTTTAAATCTATCCAAGGGCTTGAAACTTTTTTAAATTCAAGACTCAAAAAATTTAAAACCCAAAGCCTTGAATTTTTTTAAATTTAAGAGACTTAAAATTTAAATTCAAGTAAGCCCCTTAAATTTAGCCAAAGGCCTGATCTTATTTTAAAAATTTAAACATTAAAGCTTAAAAACTAAGTTTAAATTCAAGCTTAACTTAAATCAAGGCTTAAATTTACTTGCTTAAACTTACAACACAACTGTGTGAATTCTTTAAATTTAAGCTCTAAAACTTGAAAGCTAAAAGCTTAAATTCAAGCTTAAAATCACAGTTTAAATTCAAGCCAAGCCTTGAAGCTTTGCTTTAAATTTAAAACCTAAAGGCATTGAATTTTTTTTTTTAAATTTAAGAGACTTAAAATTTAAATTCAAGGCTTAAATCCAGCCAAAGGCTTGATCTTATTTTAAAAATCGAAACATTAAAGCTTACAAACCAAGCTTAAATTCAAAACTTAAATTCACCAAGCCCTTAAATCTAGCCAAGCCTTGAAACCTTGCTTTAAATTTAAAGCTCAAAGCCCTTCAAGCCTTAAAAGCTTCCATTTACAGAAATATAATAGCGCCTTCTTTCTTCTATTCTATTATAATGCCCATTTGTAGGTGTATCAAATTCCTTTACAAAGTTCTTATCAAGCACATTATAAACTGCTAGGTTAAAATTCCAGTTCTTATTTAGCTCATATCCCACACCCACAGAGGCTAAGAATACATCCCCATAATAACGAGAGCCTCTAAAAAGATCAGTTGTTCCAGGAGTTTGACTACTTCCTCTGTATCTGCCAAGCTGCCACTCACCCTTGATCCAAGGACTAATACTTGCTATTTTATAGCTAGCCTTTGTGATGATGTTGTGCTTTAAAGAGCCAGCTTCTGGCTTTCCTACATTTACTCCGTTTTGATCCTTTTTAACCTTGCTATCAAGATAGGTATAAGATAGATTAAAGGCTAGATTATCAATAGGTCTTAGGGTGCTTCCTACCTCAAAGCCTCTGTATTCAACCTTGCCAAGATTTATAGCCTGCGAGCAAATTTCATTTGTAGCACACAAGACGCTGGTATTTGGCACTGTTGTGCCTTGGGCTACTGATTGAGATGAAAGCTTGTTGTCAAAGACTGTGTAAAATCCCGTTACTGAGTGAGTAAGAAAGTTGCTGTCATAAGTAAAGCCTAACTCGTAATTGATGCTAGTTTCCTCTTTTAACTTAGGATTTCCATATACATAGGTGGTTCCTTGCCCTGAGAGGTTGTAGTTTCCTGGGGTTAGTCTATTTGGAGGAGGTGCCTTGAAGCCTGTGCTAACCCCTCCTTTTAGCATTAAATTATCCATTATTTCAGCTACTACATAAGCTCTAGGGCTTACATTACTTCCAAAGGTATCGTGGTAATTATACCTAGCACCAAGGGTTAAAAAGACCTTATTAAAGATATTTAGCTCATCCTCTGCAAAAACGCCTAGCAAGGAGCTATTAAAATGTGTCTTTTCTACAAGTCTATCTCTAAATGTTGAGTATTGATAAGAAGCACCAAGGCTTAGGGTATTATACTCGCCAAGTGCTAAAACGCCTTTGCTCTCAGCTATATAATCCCTAGTTCTTAGATCCCTATTTGAGCCGTCTCTGCTAGTTCCAGTGGCTACTACCTCTCGTCCCATATTTGCATACTCGTTAAAGCTTAGGCTTGAGTTTAAATTAAGCCCATCATACCTTCCCTCATGTGCTAAATACCCACTTAGCTTTTTCATAATGACAGTTGGAGGATAGCCACCAGTATACAGACCGTTTGCTTCTCTAACAGTTCTATTTCCCATCTGAGACTGTCTATTATCATAATGATGATAGGAAAAATCCACATCTGCTATCACAGTGTTTTTCTCATCAAAAAGATAGCTTAATCTTGCTCCAAAATTATAAAGATTTGCCTTGGTTGGATTATCCCCTGCGTGAGGGCGGCGAATGGTGCCGTTTTGATTTCTAACATCAGCCGGATGTCTATAACCCGTCCTTGCTCTTAGCTGCACATCAAGCTTATCTTCAATGAGAGGTCCCCTTGAAAAGATGCCAAAATTAAAGGCGTTTCCATAGTCTCTATGCTCTTGTAAGAGGCTATCAAAGGACACAGAGGTTTGCCAGTTTTTACTAGCCTTTTTTGTGATGATATTTATCACGCCTCCAAGGGCTTCTGAGCCATAAAGCGTGCTCATAGGACCTCTAATGACCTCTATCCTTTCTATGCTA
This sequence comes from Campylobacter troglodytis, assembly GCF_006864425.1. Classification (GTDB taxonomy): domain Bacteria; phylum Campylobacterota; class Campylobacteria; order Campylobacterales; family Campylobacteraceae; genus Campylobacter_D; species Campylobacter_D troglodytis. The sequence goes on along the minus strand of NZ_QHLI01000003.1, from coordinate 31,168 downwards.
GAAAGAGGGGGCAAGAAGGTGTTGGTAAACTCGCCAAAGCCATTTGGACCTAGATCGTTGTTTGAGGTGGTTGACACCTTTTTACCATCCACAAGCACGAGGGTGTAGTTTGTAAGCCCGCGCATAGTGATGTTAAAGCCTCCTGTCTTGCCCTTGCTAGCGTGTAGATCAACTCCTGGAATTTCTCCTATGGCTTCTGCTAGATCGCGAACTGGCATCTTTGAAAGCTCCTCTCCTGTGATGACGCTTGTTGAGGCTGGGGCGTATTTGATCTCTTGCTCATAGCCTGAGGCTGAGATAACTGTGGATTCAAGGGTGTAGGTTTCATCGCCAAAGGCTAGCCCCCCCCCCCCCGCAACCATAAAAAATACAGCTGCTAATGAAAATTTATGCCTTTGCATAAGATCTCCTTGTTTTGATTTAAAAAATTCTTAATGTTAAATCAATAAAGATATTTTGAAAGCTTTTTGATTTTAATTAAGGCAAGTATTGTATTATTTTTCAGCTTAAAAATTTATGAAATTATGATATTTAGGATTAAAGTTAAAGATTTTTATTTGAATTTTTGCGAAGTTATTTAAGTTTAATATTTTTTTAAAACTTTGTGAAAAGTGAAATTTTGCAAAGAGATAAAATGGGGGGACAGTGGAGGTGGAGATGAAGTGGGGGTGAAGTGGAAGTGGGAAGATAGTGGAGGTGAAATGGAGGTGAAATGGAGGTGAAATGGAGGTGAAATGGAGGTGAAATGGAGGTGAAATGGAGGTGAAATGGAGGTGAAGTGAGGGAGTGGCGATTTTAGATTATTAAGCTTATGCTTTTTTGTGGGCTTGAAAAGCGATTTTAGCCTTTGAGTTAGTCTTTTAGTGCGCAAAGCTTTGATTTGTTAGGGCAAACCGAGAGAAAAAGAGCAAAATTAGGGCTTATTTACTATTTTAATCTTGTGAATTTTTTAAAATTTAAAGAGCTTTTATTTTTGAATTTAAGCCTTGTAAAATTTATAAATTATCAAAATTAAAATATATCAATATATAAATTCAAGGCATTTTGATTATATTTTGCTTCAAGCTATAAAAAAAGTTGCTTTGAATTTTTTTTTTTTTTGCGTAATTTAAGTTAGTTATTTTTTGTGCAGTTTTTTTTAGTAAGGTGTTTGGCTAAGTCGTAGATTTGCAAAAAGAGGGCTTTAAGTGATTTGTGTCTAGCTTTGAGCTTGTCCTTAAATAAACACCCTTAGCAACTGTTTTACCATAAAAAGCTTGAATTTTTTAAAGAAAAGAGCCTTTGCTAGACAAGATCTTTATCTATCTTGCAAATTTGAATTTACAAAACTAGCTGAAACTTAAATAAATTTGCAAGTTCTATCTTAGCTAGCTTGAATTTAACTGTTTGAATTTTTGTAATTTGTTTTAACCAATTTTAAGCAGATTTACTCTTATCAATTTTAATAAAACCTGATATAAATTTTGTCCTTCATTTAAAAGCAAGAGCATTAAGATAAAAAAATTAGGACAAATTCTCATTAAACTTTATTGAAATTGATAAGAGCAAATCCTATTAAGTTTAATTGAGTTTAAATTTAGCTAAATCCTTATAAATTCAAGCCAACATTCATCTTGCTTAAATGACTTTAAAACAAATTATATGTTTAAGGCTTAAAATTCAGTTAATTGTGTATGTTTGAGGACTCGGAGGAGAGGGGAGTTAAAGATAACATAGAAAGTCATATTTTTAAATGGCGATTGATACTTTTAGCTAATATAATTAGATCTAAAAAATTGATAAAATCGATCTTAGTATATGTTTTTGCCCTACATTTGAAAGCGAAAATTTAATCAATTTTAGAGTGTTTTTGTGCTGATCTTTGCGTAAGCAAAATTGCCCTCTTTGCAAGGTTTCTCGCCCTTGTGTTAATAGGATAGTGCAGCAAGCTTTTAACCCTTAAAGAGTGCGAAAAAATCTCAGCGGTGAAATCGAAGTTGATGAGAGCTACTTCGGTGGTGTGCGTGGAAAGCGTGGGCGCGGGGCTGGAAAAAAGACACCTGTGTTTTTACTTCGTTAAGCCTCTTGTCCCTTTGCGAGAAGGAATACTAAAATGCAATCGCACGAGTCTATACGCTCAAACATTTGCTCTGCCAAAGAGTTGCTACCCATCATAAAGGACTTTTCAGAGCTTAAAGAAAGTGAAATTTACAGCGATTGACTAAAATCCTACGGTGCCTTGGTGGATTTTTTGCTTCGTTACACTCGCAACTTTGCAAGAAGGAGCAAAGTTACAGGGTCAAACACGTTAAATTCGAGTTTGCAAATGGACGAAGCCATATCAACGAAATTGTGAATTTCTGGGGACCTTACAAAGGCTAGATTAGGGGGTTTCACGGGATTAAAAAGGAATTTTTCTACCTTCATTTGAAAGAGGGTGAATTTAGATACAATGTCAAGGTTAAAAACGAAAATTTGTATAAAATTTTGTTAAAATGGCTTAGGAAAATCCTAGCCATTTTAGCTAAAAGTATCAATCGCCTTTTAAATATAGCCAAATTCAAGGCTAAATTTACAAAGAGGGATCTTGCGATCCCACAGTCTTGTAAGCTCACAAGTTTTACTGTCTTCTACCAAAGGTAATGGCATATACAGAATTTCTAAGCTCAAATATATCATCCTTTGGCTCTAAGATGCCACTAGGCAAAACGCCAGGCATAAAGACCTCTTTATTACAGCCATAGCCTTCAAATTTGCTAATTTTTAAGGTTCCTAGGGGGATTTTTTTATGCTCACCCATCCAAAGGGCTGAGGTATTTTTAAGATCATCCTTTGCATTTGCAAGCTCAAGCTCAAGCTCAAATTCTATTGGAGCTTTTTTCACCTCTTTTTTGAAGTTTTTTTCTAAAAAGCTATCTCCTAGCTTTTTAAGCTCCTCCTCATTTAAAGCTAATACCCCACTTTTTGGCACAAAGGAAAAGCGAGCTGCAAGGGGCTTTTTGCCATTTTTTTCCTCAAAGAAATAAGCATGAACGCTGTGATAGGCATTGTTAGCAAAGCTAGGAGTAATGGGCAAGGAACCTACCTCTTTTGAAAAATTCACAAAAGAAGCCACCTTTGCTCTTTCAGCTGCTATTTGCTCTGCTGTTAGGCTCTTGTTTTTTTGCTGTAGCTGTAAATCAAAAAATTTGATAAATTCAGTAGCGTTTTTAGAAAAGGTTACTCTGGCATTTGTCATCGCCATTTCCCATTGCTCGCCGTTTGAATCTATCTTTAAGGCCATAGCCCTTACCTTTGAATTATCGCTTTGCTTTTCATTTCCCCCACCAAGAGAAAATCTAGCCTTAACCTCGCCTTTTTGTGTAAGCAAGGGTATGTTAAACCTAGAAGCTGCGGCCTCATTAGGTATAAACTCCCCACTAGCACAAAAGCCCTTTGAGTGATTGATCTTCTTTTTGGGATTTTTAGGATCTGCGTTTAGTTTGTAAAAATAATCCGCAATGATCTCCTCATTAGAACCAATAGGCTCAGCCACCCCAGCACAAAGCACAAAGCACAAGGCACAGCAAAGTTTAGGAACCTTCTTGCCAACTAAGTTTAAGTTTTTCATATTTGATCCTTTCTTATTTTGTTAGGATAGTCATTTTTGCATAATAATTTAAAAAATTTCTTAACATAGCACAATTTTAAAGGCTTTGAGGCAAATTTTGTGTAAAAGCTGTCCTTATTTTAGCCTTTTGATAAAAATTTCACACAAAGACAGTGAATTTTCAAGCTGGCTTATTTTAAAACTAAGGCTTAAATGCTTTTATCTTACAAAGCTCACACAAAAAGTGTATAAATTCACAAAGAAGCTTGAATTTAGACTCAAGCCAAGTATTCTTTAAGACAAGTTTGAGTTAATATTTGGCTTAAGATACTTTAATTTTATACAAGATCATTTTAAAGCATAAAGAGCAAAATGAAAAAACAAATATATAATTCATTCCCTAATCTCTTAAAATAAATTTAAAGAATTTTGAAATATTTTTTATTTCGCCTTTTATGCCCCTCATTTTGCAAGAATTGATTTAGAGGCGATAAAATCGCTGAAATTTGCAAAATAACTCATGCTTGTGTGAATGCAATTGTGCGAGAAATGCGCATTTTAATAGCCAAAGAGTGTGAAAAAATCAGCAAAATGAAGTTTTTTTAGAAAATGAGCGGTGAGATTAAAGGGGGCAAGAGTTATTTTTTACAAGGCTTTGTTCGTAACTGTGTAGTAGGAGGTGCAAAAAGGGTGCGAGCTAAGCGTGGGACTAGCAAGAAAAGATCTGTGTTTTTACTTTGTGTTACACACTCGTGCCTTTGCAATAAAAAGCAAAAACACAAGATTTTGTAAAACATAGCGAAAACGAGTTTGCAAAGAGACAAAACCACATTAGTGTAAATTGTGAATTTTTTTTGCTTCGTACTCTTGCAACTGTAAACAAAAGGGGCTTTGCAAAGTTTCGTTTAGCTAAATTTAATGGCTGAAAATTTTATCCTTCACTTAAAGGAAATAGAATTAAGACAAAAATTTTAAGGCAATATTTTCATCAAAATTTGCTGAAATTGATAAGCTAAAATTTCATTATAGTATCTTAAGCCATATTAAATAATCCTTGTTTAATTTATTAAATATTTTTTAAGATTGTATTCTAGGGCTATCTTAGCTGGGTAAAATTTAAGTTCTTTTGGAAGTAATATATTTTTATCTTTAATACTATCAAGTATGCCTGTTTCATCTTTTATGTCGGATGAATTTGAGGTTTGAATTTTAATCTTATCTCCCTCATAAACAAAGCCAAACAAGCCCTTATCAAACATCTTGTGCATCTCATAGCTTAAAGCTATGCCATTTGTCGTAGCAAAAGAACCTCCATCCTTGTAGGGTATAATATGTGCTGCTTCAAGCAAATAGCTACCCCTTACGCAAATGCACTCCCTTGTAATCGCACACTTATAATCATAAGCCTTTAAAACATTTTCTCTAAATGCCCTTTGTTCTTTTGCTGGACGAGAATTTATCCTTTGTTCATATAGCACAAATTCCTTATTCATCTTAGCTATAACCATATCTACAAGTGTATAATCAACGATGATTTTGCACTTTTCATCTATGATTAAAGCACTTTGCAAGAAATTATAAATGTAAGAAATGGGTCTTCTTAGCTCAGCTTGTAAGCTTTTATCAAGCTTAATAAAGGCATTTTTGTCGTAGTGCATTAGTAAAATTTGCTCCTTGTTGTGTGCTAGGATGTTTTGGAGTATATCTTTATCAAGATGCGTGAATTTATGGTGCTTTAAAAAAATTAAAAGACTAAGATAGGGACGAATCATATCGCTTGTATCATAATATGATAAGATTATTGTAAGCATTTCATAACGGTAGCTTTCTAGCTCATCAAAGCAAGAAATCAGCTTACTTGCACTCAAAGAGCTTATATTTTTTCTACCACTTTTTAAAAAGCTTTCATCATAAAAATTTTGTCTTAATTTTAGATTTTTCATAAAAAACTCGCCCCAAATTGTAAGCTTAAAATCCTTACTAAGAGGCTTGTCATAGTCAATTAAGCCTATTTTTCGCATATCTGGGTATTTGGACTTATAATTTGTGGGTATAAGATTAAGATATTTTTTTGCCCCAAATTTGTAAAGTGTGGGTAATTCAACAGCAATTAAATTAGATAAATTATGCTTAAAATGTTTAAAAGAATCAAAAAACAAGCCCGTATCATTTCTTTTGAATTTCCTTGCTAATTCTTTCATAGCTTATCCTTTTGTAGCACTATAATGCTTTCTCTTAAATAAAATTTAGTTAAGTTATCAAGCGTTTTCATTTGCTGGGCTGAGGTGTTAATCTTTCTTGCGATGATAAGCTCTTTAAGCTTAAAGCCTATTTTTTCAGCCTCTCTAGCTAGAATTTCATCTGTTTTTATAGGCACACCCTTATAACAAGAATTAGCCACGACAATAAAGCAAAAGCCATCATTTTTAAGTAGCTCAAAGCATTTTTGCAAGATTATTTTCATATCATAAAAATAGTTTTTTAGCATAGTAATTGTGCTTTTATCTAAGTTTTTATCTTGCAGTTTTTCTAGGGCTTTTTGCAAAAGTTCGTTCTTTATGAAATCATTTGTGTTTAAATTTGCATTTTTATTGTTTCTTAAAGCACTCTTTTTGAGGCTTTTCCACTGGGCATAGTCCTTGATTATGCCACTGCTCCAAAGTTCCATCTTATATACCTCAAAATAATCAAACAAATTCGCATAGGGAGGGGAAGTAAGCACGCAATCAACCCTTATATCAAGGCTTTTTGCAAGACTTGATGTATTTTGTAAATTTATTTCTTTTGTGTTCTCTTTATCAAAAGCACTTTTTAGCTCAAATGCCCTACACAACAACTCTTTCATATAAAGTATAAGCTCTTTTATCTTGGATTTTCTATATTTTATGCCATTGCCATCTTTTTTGTAATCAAGCATTTTGTCAAGATTTGACAAAAGCGTGTATTTAACAAAATGATAAAGTTCTTTATCAAAGCCCTTGAAATGCTCCATAAGGCTCATTATAAGGGAAAATTTTTCCTTGTTTGCGTATTTTTCAAAGGGTTGCCACTTTGGCAAGGCAAAGGGGCTTACGAAATCTTGATTAAAGTTTTCAAGCAGTTTTAAAGCCTGCTTTATCTTTTTTGAATTTAAAGGTGTAAGCTTTGCCAAACTTACATTTATAGCAAAGGGGTTTGTGTCAAAGCCAAAACAGCACTTAGTCTCTTTGCTTAAAAAACTACTTCCCACTCCACAAAATGGATCAAACACAGAAGCTATCTTGCATTTGAATTTTTGCTTTAAAAATTCAAGCAAATAAGGACTAAAGGCTTCTTTGTAAGGAAAAATCTCATTTAAAGAATCAGCTATTTTTTCGCTATTTATGAGCTTTGAGACATCTTTGTCAAAGCTGTATAAATTTGAGGGCTTTTTGATAGCATTAAGCCTTTGCAAGGCTACAAGGCAGTAGCTTTTTGAAAGCTCAATGCCTATGAACTGTCGATTTAACTTAGAAGCTACAAGTGTGCTTGTGCCTGTGCCATTAAAGGGGTCTAAAACAAGGTCGTTTTTGTAGGAGTAGATTTTTAATAATCTTTCTATCAAATCCTCTGGGTAGGGTGCTGGGTGGGTGTCTTTTTTGGCATTGTTACTAGCACATAAAATGCCTTCAAAGCCTTGGTCTTTGTCCTTGTCAAAATACCAAAGATTTTTGGTCCATTCCTTAAATTCCTCGCTTGTAATGTCTATGAATTCGTGTGGGTCGCCCCCCCCCCCGTTATCTTATGCACCCTTTCATCCTTATAAAATACAAGCACAGCCTCGCCAAGCGGACGAAATGAGGGGCAAGATGGGCTTTTCCAGCTACCCCAAGCTGTGTTATTGCCCTGAAAATGCCTTATATCCTTGCCCTTATGCCAAGAAATTAGCTCAAATTCCTTAAAGCCTATTGAGTTTAGAATTTGCATCATATAAATGCTTAAAAATTTAACCTCTTTGCTTTCTTTATTTTTCACAGCAAAAGGCACATTTACGCAGATTCTACCCCCACTTTTTAGCACACGGTAGCATTGAGAAAAGATCTCTTTCATAGAGTTAAGATAGTCGTTAAAGTCTAAGTCATCATTGTAGTTTTCGTATTTGTGTGCGACATTATAAGGGGGCGAGGTTATGATTATATCCACAGACTCATTAGGGATAAAATTCTTTAAAATGTAATGGCAATCGCCATTTAATATCTCTTGTAGCATCTTCTATCTTTGAATACAAAATTAAAGAGATATTGTAATCTTAATTGGCTTAATTAAACTTAAATCAAAGGGTTTGTAAGCTAAGTCCTATGAAAAACAAAAGTCCGTTTCTAAATTTCGCCAAATGTAAGGGAAATTTTAAGGTATTTTTTACTTTGCTTTGCGACTTGCCCCTTTGCAAGAAGCCTTGATTTATAGGCAAAAAAATCGCTGATCTTTGTCAAATGCGTCATTAAGCTTTGTATAAGATTTTCAAGCAAATTCGCATTTTGATAGCCAAAGAGTGTGAAAAAATCAGCAAAATGAAGTTTTTTTAGAAAATGAGCGGTGAGATTAAAGGGGGTGAGAGTTATTTTTTACAAGGCTTTGCTTGCAACTGTGTAGTAGAAGATGCAAAAAGGGTGCGAGGTAAGCGTGGGATTAGCAAGAAAAGATCTGTGTTTTTACTTCGTGTTACACACTCGTGCCTTTGCAAGAGGAGCAAAGACACAAGATTTTGTAAAACATAGTGCAAATGGATTTGCAAAGGGACAAAACCACATTAGTGTAAATTGTGAATTTTTTTGCTTCGCATACTTGCAACTGTAAACAAAAGGGGTTATGTAAAGTTTCGTTTAGCTAAATTTAATGGCTGAAAATTTTGTCCTTCACTTAAAGGAAATAGAATTAAGACAAAAAATTTAAGGCAATATTTTCATCAAAATTTATTAAAATTGATGAGAGAAGATCCTATTTAGTTTAATTGAAACCCTTAATGTTATTAAGAAACAAAATTCACCCTAATATGCTGCCTTAAATCATTTTCCCACTTGGCGAAATTGGGATTTTTATATACATCATTTACCATAAAGCTTGGTAAAAATTTGCTAAAACCTAAGAATTTAAAGATCTTATAAATATGAGTAAAGACCTCATCAACCCCTCTGCCATCAAAGAATTCACCTACCTCATTAAAGGCATAAAGCGGGGCATTCCAAGTGGTGCTTAGCATCATAGCCTTGCCCTGACAAAGCCCACCGCTTCCATATTTCTTACTTGCATCCGTGCGACTTCTTCCATCGCTTTTAAAAAGCACTCCAAGAGCCTGATCTCCTATGGCTTCGTCAAAGTATTTTTTCACAAACCAAGGCTCGCCCATCCACCAGCCAGGCATTTGCAAGATGACACAGTCAGCCCACTCCCATTTTGCTACCTCATCTTTAATCTCATAGCCTTTTTGTATATGGGTGATTTTAAGCTCCTTAGCTAGCTTTTTTAGCTCCTCTTGCATAATCTGCGTAAGGGCTAAATTTAACTCGCCCTTTGATTCTCCGTGCTCACCGCCCCCATTTAAAATTAGAATTTTTTTCATTTTTTCTCCTTAACTTATATAACTTGTCCAAGAAAAAGAGCTTTTGTTTTCATCAAAGCTTCTTAACAAATCCATATCATCCTCTTTAAGCGTAAAGTCAAACACCTTGAAATTTTCTTTTATATGTTCAACCTTAAAGCTTCTTGGAATTACTTGCACCCCTTCTTGGATTAAAAAACGCAAGATGATTTGAGCTGGGCTTTTTTCATATCTTAAAGCTATCTTTTTAAGCTTTTCATCCTTTAAAATAGGCTTTTCTCCTGCCATAAAAGGACTCCAGCTTTGAAGTAGTGTACCCTTTTCTTTCATAAGTGCCTTTAAAGGTCTTTGTTGTAGCTTTAAATTCGTCTCGCATTGATTAACCATAGGCACTATCTCGCAATGTTTAATGAATTCGCTGTAGGTTTTCATCCCAAAATTTGAAACCCCTATGCTTTTAAGCACACCCTCTTTGTAAACTGCCTCCATAGCCTTATACATAGGCTTTGAGCCAGGGTATTGATGGTGGATTAAAAGTAGGTCTATGTAGCTTGTATCAAGGCTTTTTAGGGATCTTTCTATGGCTTTTTTTGTGCTTGATTCATCCTCATTATTCATAATCTTTGTTACTATGAAAAGATCCTGCCTTTTAAGCTTACTTGCCTTAATCGCCCTTCCTACCTCTGCTTCGTTTTTATACATTTGTGCTGTGTCAATGAGCCTATATCCTATTTCTAGGGCTTTTTCAATGAGCTCTTGCCCCATTTCATCATTCAAATAATCTGTGCCAAGTCCAAGGGCTGGCATTTTAATGCCGTTGTGTAGTGTAAAATGCTGCATAATTATCCCTGTGTGAGTCCCACCTACTTGGTGGGGGTTTGTTTAAACGATTTGAATGATCTTATCTAAGCTTTGTCTTGTTTTGGCGTGTTTTGGAGGATTTAGTCTATATCCAAAAGAACACATCACAGCAGCACCTAGCTTTTTGGTGTCAATTATGCCCTCTTCTTCTAAGATCTTATCCACCCTTGCTTGATCAAAGCCCTCAACAGGACAAGAATCAAGTCCAAGTAAGGCTGCAACACTCATCATATTGCCAAGGGCTATATAACACTGCTTGCAAGCCCAGTCAAAGACCTTTTGCTCGTCATTGTAGATATTGAAATTATCCTTTTGAAAGCTTTCAAAAAAACCCCTTTTGATCTTTTGAATTTCCTCATTAAGCCCTTGAACATCCCTCATTATATAGGTGATATAATCAGCATCAGGGTGAAGATCTGCATTTTTTCTAGCTAAGAATATTATAAACTCACTTGCGTTTTTAAGACCGTCTTGTCCTCCCCAAACTGCACCGTGAAGCTTAGATCTAAGATCCTTACTTTGAACGATTAAAAATTTCCAAGGCTCAAAGCCAAAGGAACTAGGACTAAGCCTACCTGCTTCTAAAATAGTGTCAAAATCAGCCTTATCAAGCTTTTTAGAGCCATCAAATGCCTTGCATGCATTGCGGAAATTAAAGGCTTCGATCACCTTTGCATTGTCTAGTAATTTCATTTTTTCTCCTTTAAATTTAAATAGGGAAAAATTATAACATTTAATGATAGCTAAGGCAAGAACGGACATTGATTATATATACTAACATTAACCTTAGCTAAGTATAATTTTTGATATTTAATTTTACCAAGGATGAGGATGAATACAGAGGAACAATGTAAGGCATTTTGCCCTGTGGAAACGACCTTGAATTTAATCAGCGGCAAGTATAAATTACTCATTATCTACTATCTTTTTTATGGCAAGAAAAGATTTAACGAGTTACAAAGGGCTATGAGTTCGATCACCCACCGCACCCTTACCTTGCAGCTAAGAGATCTAGAAAGAGACAAGCTTATAAAAAGAACGGTTTATGCGCAAGTTCCTCCAAAGGTAGAGTATGAGCTAAGTGAGCTTGGACTTTCCTTAAAGCCCATAATTGAGGCTATGCGTTTGTGGGGCGTAGAATACAACGACAAAAATAACAACTAATGCCTATTAAGATTATTTTTATGGGAACTCCCAGCTTTGCGGCTAGAATTTTAGACGAGTTAATAGACAAAAGCTTGAATTTTTCATCACAAGCTAGTGCTATTAGCGGATCAGGGCCAAAAGAAGAAGTTGTCCTTGAAACAAGATCAAATGCCACAAATGCTTTAAAAGACATAAATCGTGCTAAAAAATTCGACATTTTGTGCGTTTTTACAAATGAAGATAAGGCTTTTGGCAGAAAGGGTAAGCTAAAACAAAGCGAAGTTAAGGCACTTGCACGAGAAAAAATCCCCCAAACTCCCATTTTTACTCCAAAATCCCTAAAAAATGACGAAATCATCAAGCAAATTCAAGGCTTAAAGCCTGATTTCATAGTAGTAGCAGCTTATGGGAAGATCCTGCCAAAGGCTTTGCTAGAAATAACGCCTTGCATAAATTTACACGCCTCACTTTTACCAAAATACCGAGGAGCAAGCCCCATCCAACAAGCCATTTTAAACTGCGATGAAATAAGTGGGGTTTGTGCTATGCTAATGAACGAAAAGCTCGATGCAGGGGCTGTTTTGGCTAGTGAAAAATTAAACATAAAAGACAAAAGGGCGAGTGAGGTTTTTGAGCAAATGAGCGAGTTAGCAGCAACACTTTGCGTGCGTGTTTTGAGTGAATTTAATTTGCTAAAAGCAGAGCCTCAAGATGAGAGCAAGGCTACTTACTGCGTTAAAATCAAAAAAGAAGACGGACTTGTGAATTTAAAAGACGCGAGGGAGATTTACCGCAAATTTCTTGCCTTTTATCCTTGGCCTGGTGTTTTTTTGGAAAATGGGCTTAAATTTATGGATATTGAAGTTGTCGAAGATGTGGGGTTTGAGGATATAAATTTGAGCGAGAATTTAGAAAATGCTACCACTTGTCATTCTGAGTGTGGCGAAAAATCCACAGACAAAGAACAAACCGTGAATTTAAATATAGATTCTTCACTTGCTACACAGACTCAAAATGACGAAGTGGGTGTGAATTCAAAGGTAAATTCAAAGGCAGGTAAGATTTTGGCTGTAAAAAATTCATATTTTTTACTTGCTTGTGAAAAAGGGGTACTGAAAGTTAAAGCCTTGCAAGAAGTAGGTAAAAAAATAGTGAATGCGAGAGCTTATATAAACGGCAAAAGGCTAAAAGTGGGGGATAGTTTGTGTTAAATTATAGAGTTGAGTGCTTTTTTGGATACTTGGCTTATATGACAATTTTGAATTTTAGTTTGAATTTTTTGTCAAATTCACAAAAAAGGTAAAAATTTGCAAAGCTTTGTGAATTTTTAAGCAAGGTTTGCGTTTTTTGGCTTTATTTCAAAAACATATTGATTTTAGACAAAATTTCATTTGTTATTCTGATTCTGAGCAAAGCGAAGAATCCACGAATTTATGGAAAATTCTTTGAATTTATGAATGATTAGCTTTTTGCGAACACTCAATGACAAATCAATAGTTTTTAAAATAGAGCTTTTTTTAAAGGCTTTTAATAAAAATTAACGGTTTTAAAATTTCAACAAAATTCACAAAGGAGAGCAAATGCAAAGTAGAACATATGCTGAATTTAAAGGCTACTTATCAAGTTCTACAACCTGCAAAAAAGCTCTAACAAAAGAAATTTTTGCCACGCATTATCTAACTACGATTTTAGAAAAAAGCGAAAAATACCTAGCCCAAGAATTTAGCCAAAACGAGCTAAATGCCTTTAAATCTCGCATTCAGCATATTTACGCATTAAATGATACAAAAAAGATTGTTTATGAGTTTGAAAAAAGCTATTACGCCTTTGTTAAAGAGCTTTTTCAAAGCAAATATAAGCACGGCACAAGGCTAGAAAACTTTTTAAGCACCACAAATTCAAGTGCCAAAATTATTTGGGGCGATTGTTTAGATGCCTTAAAGCTAATGAAAAGTGAAAGCGTGGGGGCTATGGTAACGAGTCCTCCATATTATAACGCAAGGGATTACGCACAGTATAAAAATTTAAGCGAGTATTTAGATACAATGGAAGCCATTTTAAAAGAGTGCTGGCGTGTGCTTGATAATCACCGCGTATTTGTTTTTAATGTGGGCGACATTTTTGACAATGACAAGCTTTTTACTACAAGCACTTGGGGTAAAAGGCGGTTGCCCTTGGGGGCTTATTTCATCACGCTTTTTGAAAAGGTGGGATTTAGCTTTGTTGATGATATTATTTGGGATAAGGGCGAGGTTCAAAGCCAAAGGCACAAAAACGGCGACAAGCCCTATCCTTACTATCAATACCCGATGAACTGCTATGAGCATATTTTAATCTTTCACAAGCACCGCCACGATGAAAGACGCTATCCTTGCCCTGTGTGTGGTTGCTTGCAAGTAAATGGAAATGCCTACACAGAGAGGGGCTTAAAAAGCTGGGAGTGCAAGAATTTAGAGTGCTTTGAGCGAAGTGCGGCAAATAGGGGCAAGAGATTTAGTGCAAAGACTTATTTTACGCAAAATGCGGATTTTAACAAGGGCAATGAAATCTCAAAGGACTTTATCTACGCTTGGCGAAGGGATATTAAGAAAATAAATCCTGTGATTAAAATTAACTCCAAGGGGCAAAATGTGCTAGGACACACCGCACCCTTTCCGCGTGAAATTCCTGAATTTGCTGTGAAAATGTTTAGCTACAAGGGAGAAAGGGTTTTAGACCCCTTTGCGGGACTTGGCACAAGTGTGAAGGTGGCAAGTGAGCTTGGTAGAGTTGGCGTTGGCATTGAGAGGGATTTGAATTTAAAAGAGGCTATGGATAAATTTATAGGCGAGTTTAGTGAAATTCAAATTTGAGCGTGAATTTTAGGATTTTGTAATGTTAATTTTTATATAAAGCTTGAATTTATCTATGTTTTAGCGTGAATTTAAAAGGGCAAAAATGAATGTATTGCAAGAAGAAAAGAAAAAGCAAATCATATTTTCGGTGAAATGCAGCTTGTTATGAAGCTACACGCACTTGGTTGGCAAGTGCATAGAGGCTACCTTGATGAGGGAATTGATTTTGTGATTTCTCGTTATTTTTGCAAAAAATGTAATAAATTTAGCAATCAACTCATAAGACAAAGCAATTTTGATGGCAAAAATGCAAAATGCGTAACGAATTTATGTGAGCTTTGTGGCACACAAAAACTAGACATTATCACTAGGTATTTACAGGTAAAAACGAGCGAGGGAAAGCCTACAAACAAACAAGATGAGCGAAGTTTTAGCTTTCACCCTAAAATCCGCTATGATATGGATAAAAGCGTGTTTTATGTGTGGATAGCGGTGTTTGCGAATTCAAATAATGATGAGGATTTAGAAAATGCTAAAATTCACTATTATATCTTTCATTCAAGCGATGTAAGTAAATTTGATGATATATCTTTGCCTACTTATCAAATCACGGATAATCAAAAAACCACTTTACGCATAAATTTTCAAGGCAAAGTTTTAAATAAAGGCAAAAAGTACAGCTATGAGTGCTTTAAAGAATTTTTTAATGATTTTAAGATTTTACAAGGGTTGTAAAATGCTTTGTTTGTGAATTTTTTTGTGAATTTTCTTTAAAAATTCACGGATTTTAAGGCAAAAATTCATAAAATTATTCAGTGGGCAAAAATCTCACAAGCTAGATTTTTACTGTAAAGAAAGCTGTGAATTTTTTTTTGTTTAAAAAGCATTGAAAAGTGTTGAGAACTAAAAAATACTACATAAAATAGCAAAACCAAAAAACTAAAAAAGGCCAAAAATGCAGATAATTTGTGTTGAAAAGATAGACTCTACTCATAGTTTTTTGTGCAAAAAGGTGAGAAAGGGCGAGGTTAAAGGCTATTTAAAGCAAAGTGAGGGTGAGGCATTATGTGAAATTTCGAGTCAAATAGGGCTTGAGGATGCCTTAGGACAAGGTGGAGCTAAGAATTCGCCAAGCCAAAGCCCATCAAATCAAAATAAGAATGAAAATTTGCACGAGAATTCAAGCCAAAATACTATTGAAGCACCCTTTGGACTTTATGCCTTGGAGCAAACAAGCGGTGTGGGTAGCAGGGATAATGCCTGGCAAAGCAAGAGGGGTAATTTGCATTTGTCCTTTTGCTTAAAGTGCGAGCATTTAGCCTCTGACTTGCCTTTATCATCAGCTAGCATTTATTTTGCCTTTATTTTTAAGGAAGTTTTGGCAGCAAAAGGCTCTGCTGTGTGGTGTAAATATCCAAATGATTTATACATAAATGATAAAAAAATAGGCGGAGTGATGAGCTCTAAAATCAATGATTTTCTAATAATTAGCCTGGGTTTAAATGTGAAATTTGCACCGCCTAATGCAGCCATACTTGATATAAGCGTGAATTTAGAGGACTTGGTGAAGGATTTTGCAAAAGAGCTTGAAAAAAATCTTTCTTGGAAAGAAATTTTTGAAAAATATATGGTAGAATTTCAAAAATCAAAAATGTATAGCTTTCATTACAAGGGCAAAGAAGTGCCTTTAAATAGCGTTTTGCTTTGTGATGATGGTTCGATTTTATACCAAAACAAAAGGATATATAGTCTAAGATGAGCGAGATAATTACGATTGCCAACCAAAAAGGCGGAGTTGGCAAAACAACCACGGCAATAAATTTAGCAGCAAGCCTAGCAGTTGCTGAAAAAAAGGTGCTTTTAATTGATGTGGATCCACAAGCAAATGCTACCACAGGACTTGGCTTTAATAGAAACAACTATGAGTATAATATATACCATATCTTCACAGGCAGAAAGAACTTTGCAGATATTATCCTTAAAACAGAGCTACCAAGTTTACACCTAGCACCCTCAAACATAGGACTTGTAGGCATAGAACAAGAATTGGCAAAAGAAGATAGCATTAAGATGAAGACCATACTTAAAAAGGCATTAGAAGAGGTGAAAAATAGCTATGATTTTATCATCATAGACAGCCCACCAGCACTTGGTAGCATCACTGTAAATGCCTTTGTGGCAAGTCATAGCGTGATAATTCCAATTCAGTGTGAATTTTACGCGCTTGAGGGTGTGGCTATGGTGCTAAATACCATTAAAATCATCAAAAAATCGATCAATCCAAAGCTAAAAATTCGTGGCTTTTTGCCAACTATGTTTAGCATTCAAAACAATCTCTCACGCGACACGGTAGAAGATTTGAAGCAAAATTTCAAGGAACAGCTTTTTCGTTTGGATGATGAGGAGGATTTCATCATAGTACCTCGCAATGTCAAGTTAGCCGAAAGTCCTAGCTTTGGTAAGCCTATAATCTTATATGATATTAAATCCCCTGGTTCAATAGCTTATCAAAATCTAGCCCATTCTATTTTAGGATAATTTATGGCAAAAAGAAGGGCTTTGGGACGAGGGCTTGAAAGCCTACTTGGTGAGGCTGCTGAGGCTTATAGTAAGGATTTGGGCATAGGTGTTAGCGATGTGCAAAACATTGACATTGATTTAATAACCCCAAACCCTTATCAGCCTCGTAAAAGCTTTGATGAGGAGGCTCTAAGTGAGCTAGCAGCTTCCATAGAGGAATTTGGACTTATTCAACCTGTGGTGCTTTATAAGCAAAATGATGGTAATTTCGTGCTAATTGCTGGCGAAAGGCGGCTTCGAGCTTGCAAAATGCTTGGAAACACCGATATAAAGGCTGTTATTTTAGATGCAAATGAGGAAAGACTCAGAGAATTAGCCCTCATAGAAAACATTCAAAGAGAGGATTTAAATCCTATCGAGCTTGCACACTCCTACAAACAAATCATAGACGCACAAAATTTAACCCAAGAGGCCTTAGCTAGATACATACACAAATCCCGCCCCCAAATAACAAACACCCTAAGACTTTTAGAGCTTGATGAGAGTACTCAAGAGCTTATAATGAATGGCAAGTTAAGCCAAGGACACGCCAAAATGCTAGTAGGACTTGATAAAAATGATCAAAAAATGGTTTTGGATACTATTTTAGGGCAAAAATTAAATGTTAGAGATACAGAAAGATTGATACAAAGGGTCAAAAGGGATGAAGATGCTACTGAGATCCAAGATGAAAATCTACAAAAAGAACTAGAAAAACTTAAAAAAAGATTAAATAAACTCGACATAAGCTATAAGATAAAAAAGGCTCAAATCACCTTAAGCCTAAGCGATGTGGATAAAATTAAACAGTTGAATAATTTGTTGCAATAAAAAATTTACAAATTTAAGTTATATTTAGTTAATTTTATGTTACAATATAATTTCATTGAAAATGCAATTTGTTTTTGCATAAAAAGGATTTTTAATGTTTGATGATGTCCATTTTTCCATTATGTTGGCAACCCTAGTCATATTTTTAGCCCTTATGATTATCTTAAATTCTCTACTTTATAAACCACTTTTAAAATTCATAGACGAAAGAAATTCTTCCATAAATAGCGATGAGGAAAGGGTGAGGCAAAATGTAGCAGAAATGTCAGGCTTTAATGAGGAGTTTGAAAAGATTAAGCAAAGCACAAGAGATGAGATAGCTAAGATCAAGCAAAAAGCCCTAGATGAAGCAAGGAATATGGCTGAGGAAGAGATCAAAGCAAAAAGAGTGGAATTAGAGCAAAAAATGGAAATTTTTTCTACAGAACTTTCAAAGCAAAGAATAGAATTAGAACAAGAGCTTAAACTTCGTTTGCCTTTGTGGCAAGAAGCATTAAGAAATAATTTGAAAAATATTTAAAAGGATTGAAGGTGAAGAAAAGTTTTATAGTATTTTTTATATTACCAACTGCGATCTTAGCTGCTGGTGGTTCTGGTGATTATGATATAGTTCCTAGGACTGTGAATTTTCTTATCTTTGCTGCTATTTTATTTTATTTGTTGGCAAATCCTGCTAAGAATTTCTATAACAACCGTATATCAAAGATCGCTTCTAGATTGGAAGATATACAAAAAAGGGTGCTTGAAAGTAAGAATCAGAAATTAGAAATGATGAAAAAGATAGAAGAGGCTAAAAAAGAAGCTCTTGGTGCTGTGGCTACTGCTAAAAAAGAGGCTGAACTTCTAAGTCAAAAGATTAAAGATGAGACAAAAAGCGACATACTAATATTAGAAAGGCACTTTGAAGAGCAAAAGAACTATGAAAAAAGAAGAATGCAAAAAGAAGTTGTAGCTAAAATTTTAAGTCAGGTTTTTGATAGCAAAGAAGCCGAGCTTAAACAAGATGATATTCTCAATATTATGCTTAAAAAGGTTTCTTAATGGAAGATCTAATTGCTAAAAAATATGCCAAGGCTATTTTAACCAGAAATGATGCAAATGAATTTTACGAGTTAATGTTAAAACTTGTTCCAGCTTTTTCTTTGGATAAATTTAAACTTATTCTAAATTCTTATGATATTAAAAAGGAAGAAAAGCTTAATATTATTATGTCTTTTTTTGAAAAAACTACTCCAAATTTTACGAATTTCATAAGACTTTTGGCTCATAATTCAAGATTAAATTTAATACCTCAAATTGTAGAGGAACTTCGCAAACAAAAGGCTTTGAAGGAACAGCTTTATTCTGGTACCGTGTTTTCACAAGATAGTATTAGTTTAGATAAGATCACAGAGTTAGAGCAAAAATTAAGTAAAAAATTCAATGTAAGCATAAAATTAGATAATCAAATTACAAATATGCAAGGTATCAAGATTAGCCTAGATGAGCTAGGTTATGAAATTTCTTTTTCTATGCAAGGTCTTAAAACAAAAATGAGTGATTATATACTCAAAACACTATAAAGGAGAAATTCAATGAAACTCAAGGCTGATGAAATTAGTTCTATCATCAAAGAAAAGATTGAAAAGTTTGATTTAAATCTTGAAATTGAAGAAACTGGTAAAATCATCTCTGTCGCAGACGGTGTTGCTAAGGTTTATGGTCTTAAAAATGTTATGGCTGGCGAGATGGTCGAATTTGAAAACGGCGAAAAGGGAATGACACTTAATCTTGAAGAAGCAAGTGTTGGTATTGTTATTCTAGGTAAGGGAGAGGGTTTAAAGGAAGGAAGCTCTGTAAAAAGGCTAAAAAAATTACTTAAAGTGCCTGTCGGAGATGCTATTATAGGACGAGTTGTCAATGCTCTTGGTGAGCCCATAGATGCAAAGGGTGCCATCAATGCCACTGAATTTCGCTTTGTTGAAGAAAAAGCAAAGGGCATTATGGCTAGAAAAAGTGTTCATGAGCCCTTGCAAACAGGACTTAAAGCAATCGATGCCCTTGTTCCCATAGGACGCGGACAAAGAGAATTAATCATAGGCGATAGACAAACAGGAAAAACAACAGTTGCCATAGATACCATAATCAATCAAAAGGGACAAAATTGCATTTGTATTTATGTGGCCATAGGACAAAAGCAAAGCACGGTTGCACAGGTTGTAAAAAGGCTTGAAGAAAATGGAGCTATGGATTACACCATAGTTGTAAATGCAGGCGCTTCTGATTCTGCTGCCTTGCAATACATAGCACCTTATGCCGGTGTAACTATGGGTGAATATTTTAGAGACAATGCCCGCCACGCACTGATCATTTATGATGATTTATCAAAGCATGCTGTAGCTTACCGAGAAATGTCTTTGATTTTACGTCGTCCTCCTGGGCGAGAGGCATATCCGGGCGATGTATTTTACTTACATTCAAGATTACTTGAAAGAGCAAGTAAGTTAAGCGATAAGCTTGGAGCTGGCTCACTTACAGCCTTACCCATTATAGAAACTCAAGCAGGAGATGTTTCAGCTTACATTCCCACCAATGTTATTTCTATTACAGATGGACAAATTTTCCTTGAAACAGACCTATTTAACTCAGGCATTCGACCAGCTATTAATGTTGGACTTTCGGTTTCTCGTGTTGGGGGTGCAGCTCAAATTAAGGCAATTAAGCAAGTTTCTGGAAATCTTAGACTGGATCTAGCTCAATATAGAGAGCTTCAAGCCTTCGCTCAGTTTGCAAGCGATTTAGATGAGGCAAGTAGAAAGCAGCTTGAAAGAGGAAGAAGGATGGTTGAGGTGCTTAAACAGCCTCCTTATTCTCCTTTGCCAGTTGAACATCAAATTGTTTTAATCTTTGCTGGAACAAATGGTTATTTGGACGACATTGAGGTTGATAAGATCAGTGAATTTGAAAGCGGACTTTACTCTTATATAGAGACAAAATATTCTGATATTTTTGAGCAAATAAGGACAAAAAAAGCCTTAGACAAGAATATGGAAGAAAAGTTGGCTTTAGCATTAAAAGAGTATAAAGCAAGTCATATTTAGGATACATTATGGCAAGTTTAAAGGAAATAAAAAGGAAGATTAAGAGTGTAAATAACACTCAAAAGACTACCAAAGCTATGAAGCTGGTTTCAACAGCAAAGCTCAATAGAGCAAAAGAAGCAGCCACTAGGTCTAAGTTTTATGCCCAAAAAATAGTAGAGGTTCTAGGTGATATTTCTTTAAATATTAATAAGATCTCGCCTGATGATAAAAGATTTGAACTTTTTGAGCAAAGAAAGGAACTAAGGCAGATTGATATTATCTTTATAACAGCAGACAAGGGACTTTGCGGAGGCTTTAATATTAAGACCATTAAAACAGTAATGGAAATGCTAAAACAATACAAAGAACAAGGTGTCAATGTGAGATTAAGAGCTATAGGCAAGGTGGGTATTGATTTTTTGAGATTTCAACGTATAGAGCCTTTACAAAGCTATTTTAATCTAAGCTCAAGTCCCGATTATGAAAAGGCTTGCGAGGTTATCAATCCAGCTGTGAAAGATTATTTAGAAGGAGTAACTGACAGTGTGTTTATTGTCCATAATGGCTATAAAAATATGATCTCACAAGAGCTTAAAGTAGATCATTTAATTCCTGTTGATCCTATACAAATTCAAGATGAGCAAATGCAATCAAATTCAGCCTTAGACATGGAGCCTCAAGATGATGAGCTTATGAATGAGTTAGTTAAAACATATTTTGAATACAGTATGTATTTTGCTCTCATTGATTCTTTGGCTGCTGAACACAGCTCAAGAATGCAGGCTATGGATAGTGCAACAAATAATGCCAAAGAAATGGTAGCAAAGCTAAGTTTGGCCTATAATAAAGCAAGACAAGAAAGCATCACCACTGAACTTACTGAAATTGTAAGCGGTGTTGAATCAATGAAATAAGGAGATATAAATGCAAGGTTTGATTTCTCAGGTCTTAGGACCGGTTGTGGATGTTGATTTTAAAGATTACCTACCGCAAATAAATGAGGCCTTAACTGTAAATTTTGAGGCAGAGGGCAAAAAACAAAAATTAGTTTTAGAGGTTGCTGCACATCTTGGCGATAATAGAGTTCGCACCATAGCTATGGATATGACAGATGGTTTAACAAGGGGTTTAAGCGTTGAAGCTACGGGAGATTCTATTACAGTTCCTGTGGGCGAAAAGGTTTTGGGTAGAATTTTTAATGTAGTAGGCGATCTAATAGATGAGGGAGAAGAGATCAAGGCTGACAAAAGATGGAGCATACATAGAGATCCTCCAAGCTTTGAAGAACAAAGCACAAAAAGTGAGATCTTTGAAACAGGCATCAAGGTGGTAGATCTCATTGCGCCTTATGCAAAGGGTGGAAAGGTAGGACTTTTTGGTGGTGCTGGTGTTGGTAAAACCGTTGTTATTATGGAGCTTATTCATAATGTTGCTTTCAAGCATAGTGGTTACTCAGTTTTTGCTGGTGTGGGAGAAAGAACTAGAGAGGGAAATGACCTTTATAACGAAATGAAAGAAAGTAATGTTTTGGATAAGGTTGCCCTATGCTACGGACAAATGAATGAACCACCAGGTGCTAGAAATAGAATAGCCTTAACAGGTCTTACTATGGCTGAGTATTTTAGAGATGAAATGGGACTTGATGTGTTGATGTTTATCGATAATATTTTTAGATTTTCTCAATCTGGTTCTGAGATGTCAGCACTCTTAGGACGAATTCCCTCAGCCGTTGGTTATCAGCCAACACTTGCAAGCGAAATGGGACAGTTACAAGAAAGAATCACCTCCACAAAAAAAGGATCAATAACCTCAGTGCAAGCTGTTTATGTGCCAGCCGATGACCTGACAGACCCAGCACCTGCAACTGTTTTTGCCCACCTTGATGCTACAACTGTTTTGGAAAGACGCATTGCAGAAAAAGGAATTTATCCAGCTGTTGATCCTCTTGGTTCTACTTCAAGGATGCTTGATCCTAATATTATAGGTGAGGAGCATTATAAGGTAGCAAGAGGGGTACAATCTGTTCTTCAAAAGTATAAAGACCTACAAGATATTATCGCTATTTTGGGTATGGATGAGTTGAGTGAAGAGGATAAAAAGGTTGTTGAAAGGGCAAGAAAGATTGAGAAGTTTTTATCTCAACCCTTCTTTGTTGCTGAGGTATTTACAGGAAGTCCAGGTAAGTATATAGCCTTAGAAGATACCATAGCAGGTTTTAAGGGAATTTTAGAGGGCAAATATGATCATTTGCCAGAAAATGCCTTTTATATGGTAGGTAGCATTGAGGAAGCTATAGCTAAGGCTGAAAATAGCAAGGGTCAGTGATGAGCAACACTATACACTTAGAGATAGTTACACCTACTGGGATCATATATCAAGGCGATGTTCTTTGTGTGGTTTTGCCTGGAAGTGAGGGTGAATTTGGAGTACTAAGAGGACATGCTGCTTTGATATCTTCTTTAAAGGCTGGGGTCATTGATATAGAAAAAACAGATTCAAAGCATGAATTAGTTGCCATTGATTCTGGTTATGCTGAGGTGAATGAATTTAAGATTACAGTCTTAGCCAAGGGTGCTGTGGCTATAAATACAGGAGAAGAAAGCGAAATAGCAAAAAATTTAGAAAAAGCCAAGGATCTCATTCTTTCTATGAGCTCTGATAATGCCTCCTTGTCTCTAGCTTTTGCAGAAGTTGAAAAGAAAATAAAATAGGAATGATAAATCAATGATAGATTTATCAAGTATTTTTTATTTTTTTAATCAGTCAAGCTTAATTACCTACATAGTTTTAGCTTGGCTTTCTTTTTATTTCATTCTTTCTTTTAGCATACTATTTGCAAGGCTTACTTCCTTGTCCGTTTGGACAGCAAAGGAAAAGGCTAGTTTAGAGCATTTGCTAATGGGGAATAATGACATCTCGCAAACTGCTTCCATTCTTAGAAGATGTTCTCAAATTGAAAAAAATCACTTAGAAATTTACAAAAATGCTGCGGAAAAAAGAGCCACAGTTGGACTAACCTGGCTTAGCATAATAGCTAGCACAAGTCCTTTTATAGGACTTTTTGGCACTGTTGTATCTATCTTAGAAACCTTTGGCGGACTTGGCACACAAACCTCACTTAGCATAATTGCTCCTAAGATTAGCGAGGCTCTTGTTGCTACTGGTTGTGGAATTTTAGTTGCCATTCCAGCTTATAGCTTTCATCTTGTTATCAAAAGAAAAGCCTTTGAATTAATCTACATAATAGACGATGAGATCAAGGCATTATTGGGTTCTTAATGATGTTTCTTGAAGAAAAACCAGAGCTTAACATAACTCCACTTGTTGATATAATGCTTGTTTTACTTGCTATTTTAATGGTAACTACACCAAGCATTACCTATGAGGAAAATGTGAATTTACCCAAAGGCTCGCAGCAAAGTTCAAGCTCAGCCACCCTTAAAAGTCTTATTATTAGTATCACCAAAGAAAGAGAAATTTTTATCAATGATAAAAAATTTGATTACACAGGTTTTGCGGATAATCTTGTAATCTTAAAATCAAGCTTTAAGCTAGATGAGCCTGTTTTTATAAGAGCAGATAAGGATCTAAGATATGATGATGTGATCTTTGTCTTAAAAACTGTTAAAAATTTAGGCTTTAATAAGGTTTCTTTACAAACGGAGTGAGCTTTGAGAGATTATGGTATAGGTTATTTTAATGCATTTTTGTTGGCTCTTGTTGTTTATATGGGGCTAATATTTTTTGTATTTTATAAGGTAAATAAAGAAAGCAAGGTGTTTGTAAAATATACAGATCTTGAAAATAGCTTTATAGATATTGAAATTGGCGAGTATAAAGCACCAAGTCCACAGCTTCCTGAGCCCTTGCAAGAAAAGATTGAAATTAAAGAAGAAAGCAAGGAAACTACAAATAAAATGATCAAAACAGAAGAAAAAACACAAAAGGCAAGCGATATAAATTCCTTGTTTGGAAATATAAAAGAATTTCAAGAAGAAAAAAGCTCAAAGGTTCAATCCTCAGCCAAATCTCAAAAAACTACAACAAAGGCAAAAAAAGAAGAAAATAAAAAACTAAATGATAATTTAATTGCCAAAAAAGATGAAAAGGTAGGAGAAAGTGCCACTCAGCAACAAACAGGGCTATATGATAAATTCTTAGGCACTTTGAGAAGAAAATTTGAGGAAAATTGGACTCTGTATGAAAAAAATGGAAATTTTAAGGCTGAGTTTGAATTTATAATTGAAAGTAACGGAATTTTTAAATATACTTTTGTTAATCAAAGCTATAACGCTGAATTTGACGAAAAGGTTATGGATTTTTTAGAAAATTTACAAGGCAAATACATCGCCATTCCGCCAAATAATCAAGCCTATCAAGGCAGTGCGATTTTAAGCGATGAGCTTATTACTATGTTAGAGGAAAATACATGAAAAAATTTTTTTTAGCCCTTGCTTTAATCACCTTTTGCCTTGCAGAAGATGCTCTTTATATAGTAAATAGAGGACAAGTTCTTCCTAAGATCATCATTAAGGATCTATCAAATTTAGAGGATCCTACCCTAAAAATAAATTTTTATAATCTTATGTTAAATGATCTAAGGGTCAGTTCAAATTTCGAGGTGCTTGAAAGTGGAGATGAAAAGGGAAATTATGTACTTGAATACGATCTTAGTAAAAGTGGAAATAAATTAAATTTAAATGTTACAGTTAAGGCTGATGGTGCTGAAAAATCAAAAAGGACCTATGCCTTAAATAAGATAGAGCAGTATCCTTTCCTAGCTCACAAGGGTATAAAGGAATCTGTGCGAGATCTGGGGCTTGCTCCTGTTGAGTGGATGGATCACAAAATTTTAATAGCAAGGGCTAATGGCTCTGGTAAGAGCCAGATCATAATGGCAGATTATACACTAACTTATCAAACTGTGGTGGTTGGTGGGGGCTTAAATTTGTTTCCCAAATGGGCAAATAAAGAACAAAGTGCCTTTTATTACACAGCTTATGATCAAAGCATTCCCACTCTGTATAGATATGATCTAAATTCAAACAAGGCAGCAAGGATTATTTCTAGTATGGGTATGCTAGTAGCAAGCGATGTAAGCGAGGATGAAAACAAGCTTTTGCTTACTATGGCACCTGATGATCAGCCTGATATTTATGTGTATGATCTTAAAAAAAAGACACTTCAAAAGGTAAGTTCTTATTCTGGCATTGATGTGGGAGCTCAGTTTATAGAAAACGATCAAAAGATAGTCTTTGTTTCTGATCGTTTAGGCTATCCTAATATCTTCTTGCAAAGCATAGGGGCAAACGATGCCCAGCAAATTATCTTTCACGGCAAAAACAATAGCTCGGTTTCAACCTACAAAAACTATCTTGTGTATTCAAGCAGAGAGCCAAATCAAAGAGGGGTGTTTAATATATATTTAATGAGCACAGAAAGTGATTATATAAGACAGCTTACAGCAAATGGAAAAAACATCTTTCCAAGGTTTTCAAGCGATGGAGGAAGCATAGTCTTTATAAAGTATTTTGGTTCCCAAACAGCACTTGGTGTAATTAGAGTTAATGCAAACAAGAGCTTTCATTTTCCATTAAAACTGGGTAAAATTTTGTCTATTGATTGGTAAATTTAGTTAATATTTATAAAAATAATGCTAAAATATTTCTCGTTAAATTTTATTTTGAAAGGTAAAAGATGAAGAAAATTCTCTTAGTCTCTATTGCATTGTTTGCGATAGTTCTTAGTGGTTGTGCCCCTCAAGGTGGTAATACTCGTGTAAAAAGTGCTGATCAGGCAAACGCTACTGGTGGTGGTGCATCTGGTGGGCTTGATTCCTTTGGTGCTGGATTTGGCAGTGGAGGACCTGTTGTGTACTTTGACTTTGATAAGTATGACATTAAGCCAGAAGCACAGTCTGTCATAGATGCTGGTGCTGGTTTGGCTAAGGGTAGAACAGGCGGAGTTAAGATAGCTGTTGAGGGACACTGCGATGAGTGGGGAACTGATGAGTATAATCAAGCTCTTGGTTTAAGAAGGGCAAATTCTGTAAAAAGAGCCTTGGTTAAGCTTGGAGTGGATGCAAAGCAAGTTTCAGTAAAAAGTTTTGGTGAGTCAAAGCCAGTTTGCACAGACAAAACACCAGAATGCGATGCTAAAAATCGCCGTGCAGAAATTAAGCTTGACGGTATCCCAGGTCTTTAATGAAAAAGACTTTTTTTGTGGTAGCTCTTTTTGGGGCTACTTTTTTTTACGGTGAGGTTTCAGCCTTTGACGCTGGCAATATAAACGGTGCTAGTTACGGCTTAACCTCAAATGAAAAGATCTTAAAAGATAGACTTGATGTCTTAAATGGCAACTATCTTCAAGCAAATTCCAAACTCGATGCCACAGCCGAGAAGGTAGAGGGGCTACAAAGTACCTTAGAGGGCATAAATTCTCAATATAGTCAGTCCAATACCAAGCTTAAGGAGCTTGAACAAACTGTCAAAAAATTAGACGAAGAGCTTAAAAATTTGAGCAAAACCCAAGAAGCAAATAATAAACAAATTAAACAAATTCTAGGAGAGCTTAACGAGCTTATGAGTGCCTACATAGGCAAGGATTTAAATTTAGATTATAATGCTACAAATATAGACACAAATTCAACACAAACAGTGAAAAAAGATGATACTTGGAAGAAAAAAAGCACAGAAGAAATTTTAAAACTAGCCTTGGCTGAATTTAAAACCAAGGACAAATTAGCACTTGCGAAGGAAAAATTTGAATTTCTAGTAGGTAAAAAATTCAAGCCAGCAAGATCTCATTTTTACTTAGGCGAGATAGAATACAAGCAAAAAAATTATGCTGGTGCCATAGTTTCTTATCAAAAAAGCGTTTCTTTGTATTCTAAGAAGATAGATTATATGCCAACGCTTTTATATCACACAGCAATAAGCTTTGATAAGGTTGGTGATACAAAAAGGGCAAATGGTTTTTATAAGGCTTTAAAGGCTGATTATCCAGAAAGTGCAGAGGCAAAAGCTGCACCAAACCGTAAATAATGCACTAAAAATTCAAGTTTTGCAAGGAATATTAAAATTTAAACTGTAAAATTAATCAAGGCTTAAATTTATCATTAATTTAAGTAAATTTTAAAAAAAGGAGAAACTATGCCAATAGCAAGAAATTCGGTAGTCTCTATGTATTATGAGCTTAAAGATGCAAGTTCAGGTGAGCTTTTAGAGAGCAACACTCACGCCGCACCTCTATCTTTCATACTTGGAAAGGGACAGATCCTAGACGGTCTTGAAAGTGAGATTGAAAAGCTTGATTGCCCTTCAAATGCCGATGTTATCATAAAAAAGGACAAGGCACTTGGTGATTATGATGAGGGTGCCATTCAAAGTCTGCCAAAGGAACAGTTTGCAGGCATTGATTTAAAGGTAGGAATGGAGCTTTTTGGCGAGGGTGAGGACGGTGCTACTGTGAGAGTAAGCGTCAAGGATATAGGCGATGAAAATGTTACCATAGACTACAATCATCCCTATGCAGGCAAGGATCTACTTTTTAGTCTCAATCTACTTGAAGCAAGAGAGGCTACTGAGGATGAGCTTTTAACAGGTATAGTGGCTGGCTCTCATAGCTGCGGTTGCGGAGGACATGATCATGGGCATCATCATCACGGCGGCGGAGGTTGTGGTTGTGGAAGTGGGGGTTGTGGTTGCCACTAAATTTAGTATTCCTTTTAAATTTGCTTTTGTGAATTTGAAAGGAAAATCTATCTTAAAATTTCTTACATTGACACACATTAAAGACAGTTATACTCAAAATTTAAGCTCAGATAAATAACTTAAGATTATGATTAATACATATGAAAAATAAATACATAGTTTGTTTCCGAATTTCACAGATATAATTTAGGGCAATTTTGAAGTATTTTTTTGTGTCATTACACTCGCAATTTTTGGGGAAGACTTGATTTAGAGGCTAAAAAAATGCTCTACTTTGTCAAATTCGCAATCAAAGTTTGTTCAAAATTTTCAAAAAAATTCGAATTTTAACCATCAAAGAGTGTGAGAAGCTTTTTAAAAGGTGAAATCAAAGATGGTGAGAGCTACTTTGGTGCAAAAAGAGTAAGGGAAAAGCGTGGGTGTGAAGCTGTAAAAAAGACACCTATGTTTTTATTTCATGCTACGCATTCACAACTATACTAGAAGAAATGCTAAACGCTAGCTTAGCGTTTATATGCAGGTCGTAAAATATTGTTCTACCAAAGAGCTATTGCCTATCATAAGGGACTTTGCAGAGCTTAAATAAAGTGAAAATTACACAAAAGCTTCAAATGAATACTTGGTTGATTTTTTGTTTCGTGCTACGCGTCTTGTAACTTTGCAAGAAGGCACAAAGGCTCACTATAGGGTAAAGCATAGCACAAACTAGCTTGCAAATGGTTGGAATCATATTAACAATTGTGAATTTTTTTACTTCGTGCTACGCACTCGTAACTGCAAGCAAAAGGGGCTTTGCAAAGGCTAGATTAAGCCATTTTCACGGCAAGTGAATTTCTCACGCACTTAAAGGAAACTGAATTTAGAACTAATGTCAAAGTTAAGAATGAAAATTTGTATAAAATTTTGTTCAAATGGCTTAGGAAAAATTCTAGGTCATTTTAGCTAAAAGTATCAATCGCCAAATTTATAAAATAGATGAATTTTTAGATATTAATTTTGAAGCTATAAGCAAGGATGATTCTTTAAATGATTTAGCTACAAATAATGCCTTAAAAGCTATGCTAGAATCATTAACACAACTTTATGATAAGGCATATTTTGCTTATAGAATTTTTAGTATAAGAGTTTCTTATAGCATTTATGAATACATACTAATAATCCCTAAAAAGATGCCAAAATTTATTGCTAAAATGCTTAAAGAAAAACGAAACAAGGCTGAGATAAAATATGGCTATGGAAGGTTTATTGATTTACAAAAAGATTATGTAAGAGGTATTGATGAGAGTAAGGAAAAGGAAGTGGGGTTAAATACTAGCATACTTCAAGTGCTTTAAAATTTGTTTGGATTTAATAGTCTCTAACTTTTAAGAGAATGGATAAGTTTGGATAGGTTAAAGCGATTTTATGGTGTTTGCAATGCTAGATTGTGCATTTGAGGGTAAAATGTGGCTAAACTCAAACTAAAAAGTGCAGCAAAGATTATGCTCATCATCTTTGTATTAGTATTTGCCCCTTTATTTGTCATTGCAAATTTTTCAAAGAAACTTGTAGATTGGTAATTTCATAAAGCTGATAAATTGTGTGAAAAATGTAGCGGAGTTTATATATTTGACAAGGACTTATATGCAGAAGCATAAAAGATTGGCATATCGCACTAGCTTGGTGTTGGAGCTATACCATCACAAAAAATGACATATTATCAAATAATTTTTTATTGGAGGTTGAGAGCTTGAGAATGAAGACTAAGTATAATAGAATATAAATAGTAGGCTACATTGTTTTATATATAGACAACAACGGCAATAAGATACAAGTTATCAAGCAAGAAGATATATACAAAAATACTTTGCTCTTTATATTGATGGTTGTGAGGGAGGAGGAATTAGGACTTCGCGACTATATCACATACCATACGAAAATAACCTTTTTGATGTGAAAAATGTGGAAACAACACAAGGAGTGTGTAAATATGAGTAATGCCAAAAAGATAATTGATAACATTAAAGACTACGCAGATTGTGCAGATATAAGTTATACTATGTTGGATTTTGTATTTGATTTTAACAAATGGGACAAACCGAGTGAAATAGATAAAATTACACTTGACAATGAAAATGTGGATAAAATAAACAGTGCTTACGCTCGTTGCATAGAAGTTAGATTTATGCAAGATAAAATTATAGAAAAAGGTATTTTTACGGTTAGCACAATAAATAATAATACAAAAAATGTTTTAGCCACAGACACACTATCCCAACGCACCATTAACTTTGTAAATCGTTTCAAACTTTTGTTTCAACGCAAACAATCTAAAGTATTTACATTTGCAATAAGAGTCACAAAATGAATATGCAAATAAAAAAACACCTAAAACCTAAAAAGATTATTTTGACTTTATTTGTATAGTGTGGATAATTTATTTCATAGGGATTTTGCTATATTATACGCCCTATGTATTATAGCCTAGCTACCTTGAGTTTAAGAAATTGTGTGAATTGAACAATTTACCAAATGGAGAGGAAAAATATAATAAAATGTTGGCGTATTATGGGTTAAATTTGGATATGCTGGATTATGATATGTTGAGTGGTAAAATTTACAAAATAGAATGGGGAATACAAAGTGTGCGGTTAATTAACAAGTTTCTTAAGTATGCTACAAACCTCGATTATGTTGATATAAACTATCGCACAGAGGCATTTGTTGCGTTCTATACAAAAGATTTAACAATAAATAAAGGTTCAATCCAACTTAAACTAAAACAAATGAGTTTTAAATTATGATTTATAAGATGAAAAACAAGTATATCAATCATTTCAAAATTTCAAAGGCTAAATTTAAAGAATTTTGAAGTATTTTTTACTTCGTGCTACGCACTCGTAATTTTTGGGGAAACCTTGATATTAAAGCAATTAAAAATGCAAAATATTAAAGCCTCTAAACTTGCAAAATTAAGCAAAAATTCTCGCCAAAGCATCAATAAAATAATCAAAAATATTAGAATTTTAAGCCTTAAAGAATGTGAAAAAATTCAAAAA
>NZ_QHLI01000002.1 GCF_006864425.1 Campylobacter troglodytis | reverse complement strand
GCTTTTAAAAGACGAAAGACTTATGAAAATCGCCGCAAACTACGGCGTTTCAGTGCCTCAGCTTTGCATTCGCTACTGCTTAGAACTTGGAGTTTGCCCCCTGCCAAAAAGTGCAAATCCTGCCCACATAGCAAGTAACGCTCAGCTTGATTTTAGCATAAGTGAGGCGGATATGGGGGTGCTGAAAGGGCTGGCGTTTAGGGATTACGGCGAACATTCATATTTTCCTGTTTTTAGTGGAAAATAGGGGTTTAGAAATTGTAACGGCGTTGTCTCTTGGCGGCTTTTTGCCGATTTCGTTAAAATCTCGCTACGGCAGGCTATATTGCCTAGCCTTGCTCGATTTTAACTTCAAAACGACAAAAATCCACTCAAGATACAACGCCTTGTCAAATGGTGTTCAAAAAATTGCAAAATTCCGTGAATTTTACGCAAATTTGCCAAAAAATTCACGCACAAGGTGTGTTTTGAACGAGAGTGTATGAGGCGAAGTATTGCGAGGCGATTTTTGGCTTACGCACGAGCGAACGAGTGCGGATAGAACAATGTAGTTCATCCGCACGAAGTTTGCGAAGTGTCTCCCCGCAAAAGCGTCCGCAAGACAAGCCGAAAAAAGAAAGGAGCAGAAATGACTGCAAAATTTAAAATCATCGCTTTAATGGCGATTGTAGGAGGTTTAAGTATGGCAAATGCAGCTGACACAGCAAATTTAGCCAAGAGCGAGAATTCGCAAGAGTTAGTGAAATTTGGCTCGCTAACTAGCTCAAAGGGCGATAGCAAGATTTTCACAGGCGAGGTCAAAGTTACTCGAATGTTTGGTAGCACAGACTTTCGTCCCTTTGGAGGCGCACTTGTGGAGTTTAGTGCGGGGGCGAGAAGTGCTTGGCACACGCATCCTGCAGGGCAAACGCTCATCGTAACGGAAGGCGTCATCATCACAGCTACCGAAGAAGGCGTGGTGCAGCTAGCATCCAAGGGCGATACCATCCTTTGTCCGCCGAATTTAAGGCATTTTCACGGTGCAACAGACAAACAAAGTGGCTCGCACATAGCACTTACAGGCGTTAAGGACGGCAAAAATGTTGTGTGGCTTGAAAAGGTAAGCGATAAAGAGTATAAAGAAGTGCTGAAAAAGGCTTTTAAATAAGGACTTTTTGTTTAACGGCTTGTCCTCTTGGCTTTTTGTCCGTTTTGTAACGGCGAATTCTTGCGGACGCTTTTAAGGGAGTTTGTGAAAATCTCACGGCGGCAGGTTTCATTACCTAGCCTTGTTCGATTTTCACTGCACAACCCTTAAAATCGTCTCGCAATACTTCGCCTTGTCAAATTCATAGCAAAAACAAACTTCATCCATTCGCCTTATCAACTCTTGTTCGGCTTGTAATTTAACATTTCTTGCCATTCAAAACACACTTCGTCCGTTTGCCTTGTCCGCTCTCGTTCAAATCCTTGTAATTTTGCGTTTTTGCCATTCAAAATAGACTTTGTCTGTTCGCCTTATCAACTCTTGTTCGGCTTGTAATTTAACATTTCTTGCCATTCAAAACAAACTTCGTCCGTTCGCCTTGTTCGCTATTTGCTTAAATTCTTGCAATTTTGCGTTTTTCCATATTCATAGCTTTAAAATTCACGCTCTGCGTGAATTTATCCATAATCTGTACTCCGTAATCCGTGATCTGAATATACCTTGCGTGAATTTATCCGTATTCCTTAATCTGCACTGTTACACTTTGTTATAAGGCTAATAAATTCACAAGGCTTTTTGTTTTTTTTTTTTAATTTCTCGCACCGTGCTATAATAGGCACAAAAACAAAGGAGCAAAGATGAGCAAGATTAAGCATCTTCCAAATGTGGATGAAAAATAGCTTGGTTTGAGCTTTGTAGGGATAAAAATCAGATCCTAGGTAAGAGGCTTGAATCTGATTTGGAGGTGGATTTTGTCATAGTTGGAGCTGGTATTGCTGGGGTGAGTGCGGCTTATTTTTTAGCCCATAAATACAAAAATGCCAAGATAGCCCTCATAGAAGCTCTTAAAATAGGACAAGGAACAAGTAGTAGAAATGCTGGTTTTATCATAGATCTTCCGCATAATCTTGATGGAAACGAGCCAAATGTTGAGTATGATAGGAAAATTTATGAGCTAAATTGCTATGCAATTGATTATCTAAGTAAGCTTGTAGATAAGCATAATATTGACTGTTCTTGGCAAAAGGCTGGAAAATATATGTGTGCTCACGAAGACTCAAACATAGCAGGGCTTGATGCCTTTGAAGCCCATCTAAGACCTTGTGGCTTTGCCTTTGAAAGACTTGTAGGAGATGAGCTAGAAAGAAGGCTTGGGACTAGTTATTACAAGGAGGCTATTTTCACCCCTGATAATATCTTAATGAATCCCAGTGCTTTGATTCGTGGGCTTGTTAAAAACTTGCCTGAAAATGTTATGGTTTTTGAAAAAAGCCCTGTGCTTGAATTTAAGAAAAAGCTTTTAAAAACAGCAAATGCTAGTATAAAATATGAAACTTGCATTTTAACGCTTGATCCTTTCTTAGAAGTTTTTGGCCTAGCTAAAAACAAGCTTGCTCCCATTTTTACCTATGCCTCAATGACAGAGGAGTTAAGCAACGATGAATTTACAAGGCATTTTTCAAACATAAGGCCTTATGGCTTAACCTCAGCTCATCCAGCAGGAACAACTGTGCGTTTTACACCTGATCGAAGGATCTTTGTTAGAAATTTACTTGATTTTCGTCCAAATTTAACTTGTTCTGATCATGATCTAAAAAGGGCTTACAATAGCACAAGGGCTTCCTTTGAGGCTAGATTTCCAAAGCTTAAACATAAGAAATTTGATTATACCTGGGGAGGCGTTTTGTGTATGAGCTTAAATCATCAAAGCTTGTTTGGTGAGGTGGCAGAAAATGTATATGCTATTAGTGCTAGTAATGGAGTAGGAATGGCAAAGGGCGTTTATCTTGCAAGGTATTTAGTAGATCTCATAGCAAAGGAAAGCTCATCCACTCTTGATTTTATCCTAAAAACCGCAAAGCCAAGCTATATCCCACCTGATCCTCTAAGAAGCATAGGTGCGAATTTAAGGCTTTGGTGGGAGCAAAAACGAGCAGCAGGGGATCTGTGATGAGGGCTGTGAATTTTGAGGATCTGCCTCTTAATAAAACTCATTTGAGAATAGGCTTTTCTGGCATTGGAGGGCAGTTTTGTGATGGCTTTATACTAGGCATCATAGGCATTACTATGATATTGGCTCAAAGATCCTTAGATCTTGATTCTTGGTGGTTGGGAGCCATTGGGGCTGCTTCCTTGCTTGGGCTATTTTTTGGTTCTTTGATCTTTGGGTTTATAGCTGATAAGATAGGTAGAAAGCCTATTTTTGTGTGTACCATGCCTCTTTTTGCTTTGATCTCAGTGGCACAGTTTTTTGTAGGCTCAGCCTTTGAGCTTTTTATCTTGCGTTTGATCTTAGGGCTTGTTTTGGGTGCTGATTATGTAGTAGGCATATCCTTGGTAAATGAGCTTACACCTAAGAAATACCGAGGAAGGCTTCTTTCAGCCATGATGATAGGTTGGGTTGGAGGGTATGCCCTTGCTTATGTGGTGGGATATGGGATGCAAAATCTTGGAGATGAGGCTTGGAGGTATATCTTGTTAAGCTCAGCCTTGCCTAGTTTTGTCGTGGCCTTGTTTAGGTTTAACTGTCCTTCAAGTCCTTATTTTTTAATCAAACAAGGCAAGATACAAGAGGCAAAAGAGGTCTTAGAGAGGTATTTTGGTGCTAATGTCATCTTGCCTGAAAAAGAAGAAGAACAAAAAAGTAGTAGGTATTTTGATCTTTTTAGCTCAAAATGGCTTAAAAACACCCTTGTTGGCATAGTTTTTTATGGGGCACAAGTTATCCCATACTTTGCCATAAGCACCTTTATACCCATTATCTTAAAGGTTTTAAATGTTGAGGATCCTTATCTTGGTGGCATAGTTTATAATATTTTTTTATTTATAGGCTCTGTGCTTGGCTTTTATATTATCACTAAGATTTCAAGGAGGCTTTTTTTGGTGGGAAGCTTTTATGCCTTGGCTCTTATTATGATCATCTTAGCTAGCTTTACAGGCACGCTTCCTTCTTTTGCAGTTATCATTTTAATTTCCTTGTTTTCTTGCATACTAGCAGGGGCTGGGGTGCTTGAGTTTGCTTATACGCCTGAGCTTTTTCCAACGGCTTTAAGGGCTTCTGGGGTTGGGCTTGTGATAGCCTGTTCTAGGATAAGTGGTGCCTTGGGGACCTTTTTCTTGCCTGTGATAACTGAGAGTTTTTCTATAGAATTAGCACTTTGGGTTGTCTTTGCAACCGTGCTTTTTGCAGGAATTTTTTGTCAGATCTTTGCACCTGAGACACAAAGGGGATCAAATTAAGGGTTTTTTGATTTTAAATTTTCCTTACAATTAAAATATGTAAGGTTCTTTTGTTGTTGCGGGTAAGATTAAGAAACTTAAAGGCTTTGTTATTTTGAGCTTGATGAAGTACGATAAAAGCACCTTGTTTTTTGGCTAGTTAAAAAATTTAAAACAAGCTTAAATTTAAGAACTAGCCTGAATTTAAGGTCATTTAACTGTATTTAAAAGCTATTTAAAAAGCTATTTAAAAACTTTTAAAAAGCTCTTAAAGGCTAGCTACTTTGAAGAAAATTCAAGCTTGAAAAGCTTTTATGAGTTTAAATTCAATTTTAAAGCACCCCAGCAAGGGCGAAATTTATGATTATGGCTATGAATAGTAGGGTTGGGATCTCATTATAAAGCCTAAAAAATCTCCCACTTCTTTTGCAACTATCATTTTGAAGCTGTTTTAAATATCTGCTTGTATCAAAATGATAGATCAGTAAAAGCACAGCAAGGCTAAGTTTAACATGAAAATAAGGCTGGGCTAAAAGATCTTTGTTTGCTACTAGCATACAAAGCCCTGTGATTAGGCTTAAAGCCATAGCTGGTGTTTGTATGCCTTTGTAAAGCTTTCTTTCTTGTATTTTTATGATTGAGGTGAAGGCTGGGTTGTCTTTGTTTTCGCTGTGATAAACAAAGAGCCTTGGTAGGTAAAAAAGCCCAGCCATCCAGGTTACAAAGCCTATGTAGTGCACAGCCTTAAACCATATGTAATATTCATTTATAAAACTCATCCTCTCTCCTTTGAGGGTGAATTTTAAGGCATTTTGGCTAATGAAGGCTTATATTTTGTTTAGGTTGTGTTTCTTTTAAGCTAGCTTTTGTACTTAAAAAATGCCTTAATCATTACAACATATCAAGCTTTGTCATTAAATGTTGAGAGTAGCTTAAAAGCCGGCAATAAAGCCTTTTATGAGGGCTTAAAAAAAATTCACATAGGTTTAAAAATTTTAGCCAATGCGTGAATTTTTGATTAAATTCAAGCAAGGCAAAAATCCTAAAACTAGCAAAGATAAGCGATTTTTAACAAGGGGGATTTTTGACTATCAAGCGAGGTGTCCACTGAATTTTAGCATTCTTTTTTGGATTATTCGCCTTTTTAAAGGGCTTAAAATGAGGGCTTGAATTTTTTTAATTTTTTTAATTTTTTTAATTTTTTTAATTTTTTTAATTTTTTTAAAAATTACAATTAAAATTCACTGTGAATTTTTAAGGGTATAAAAAAGGGTTCAGGTATGAAAAATCGCTTTTTGGATATGGTAAAACCACTCAGCAATGGCAAGAATTTTGGGTAAAAAATTCGGTGCTTTTGGCATTTATGATGATAAATTCAAGGCTTCAACCACAAACGAAATTTCATTCTAAAATACTGATAGCAAGTCCTTTTCAAGCAAAAATTAATTTAGCAAAGCCCTTTTAAATACTGATGAATTCAGAAATGCCTTATCGAAGACGACAAGGGCGTGAATTTAGAGCCTTTGTTTAAGGCATTTATAGAGTTTTAAATCACACTTTATGTCATAGGCACACAAAGGGTAATTACACTAGCAAAATCCTACAACATAGCCTTTCACAAATGAGAAGCCCTATAAAACGATGTTTTTGCCATAGATGCACTTCACAAAATGCGAAAAATTCATAAAATTCAGCCTTAAAATCCCTGAATTTGGCTGAAAATTCAGCCTTAAATTCAAAAAATTCAAGCTTTAACAAGGCACATTTAGCTTACAAAGAAATAAAATTATAAAATTCGCTGAATTTATCAAAGTGTGGCGAAAATTTAAAAGAAAATTCACAAAATTCAGCCTTAAATTCAAAAAATTCACGCTCAAATTCACAAAATTATGACGAAGCGACTTTTATAAGATTCGCGAGAATTTAGAGCAGTTGTCATCATAGATCTAGTGTGGAGAAAAAATTAAGCTTTAATTTAACTTAAACTACATAAAATAGCTTTAAGTTAGGATTTACAAGGTGAAAAACAAGTATGTTGTTGAATTTTAAAGGCTAAGTTTGCAATAGCTTATTAAATATTTGCCTTGATACAAAGCCATTAAAATTGCAAAAAACTGTCATATTTTACAAATTTTTTATCTAAGATTTTTAAACAACTTAGAATTTTAATTACAAAAGAATGCAAAAAATCAGCACATCGAAGTTTCATTAGAAACTGAGTGATGAAAGTTTTTAAGGGCTATTTTTACAAGGCCGGGCTCGTAACTGTGTAGTAGAAGGAGCAAAGGCTCATTATAGGGTAAAATATGCTAAATTCAAGTTTGCAACGGTATGAAAGCATATCAACGGAAACTGTGAATTTTTTGCTTCGTGCTCTTGCAACTGCACAGTAGAAGAGCTTTTATCAAACATAGCTTAGCTAAATTTAAGGGAATCAAAGAAATTTTATGCTTAATTTAAAAGAGATAAAAATAAATACAAGGTCAAAATTCAAGCTCAAGCCTTACATAAATTCTTGCTAAAAATGAGAATAAATTAATCATTTAGGTTGTCTTGAGTCTTATATAAGATCTTGCCAAAAATGATAGGACAAAATTAGCTTCAATTAAAATTAGCCAAGAATTTATAAAAAAGCTATGAAAGATCTCAAAAAAAGATCTCAGGCTTTAATTTTATCATCAACATAAAGCTAGCCAAAACCGTTTGATAACGAACGAAATTTCTATCTCCCTTAAAATGCAAACTCTCTTGCAAGAATGATCCATCCCTATACATAGCCCCTATAAAAACAGTTCCTGCCTTCACTCCTCTATCATCGCTATCTCCTGCTACTCCACTAATGGCAAGGGCAAAATCGCAATCGCTTGTCTTAAAGGTGCCTTTTAGCATAAAATAAACGCATTTATCGCTGTATTCATTTTGTAAAACAAGCTCGCTAACGCCTAGCCACTCGTTTTTTAAGCGGTTTGAGTAGCTTATAAGCGAGCCCTCAAAGATGGCTGAAATGCCGTTAAATCGGGCAAGTTCGCTAGCACAAAGCCCAGCCGTGCAGCTTTCAGCAAAGGAGATTTTAAGCTTTTTTTCAATGAGCTTTGAGGCTATGAACTCAATGGGATCAGCCCCCCAAATGATCTTTTGATTAAAAAGCGTTTTTGTGGCTTGCAAAAAGCTTTCAAGATTGCTAAATTTAGCCCCCACGGCCTTGATTAAAACAAGATTTTCCAAAAGAGAAAGGCTTAAAAGCTCTATTTCGTAGGATTTTGCCAGACTATCAAGCAGTATAAGCACACTTTCTTCATCCATATCCCTTAGACAAAAAAAGTCAAAATTATGCTTCACCTCGCAAAGCAAGGGAGGCAGTTTTTCATTGATAGAGCTTTTAAGGACATTGATCTGACAAGAACCAATTTGCATCAAAAAGCTATTTTCAACCCATTTTATAGCCTTGCTAGGCACCAAAAGCTCATTTTTAAGCACCAAGGAATCCTCGCCCAAGGTAGCTACTATCTTTGCATTTGTTCCATAAAGCTCGCTGCTTGTAAAGATGGTGATAAAATCATACTCATTACTCCAAGCTTCAAGCAAAAAGGGCAGTTCTTTGGTGCTTTTATCAAAGCAAAGGCATTCATTTAGCTCCTTAAATACAGCCTTATACTGCCTAATTATGTAGTCTTTGTAGTTTTTGTTAAGTTTTAGTTTAGCCCCTATTATCAAAAGCAAATGTCTCATTTTTTCTCTTTTTTCTATGAATTATAGCCAAAATAAAGTCAAATTTAAACACAAATTAAGTAAAATTACCAAAACAAATCAAGGCAGATCAATGAACTACAAAGACACCCTACTACTTCCAAATACAAGCTTTGAGATGAGAGCAGATTTGGCAAACAAAGAAAACAAGCGGTTTGAAAAATGGTTTAAGCAAGATTATGCTTATAAAAAGATGAAGGCAAAAAATGCAAAGGCAAATTCAAGCTTTGTGCTGCACGACGGACCCCCCTACGCAAACGGACACATTCACATAGGACACGCACTAAATAAAATCTTAAAAGAAAGCATAGTAAAAACGCATTATTTTAAGGGTGAAAGAATTTCATACACGCCCGGCTGGGACTGCCACGGACTGCCTATCGAGCAACAAGTTGAGATGAAATTAAAGGACAAAAAAAATGCTAGCAAAAAAGAAATTCGCTCCCTTTGCCGCAAGCACGCACAAGAATTCATAGACATACAAAAGGCTGAATTTAAGGGGCTTGGGATTTTAGGGGATTGGGATAAGCCCTATATTACAATGAGCTATGCCTTTGAGGCAAGCATTTTCCGTACCCTGTGCGAGGTAGCAAAAAGAGGGCTTTTAATCGAAAGAAGCAAGCCTGTGTTTTGGAGCTGGGCAGCAAAATCAGCCCTTGCAGAGGCTGAGGTAGAGTATGAGGACAAAGAGGATTACTCGCTCTTTGTGGGCTTTGAGCTTGATAGCGATGCCTTAAAAAAGCTTGGCGTAAAGAAAGCAAGGGCTGTCATTTGGACTACCACGCCTTGGACCCTGCCTGCAAATCAAGCCATAGCCTTAAATCCAAATGAAAATTATGTTTTAAGCGAGGAGGGGCTAATCTTCGCAAAGCCTCTTTTTGAAAGTATGGTGCAAAAGGGCTTGTCAAAGGGCAAGGTGCAAAAAGAGTTTAAGGCAACAGAGCTAGAAAGGCTTCACGCCATAAATCCCTTGAATTCAAGGAAGTCCTTGTTTATTATGGGCGAATATGTGCTTATGGACGGAGGCAGTGGGCTAGTGCATACAGCTCCTGGACACGGCGAGGATGATTATTATGCCTGCCTTGCTTATGATATAGAGACTCTGATGCCTGTTGATGACGGGGGGTGCTTTGATGAGACTTTACGTGAAAAAAAGCTAATGCCACAAGATGTCCTTGATGAGTTCATAGGGCTTCACGTCTTTAAGGCAAATGATAAAATCATCGAGCTTTTAGGGGATAGCGTCTTGCAAAAATCTCGTTTCATTCACTCTTATCCGCATTGCTGGAGGACGCACAAGCCCGTTATTTACAGAGCCACAAAGCAGTGGTTCATAGCTATGGATGAGCCAAAATTAAACGGCAAGACTTTAAGGCAACTTGCAAGCGAGGAGCTAAAAAAAGTGCATTTTCACCCTCAAAGTGGCATAAACCGCATAGGCTCTATGATAGAAAAGCGTCCTGATTGGTGCATTTCAAGGCAAAGAGACTGGGGCACGCCCTTGGCATTTTTTAGGGATAAAAAGACAAAAGAGGTGATTTTAGATGATGAGATTTTAGAAAATGTGGCTCAAATCTTTGAAACAAAGGGTGCTGATGCTTGGTGGGAGCTTGAAATAAAAGATTTATTGCCCGTAAATTCAAGTTTTAAGGCAGAGAATTTAGAAAAGATTGAGGACATTTTGGATGTGTGGTTTGATAGCGGCAGCACTTGGAATGGGGTCTTAAAATCCAAACATTTTGAGGGAAATGACTTTCCTGCAAGTATGTATTTAGAAGGCTCAGATCAGCACAGAGGCTGGTTTCAAAGCTCGCTTTTGCTTTCTTGCATAATCAACGAAAAAGCCCCCTACAAGCACATATTAACGCACGGCTTTACCATCGATGATAAGGGGCAAAAGATGAGTAAAAGCAAGGGCAATGTCATCGACCCGCAAAAGGTCGCAAAGACTTATGGGGTAGAGGTTTTAAGGCTATGGATAATGCTAAGTGATTATTCAGCTGATTTAAAAATCTCAGAAAACATACTAAAACAAGTAGCCGAGCAATACCGAAAAATTCGCAACACCCTCCGCTTTTTACTCGCAAACACAAATGATTTAGAATTTTTAGAAACAAGGCATTTGACACTCATTGACAAGTGGATTTTAAATAGGGCAAGTAGCGTTTTTAAGGCTGTAAAAGCTGCCTTTGATGAGTATGAGTATTCCAAGGGCTACAATGCCTTGATGAATTTTTTAATAGTTGATTTAAGCGGAATTTACCTTGACATTTGCAAGGATAGGCTTTACTGCGATGAGAGGGCTTCAAAACGCAGGGTTTCAGCTCAAAGTGCAATGGCTCTCATAGCAAAGCAGCTTTTAATGCTACTTGCACCGACTTTGACCTACTCTGTGGATGAGGCTTTGGAGCATTCAAATGCCATCATTAAGGGCAAGGCAGAGGATGTTTTTGACTTGATTTGGCAAGATGGCTTTGAGTATGAATTTAAGGGCATAAATGATGAGTTATTGTTAGCTGCAAGGGAGAAGTTTTTAGAACAAATTGACATTTTAAAGAAAGATAAAATCATAAAATCAACCCTTGAACTTTGCTTACAAACAAGTGCCAACGAGCTTTTAAGCGAGGATTTAGAGGACATTGAGGACTTTTTTATGGTTAGTGAGATAAAAAGCCTTGAAAATACTGAGGCTTTGGCTTCTTTTAATGTGGGAAATGCTGAATTTAAAATACTAAAAGCCATTCATCATAAATGCCCAAGGTGCTGGAAATTTCAAGCAAAAAACGAGGAAGCCCTTTGTGCTAGATGTGCGAGGGTTATGAAAAATGCGTGAAAATTTTGTGAATTTAAAAAAATTACACAAATTCGGAGATAAAAGCTGTGAATTTTTTAACAATTTTAGGCTATTTTTAAAAACAATAGTGATTTTACCACACAAGCTTGTCATTTTGAGCTTTCGTAAGAAAGCGAAAAATCTCTTTTGTAAAACAGTT
The DNA here is from genome assembly GCF_006864425.1 of Campylobacter troglodytis. Taxonomy (GTDB): domain Bacteria; phylum Campylobacterota; class Campylobacteria; order Campylobacterales; family Campylobacteraceae; genus Campylobacter_D; species Campylobacter_D troglodytis. Next base: position 98,348 of record NZ_QHLI01000002.1, on the reverse strand, counting down.
TGCTTCGTTCATAAAGAGAAATTTCGATACTTGTTTATAAAAGAGATAAAAATTAAACAAGGCTATGAATTTAAAGTGAAAAATCGCACTTTTTGGCTAAAAAATTCAAAGAATTTGCGTGAGCTTTTTGTAGCTTTTTTGACTGTGAATTTATTTAAATTTTTGCTGAATTTTTGTGAAAAAATTCAAGGATTTTGTGAATTTAAAATGAGAAATTCACAAAATTCAAGGCTTTTTTGCTTTGAATTTTTTAAACAATTTAAACAAGGCTATGAATTTAAAAGAAAAATTCACGCTTTTACAAGGATAAAAAATGTTTAGCGAGCCACTGCCTTTAAGCGTAATCTTTGCCACACTAGCCATCATAGGCATAGTTTTTTTAGTGCTTTTGGGCTTTATCAAGGGGGTTAAGAAGTGAAAAAATTCAAGGTTCGCATTTTTTATAGCTCATTTTGTAGCTATGAAGTTGAGGCTGAAAATGAGGATGAGGCGGTTTTAAAGGCTCGTAATTTAGAAATTGATCAAAATGAAATAATGTTACAATTAGAGCCTTTCAAAGAGGCTGACGAGGCAGAAATTTTAGAAAGTGCTAAAGATGATTAAAGAAAATGTAAAAATTATCCCAAGCGATATGCCACTTAATTATACAACCATTAAGCTCACTAAAAGTAGGATTGACAAGGGCTTACTTGCTATTCCTGTAAGTTTGCTTCATCTTTTTCCTAACAAAAAGTGTAAAATTTTTATCACTATGCAAAATAACGCAAGCAAAGAGGTGAATTTTACGCCCTATGAAAGTAGTAGTAGAGAGTGTAGGATAGGCGGTTTGTCTGAATTTTATAAACATTTTAACATTCAAAGCGATGACGAGCTTGTTTTGATTAAAATTGATGATAAAAAATTTAAACTTTTAAGCGAAAAATTCTTTAAAGAAAGGATTTTACAAGACTTAAAAGGATTAGAAAATTCACAAAGTGAGATAGATTTTAACAAAAATTTAAGCAAGGTAAAAAGCCTTGCTGAAATTTCAAAAGACGAGCTTATTAAAAATGAATTTGTCCGCTTATCTAAAACTCAAATACAAACAAGACGCAAGGCTAAAATTAGCACAAAGTCCAAAAACGAAACCGTGCCTACTTCTATGAGGCTCATGCTTTTGAGCTTATACAAGGGCAAATGTCAAGTGAGTAATTTTAGCTTTTTGATGAAAAACAATAAGCCTTATTTTGAACTTCATCACATTGATGCGAAATTAGGCAATCACTTCAAAAATTTACTCGTAGTAAGTGCGAACACTCACGCTCAATTTACCTACGCTCATCTTTGGCAAAAATTTGACGAAAATGGTTGGCTTAGAGAAGTAGCCTTTAATAAAGAAAAATTTAAGGTATTTCAAATCATTGATAGTTTAAACGAAAACAATGTCAAGGAATTACATTTATGAAAGATAAAGGCACAATTTATGTTGATAGCAAAAAGGGCTTATAAAATGAACGCAAAAGAAGCATTGAATTTAAGCAAAAACAACAAAAGGAAGTTGAATGCCTAAAATTCACATTAAAAACCGAGATAAGCTCATACTTTGCGGACTTTTTCTAGCCAAATTTGATACTTTGGGCTTGAAAACGCTTGGTTTTAGCGGTTTTATCGAGGCTTTTAATGTGCTAGGCTACGCCCTTGAAGCAAAGGCTATGAATATCAAAAACTACCGAGATGAGTTTGACCCGTATTTTGACAATGCAAGAAAGGGTTGGCAAGGAAGGGCTATGAGGGGGTATTGCAAGGCTGTTTTTGACGAATTTAAGGATTTAAATTTAAATGATTTTGCGGATTTAATTTCTAGTTTTTTTGTTAAAAACTACGCCTTGCAAAAGCAGATTTTAGCACTTGTTGAGGATGAGATAAAAGATGAAAAAGACAGGGGCTTTTTGCAAAGAATTTCCACAGGCAAGGCGGCGGAGGGCTATTTTAAAGAGAATTTCAAAAGACATTTTGTGAATTTTAAGCTAACAGACACAAGAGAACTTGGCTGTGGCTTTGATTTTAAACTTGAAAATGAAATAGAGTTTTTTTGCGTGGAGGTTAAGGGTTTAAGCGAAAACAAAGGCTCATTTTTACTCAGCGAAAAAGAACACAAAATAGCTACAAAATTACAAAAACAATACTGCCTTTTTGTAGTTAAAAATTTAAAAGAAAAGCCAAATGAAGTATTATTTTTTAATCCCATTAAAACTTTGAATTTAAAACTTTTGGAGCAAAAAAGTTTTTTGTATCAGGGGCAAGTATGAGTTACGGTGTAATGCTTTGGTGCAATTATGATGGTGTTTTTAAAATGCTTGAGATGAATTTGTGTAAAAATTATAATGAGGCTTTGGAGATAAAGAGAAAAAAACTAGCCACTTATCTTGTGGGATATGGCGTGAGCTGGGATTATATAAGCGAAAAGCAGCACGAAAAAGAGCTTTTGGCTTTGAGCTTAATTGAGCTTGAAAATATGGCCAATGAGGCTTACGCTAATAAAGAGCTTGATTATGGAGTGGAAATTGTGGATTTTAAACCTAAAAAACAATGGCTTAAAATGGGAAATTGTGGCTATGAATGAGGCGATAAATTTTTATGGAGGCGAAATCAGCCTTACAAAGCAAGGAAATTTAAGGCTTGGCAAGATTACCATTCAGCGAAAAGGCGGAGACGGCGGGCGAGAGAATGCGAAAATGTTGCAATTTAAACTTAATCCTTTGGAAATTTTTGCAAAATAAATGAAAGGTTAAAATAAGCTTAAAAGAAGCATTAAAATTAAACCAAAATAAGCTTTATAAAACAGCAAAGGGGATAAGATGATCTTAGAAGTAGAAATAAGCAAACAAAACATAAAGCAAATTATAAACGCCATCAAGCTCTTAAAAGGCGTTAAAAGCGTGAGCGAGCTTAGTTTAAAAGGCGAGCAAGTTATTAAGACAAAGATAAAAAAGCGTAAAAATGAACCAATTAAAGAGGGTATAAAGCCTAAAAAATGGCTACTTGAAGCAAGGGATATGGAGAAAAATCCACATAAATACAAATCTTACAGTGATATGGATGAGTTGTTTAGAGATCTTTTAAAATGAAATATCAAATAAAATACTCCAAAGAATTCAAAAAAGGACTTAAAAAATTGCAAAATGATCAAAAAAGCATTGACTTGGCAAAAAGTATCATTAAAAGATTGGCAAATGATGAAAGTTTAGAGCCAAAATACAAGGATCATAAACTAACAGGTGATTATTTAGGATTTAGAGAATGCCATCTAAGACCAAATTTGTTGCTAATCTACAAAAAACAAGAGCAAATTTTACTTTTAACTTGCATTGCACTAGGCTCACATAGTGAATTATTTTAAGAAAGGATTAAAATAAGCTTAAAAGAAGCATTAAAATTAAGCCAAAAACGAACTTTATAAAACAGCAAGGGGGATAAGATGATCTTAGAAGTAGAAATAAGTAAACAAAACACAAAGCAAATTATAAATGCTATTAAGCTTTTAAAAGGTGTTAAAAATGTGAGCAAGCAAGGCTTTGATAAAAAGCGAGTGTTTAGGGAAGTTAAGGAAAGCAAGGCTGACCGTGAAGCGTGGATAAGGGCTAGAAGAGACCTAGAAAGAGGCGAAACCGTAAGCCACGAGGAGCTTAAAAAAAAGTATGACTTATAAAATAATATATAGCAAGGATTTTGAAAAATTCTTAGATAAGCACAGAGATTTGAGGGCTAGAATTTTAAGCTCTTTTGAGCAAATTGCTAAAAATCCATATCAAAACGACCTTGATATAAGCAAGCTCAAGGGCGAGGCGAGTAAATACCGTTTAAGACTTGGTAAATACCGCTTTTTGTATGAGATTATCGAGACTCAAATCCTTATTTACGCATACAAGGCGGACTCTCGTGGAGCTGTATATAAATGAAAGGAAGAAAAATGACTTTAAAAGAAGCATTAAAATTAAGCCAAAACGAGCTTAAAGAACTTAAAAAAGAGCTAAATGAAAGAGCCAAAGCACAAAGGCATTTAGGTGCTTTTGTGGAGCAGTTTTTAAACAAGCCTTTGAGCGATTTAGATTTTGAAAGTGAGGCAAATTCAAGCCAAAATTCACAAAGTTGTCATTTGGAGCCTAGCGAAGAATCCATAAATGGCAAAGAAACTGTAAATTTAAGCGTGGATTCTTCGCTTTCTATGAAGACTCAAAATGACAAGGACAGCCAAAATTCAACAAATTCACACGCAGAGGCTAAAAATTCACAAAGCTCACAAAAGAGCCAAAATTCAAGTCAAAATGACAAATTCGGCGAAAATTCAGCACATTTAAAGGCAAATTCAAGCAACAAATGCGAAAATTCACACCACATAGGAATCCCCATCGCCATCAAGGATAATATCAGTGTCAAGGGCTGGGAGCTAACTTGTGCTAGTAAGATTTTGCAAGGCTATGTCGCCCCTTATGATGCTACTGCCATTGTGAATTTAAAAAAGGCTGGTTTTGCTCCCTTTGGACGGTGTAATATGGATGAATTTGCTATGGGAAGCACCACAGCAAGTTCTTTTTATGGCAAAACGCTTAATCCACTTGATAATTCAAAGGTCCCCGGAGGCTCAAGCGGAGGCTCTGCGGTAGCAGTTGCCGCAAAGCTAGCCCTTGCCGCACTTGGCACAGACACGGGAGGCTCTGTCCGCCAGCCTGCTGCTTTTTGTGGCTGTGTGGGCTTTAAGCCAAGTTACGGTCGCATTAGCCGTTATGGGGTAGCGGCTTATTCATCAAGCTTAGATCAAATCGGCGTTTTAACGCAAAATGTCGAAGACGCAGCCATTCTTTATGATGCCATCTCAGCTTATGATGAAAAGGACAGCACGAGTGCAAATATAATTTACGAAAAAACCGCCCCCAAGCTCAATGAAAACCGCAAATTAACCATAGCCGTGATTAAAAACTATGTAGAACAGTGTAGCGATGAGGTGAGAAACGCACTTTTAAAAAGCATTGAAATCTTAGAAAACGCAGGACATAAAATCATTTACAAGAGCTTGCAAGATAGCAAATTTGACATTGCAGCTTATTACATAATCGCAACCGCTGAGGCAAGTGCGAATTTAAGCCGTTATGATGGGGTGCGTTATGGCAGAAGGAGTGAAAATTCAGCTAACTTAAAAGATTTATATGTGAATTCAAGAAGCGAGGGCTTTGGGGATGAGGTAAAAAGACGCATAATGCTAGGCTGCTTTGTTTTAAGTAGTGGGTATTATGATGCTTACTACATTAAAGCCACGAAAGCTAGGGCTTTGATTAAGCAAAAGTATAATGAAATTTTAAGCGAGTGTGATTTAATCTTTATGCCAGTAACCCCGACAACTGCCTTTGACTTTGATGCCTTTAAAAGCCCTATGCAGATGTATTTAGAGGATGTTTTTACAATTTCGGTGAATTTAGCAGGACTTGGAGGCATAAGTGTGCCTGTGGCTAAAACGCAAAATGGCTTAAATGTCTCAGCTCAGCTAGTTTGCAAGGCTTATGATGAGCAAAGCTTGCTTGATGGGGCTTTGAGCCTAGAAAAGATTATTAAAGATGGGAGGGCAAGATGAGGATAGTTAAAAGGGCTTTGACCTTTGAGGATGTGTTGTTGTTACCTGCTTATTCGGAGGTGCTACCAAAGCAGGTGGATATTTGCACCAAGCTTACAAAAAGCATTAGCCTTAATATGCCCTTAATCTCAGCGGCTATGGACACGGTTACAGAACATAGAGCTGCCATAATGATGGCAAGGCTTGGTGGCATAGGCATCATACACAAAAATATGGACGCTGCTTTTCAAGCAAAGGAAGTAAAAAGGGTGAAAAAAAGCGAAAGCGGTGTCATCATAGACCCCATCTTTGTGGGTGCTAAAGCAAGGGTGCGTGAGGCATTAGAGCTTATGGATGAGTATCATATCTCAGGTGTTCCTGTGGTTGATAATGATAAAAAACTCATAGGCATACTTACAAATCGCGATTTGCGTTTTGAGAGTAATTTAGAAAATTTGGTAGAAAATGTGATGACAAAGCCTCCGCTAATCACCGCACACAAGGGCTGCACTTTAGATGATGCTGAAAAGATTTTTTTTAAAAATAAAATTGAAAAATTGCCTATTATCAGCGAGGATGGGCATTTAGAGGGGCTTATCACCATAAAGGACTTAAAAAAACGCAAGGAATTTCCAAATGCTAGCAAGGATGATTACGGCAGACTTCGAGTGGGTGCTGCCATAGGCGTAGGGCAGCTTGAAAGAGCAAGAGCTTTAATAGAAGCAGATGTTGATGTTTTAGTGCTTGACAGTGCCCACGGGCATTCAAAAAATGTCATTGACACCATAAAAGAGCTTAAAAAAGCATTTCCAAACACAGAACTAATCGCAGGAAATGTCGCCACAAAAGAAGCTACCGTAGCACTTTGCAAGGCAGGAGCAGATGCTATCAAGGTAGGAATGGGACCAGGTAGCATTTGCACTACTCGCATTATCTCGGGTATGGGCGTGCCGCAAATCTCAGCCATTGACGACTGTGCTGAGGCTGCGCGTGAATTTAAGGTGCCTGTTATAGCCGATGGGGGTATAAAATACTCAGGAGACATAGCCAAAGCCATAGCAGCAGGGGCAAATACCGTAATGATAGGCTCTCTTTTAGCAGGCACAGATGAGAGCCCTGGGCAGCTTTTTAGCGTGCAAGGTAGGCAGTATAAGAGTTACAGGGGTATGGGAAGCTTGGCTGCTATGCAAAGGGGAAGCTCGGATAGATATTTTCAAGAAGGCACAGCTGGCGAAAAGCTCGTGCCTGAGGGCATAGAAGGGAGGGTGCCTTATGTGGGAAGCCTTGCAAGTGTGGTACATCAACTACTTGGCGGACTTCGCTCGGCTATGGGCTATGTGGGCGCAAGAGACATAGCGCATTTTCAAGAAAAGGCTGAATTTGTTGAGATTACAAGTGCTGGTCTCAAAGAAAGCCATGTCCACGATGTAACCATAACCCAAGAAGCACCAAATTATAAGGTTAATCAATGAAAGATAAGACAGATAGCTTGAATTTCGAGGATTTAAACGAGGATTCTCAAGATTTAAATGGGAATTCACAAGAATTTGACGAAAATTCACAAGACGCAAATTCACAAGATGAGAATTCACAAAATTTAAATGAAAAAGCCCTGAATTTAAAGCAAAACTCAAAGAATTCAAACCCACAAAACACAAATTCACAAAGTAACAGCGAGGCAAGTTTAGATGCAAATTCGCATTTGCAAAATGAGAGCGAGGCAGGTTTAAATTCACAAGAATTTAATCAAAAGGCTAAAAATTCAGCTAAAAGTGGGGAAAGCTCACAAAGTTTCGAGCTAAATTTAAAAAGAGCAAATGAAGCCTTGCAAAGGCTAAATGACAAGGATTTAAGCCTTGATGAGAGCGTTAAAATTTACAAAGCAGGGCTTAAATTTATCCAAAACGCTAGAAACGAGCTTGAAAAAGCCAAGCTAGAAATAGAGCAAATCGATGAGTAAGATAGCAGCCCTACAGCTTCCAACCCTGCCATTAAGCGATGCGAGGCTTGATTATTACCTAAAAGCGTGTAAGGATAGCGGTGCTAGCCTTGTTGTGCTTGGAGAATATGTCATAAATAGCTTTTTTACCGAGCTTTGTGCTATGTCAAAACAGCTTATCAAAGAACAAAGCGAGAGTAAAAAGGCTAGTTTGACCGCACTTGCTAAAAAGTATGAGCTTACTATAATTGCTCCCTATGTAAGCGTGGAAAAATCAGGCTTTAAAAAGCTTTGTTTGAAAATTAGCCCCACTGAGATTAAAGCCTACGAACAACAAATTCTAATGCCCTATGCCCACTGGAATGAGGCTGCTTTTTTTGCAAATAAAGCCACAAAACTTAGGCTTTTTAGCTTTGCTTACGAGGGCTTAAAATGTGCTGTGCTTTTTGGCTTTGAGGCTCATTTTGACGCACTTTGGCAGCTTGTTTTGCAAAAAAAACTTGACATAATTTTAATGCCTTGTGCGAACACCTTTTTTTCCCAGCAAAGATGGCGTGAGCTTTTAAAAACCCGTGCTTTTTTAAGCTCAACTGCGATTTTGCGTGTAAATCGTATCGGCTTTGCAAAAAGCGAGGATGAGGCTTGGGAGTTTTATGGAGATAGCTTTTTTGTGGATGCCTTTGGGCAAATTAAAGAGGCTTTGAGCGAAAAAGAGGAAATGCTAATTATTGATGTGCCAAGGGCAAATGAAGCAAAGAAAACTTGGGGATTTGAGAGGATTATCAAAAACTTTGATTTATAGATTTAATTTTTGTGCGGATTGTGAATTTGGCTTGAATTTTGAGTTTTTATTGAATTGAATTTGCTTGAATTTTTATTTTGAATTTGGGAGTGTTGAGTGAAATTTAGTTTGGTTTGTGGGATTTTTAAATTCGGCTTGGTTCGTCTTTCGGTTATAAAATAATTTTTGCGAACTTGACAGACCGCTACCTTTAGTCTAGTCTGCGTTCGCAAAAATCATTTTCTAACTCGAAATACTGCACCTTGAATTTAATTTAACGGAAAATTCACACAAGTGTGAATTTTCGCTTTTATTTTAGCGTTTTTAAAATGGAATTTTTAAATTATTTACTAAAATTCACGCAAAGCGTGAATTTTTATCAAAGCCCCCTCCCTTGCGGAGGGGGTTTGGGGGTGGGTAAAATTAGGCTTTGCCTAAATTTTAACTTTTATTTAAATGTTTTTGTGAATTTTACGGCATTTCGTCATTGCGAGCCTTGACAAAGTGGGGGCGTGGCAATCCATAATTTAGGCTTTGCCTGAATTTTAACTTTAAACATTTGCTTAAAAAAATATGTAATTTTTATAAATTTTTTCGCCATAAAATTTAACTTTTCAAAAAAGGACAAAACTTGAAAAAAATTCACTTCATCGGCATAGGCGGCATAGGCATTTCAGCCCTTGCTCGCTTTTTAAAGGAAAAAGGTTACGACATTAGCGGTAGCGATTTAAGGGAAAGCAAGATTACAAAAGAGCTTGAAAATGAGGGCATAGTGGTGCAAATTCCTCATTTGGCAAAAAATGTCAAGGGCAAGGACCTAGTCATTTACTCCGCCGCCATAAAGGCTCAAAATGTCGAGTTTAAAGAGGCAAAAAGGCTTAAAATTCAAACCCTCTCACGCAAGGAAGCCCTGCCCTTAATCTTGCAAGATAAGCAAGTTTTTGCCGTAGCTGGTGCTCACGGAAAAAGCACCACTTCAAGCATTTTGGCAAGCCTTATGAATGAGGCAAGCGTGATTATAGGGGCGATTTTAAAGGAATTTGGCTCAAATATGATTTACAAGGAAAGCGACAAGCTCATCTTTGAAGCAGACGAGTCTGATAGCTCTTTTTTAAACGCAAACCCTCATCTAGCCATAGTTACAAACGCTGAGGCTGAGCATTTAGACTTTTATAAAAACGATATAAATAAACTTCACAAGGCTTATGAGAGCTTTTTAAGGCAGGCAAAAATTCGCATCATAAACGGAGAGGATGAGTTTTTAAAAGCCCTAAATATCAACGCTACAAGGCTTTTTCCAAGCAAGGACATAAAAAATTACGCTGTTAGTGTCAAGGACTACAAGCCCTATGTGAGCTTTGAGCTTAAAAACTATGGAAAATTCAGTGTTTTGGGGATGGGTTATCACCTAGCTATTGACGCATCTTTGGCTATTTTGGCTGCTTTAGAATTTAAGGGCGTTGATGAGCTTCGTGTGCGGCTTGAAAACTATCGAGGCATTAAAAAGCGTTTTGACATTTTGTTAGCGGATAAAAAGCACGCCATCATCGATGATTACGGACATCATCCAACAGAGATTGAAGCTACTTTAAGTGCGGCAAAGGACTATGCAAGGCTAGCAGGTTATACAAAAATCACAGCTATCTTTGAGCCTCACCGCTACACAAGGCTTGTAGCGAATTTAGAGCATTTCAAGGCTGCTTTTAAGGGGGTTGATAGCCTTGTAATCTTGCCCGTGTATGCAGCAGGCGAGGAAAAAATAGAAATAGACTTAGCAAAACACTTTAAAAAGGCTATCTTTGTGAAAAATATCAAACGAATAGGCGAGGTTTTGGTAGATGATGAGGGCAGGGTTTATGATGAGGGCTTAATCATAGGCTTTGGAGCAGGGGAGATTAGTGAGAAGCTAAGGGGAGTTGAGGGCTGAGATTTGCCTGTGAAGTTGAGTAAATTTTGGGCATTTGAGGATATTTTAATGAAACCGTTGGTAATTTTTACTACAATATTAAATCAAAATTCAAGGTAGATAAATGGACTACAAAAAGGCATTTTACGAGAAGTTAGAAAGCCTTTGTTTTGGGTGTTAAAATCAAGGATTTTCATCAATGCCGCAAAAAGCGGTTTAACAATCTTTTAGGCATTAAAAGCGAGTATTTTGGCGAGGTAAAAAAGAGGTTTGAAGCAAAAATCCAAGAGCTTTTTGACGAAGTTACAATGCAAAGCACAAGCTCTTATAAAAACGAGCTTTCAGCTATAATGCAAAGTGCAAATATTGATAAAAACATACCCTTAAATTCAACGCAAAGCACCGACAAAGACACATTTTCAAGCCTTGTCAAAAACATAAACGCCGAGAAAAACGAGCTTTACAACAAGCTCACACCTTTTTGACAGCAAACGACACAGGCACGCCCTTTTTTACCGACACGCCTATGTATAAAAATATCTACGCCAAGATTTATAGCAACTCAAAAGACACCGCCCTTTTTTACAAAACCCAAAATCTCTACTATGTAAAAAGCGACACACTTTATCAAAGCCTTATTTTGCAAGGTTTTTAAACGAAAATTAACGCTTTTTAATGCAAAAATTCATATACAATGCCAAAGCGAAAATTCACGCTTTTTTAGGCTAAATTCACAAATTCACCTAAAAACGCAAAGAAAATTCACGACAAAAGCCTGAATTTTCCGTGAATTTAAATTTAAGGCACAGGATTTTCGATGAAAAAGTGCTTATGCAAGGCGAAGGCTAGACTAACAGCGAATGCGGTCTGCCGAAGTTTGTTAAAAGCGATTTATAGCCCAAAGCCGAGTCAAGCCTTGTGAATTTGTGGATTGCCACGATTTGACTTCGTCAAATCTCGCAATGACGGCGTGGTGGACGTTGCCTTTAACAACAAACTTCAAAAAATTCTAAAACCCTACCACCTCATACTGCTTCAACACTTCCTCAATCTTTTTCATCGATTCTTTGCTTGGTGCAACGAGTGGCAAGCGGTATTCAAGGCTTTGAAGCAGCCCACTCATAAACATAGCAGCCTTGATGGGTATGGGGTTGCTTTCGCAAAAAAGCACCTTGTTTATGTTGTAAAGCTCGTCATTTATGGCTTTTGCCTCTTTATAATGCTCATTTAAGGCTAAATGAACGAGCTTTGCTATCATATCAGGCAGTAAATTCGCACTCACAGAGATGACGCCCTTGCCTCCGTTTGATAAAATGGGGTAGTTTATCGCATCATCGCCACTAATTACAGCCATTCTCGCTTCGTGTGCTAGTAAATCCACGCATTTATCGATGCTTCCGCTAGCTTCCTTTACTCCGTAAATGTTCTTGCAGTCCTTGAAAAGCCTTATGGCTGTGTCAGTGGCTATGTCGCAAGCTGTGCGTCCTGGGACATTGTATAAGAGCAAGGGTATATCGATACTTGCCGCTATTTCCTTGTAGTGCTGATACAAGCCCTCTTGGCTTGGCTTGTTGTAGTAGGGAGCTACTACCAAAACCCCGTTTGCTCCGCATTTTTGAGCAAACTTCGCAAGCTCTACAGCCTCGTGAGTGGCGTTAGAACCAGCCCCTGCTAGCACCTTGACATCTGTGCCTTTGCAAGTTGCAACGGCTATTTCTATACAGCGGCGGTGTTCCTCGTGAGTAAGCGTAGCACTCTCGCCTGTCGTTCCCACAGGGCTTACAGCGTCTATGCCCTGCTTGATTTGCCTTTTAATGAGCCTTTCGTAGCTTTGCTCGTCAAGTTTGCCACTCTTAAAGGGCGTAACTAGGGCTGTCATAGCACCTATGATGACGGTTTGATTCATTTTTTATCCTTTCTTAAGATAATGGTTGTTGAGTTTTTCGGCGTAAAATAGCACTTCGCACAAGCTTGAAGGTGCGATATTTCAAGGGCTTCAACCTTTTCTTCATACTCTAAAAGCGGGCTTAAATCCCCCTTTGCTATGTAGTCTCCATATATGCTAGAAACGCTACTTGCGGTGTTTAAAGAAAAGATAAAGTCGCTTTTAACGCGGTTTTTAATCTTTTGCAAGTCTTTGGTGCTGATTTTTCCAGCCTTTATACGCTCTAAAATCCTTAAAAGTTCTTTTTCAACGCTCTCAGCCTTAACTCCAACATTACAAACACAAATAAAAATAAACAAATTCTCATCAATGCTCTCATTACAAAAGGCGTAAAATTCATTGATAAGCCCTAATTTATCCACAAGAATTTCTTGCAAAAGGCTACTTTTCCCACTTCCTAAAAGCTCGCTCAATGCACTTAAAGCAGGTATGTCCTTGTGTTTAAAGCTTGGAATTTTATAAGCAAGTGCGAAAAGCTCGGTGTCTGTTTGCTTGTGTAACTCTACCCTTTTGGCACCGTCTTGTTTTGGCTCTTTTTCGTGAAGTTTTGGAATCTTTTTGCCATTTTTAATGCCCTCAAAATGCCTTCTAGCCCCCTCAAATACCTCACTTGGACTTATGTCCCCACTTACCATCAAAAAGGCATTTTTAGGCTGATAAAAAGTTGAGTGAAATTCACGCAAATCCTCTATCTTCCAGCTTTCAATGTCCTTGAAAAAGCCTATGGGTGTCCAGTGGTAGGGATGGTATAAAAAGGCATTGTTAAAAAGCCTAAAATACAAGTATCCAAGCGGATTATTGTCCGTTCGCCACCTTCTTTCTTCAAGCACCACATTTCGCTCAGGCTGAAATTCCTCATCCTTCAAACTTAAATTTTGCATCATCTCAGCAAAAAGCCACAAAGCCTTATCCAAACTCTCTTTGGAGCATTTTATGAAATAATGCGTGTAATCAAAGCCCGTGCTAGCATTATCCACGCCCCCAAAGCCCTTGACTATCTCATCAAATTCACCAGCCTTTAAATTCTTCGTGCTTTTGAAATTTAAATGCTCCAACATATGAGCTAGCCCGCTTTTGCCCATTTTTTCATTACGCGAACCAACCTTATAAAAAATATCAACGCTAATCACCCCGCTTTTTAAATTCACAGGACAAGCATAAACCTCAAATTTGTTTTTAAGAACCTCTTTTTCGTAGCTTATCATTTTTTATCCTTTTTATTTTAATTTTACCTTTTTTGTTTGAATTTTTTAAAAATAATTGAGGCTTTTGTGTGAATTTTTAGCAAAATATTACAAAAATTTGCAAACAAAATAAAAATTTTAGCTAAAATTAAAGATATATTTTATCTAAATTTAAGGACACAAAATGCGAAAATTTCAAGTGCAAAATGTCAAATGCGAAAACTGTGCGAATTTAATCAAAAACTCGCTCAAAGAGGACTTTGGTGAAATTCAGGTGGATTTAAGCGTTGAGCCTAGGGTGATTAGCCTTGACATAAATGAGGCTAAAATTAGTGAGCTTAAAGAAAGCCTAAAAGATTTAAATTTCGCCATCATAAAAGAGCTTTAATGCAAGAGCTTCGCCTTAAAATAGGCAAGATGAGCTGCGTAAATTGCTCAAATGCCGTTGAAAAGATAGCTAGAAAGATACAAGGCGTGCAAAATGCTAGCGTTTCTTATGTGAATTCTAGCGGGGTCTTTCTCGTTGATGATTTAAGCTTAAAAGGCGAGTTAGAAAAGAAAATCAAGGCTTTGGGCTATGAAATTTTACAAGATAATGAAAACATAGCTGAATTTAAGCAAAAAGAACTACTCAAACTTCGCTACAACCTCATTTTAAGCATAATCATAAGTGCTGTGGCTATGGCTTTGATGAGCTTTGCTCATAATTCCTCTCTTTTACAGCTTATTTTAGGCTGTGTGGGTGTATTTTACTGCGGACGAGACTTTTATTTAAGGGCTTTTGCTGGGCTTTTGCATAAAAGCCTTGATATGAATACCCTTGTTTCTTTGGGTAGCTTTTGTGCCATTTTTTACTCTTTTTTGGCTTTTTTTGGGGTCTTTGAGGGGCATTTGTATTTTGCCGAGGCAAGTATGATTATATCCTTCGTGCTTTTGGGTAAGTTCTTAGAAGAAGGTGCGAAATTTAAGGCAAAAAGCTATGAAAACTCGCTTTTAAGCCTTGACATTAAAATGTCTCGTGTCAAGGATGAAAGCGGAGAATTTAAAGAACTTCCCTCATCCTTTGTAAAGGCTGGTGATATAGTGCTTGTAAGAGATGGAGAAAGTCTGAGTGTCGATGGGGTGGTCGTTGAGGGTAGGGCTGAGGTGGATTTAAGCTTTTTAAATGGGGAATTTGTCCCTGTTATTAGGCAAAAAGATGATGAGATGGAAGCAGGAGCTGTGATTATCAGCGGAATGCTTGTTATAAAAGCCACTAAAAACGCTATGGATAGCAAGTTAGAAGTAATCAAAGATATGATTTTCAAGGCTAGTAATGCCAAAATGCCTATTGCAAGGCTAGTGGATAAAATTTCTGCTTATTTTGTGGGGGGTATCTTGCTTTTTGCACTCGGCGTCTTTGTGTTTTGGGTGCTAAATCAGGGGCTAAATTCAGCCTTTTTGCACGCTAGTGCGGTTTTGCTTATCTCTTGTCCTTGTGCCTTGGGGCTTGCTACGCCCATAGCCCTTGTGCTAGCCATATCAAATGCCACAAAACATTTCGTGCTTATTAAAAATCCCGCCTCTTTGGAGCTTTTGCGTAGGGGGGATTTTTTCATCTTCGATAAAACAGGCACTTTGAGCAATGAGGATTTAACCGTCTTTTCGCACAATCTCAAAGAAAGCGATTTTGAGCTTTTATGCGAGCTTGAAGCCTTAAATTCTCACCCCATAGCAAGGGCTTTAAGTGCTAAAAAGGCTATGAATTCAGCCTTAGAGGGCGAGCTAGAAAGCATAGCAGCGAGGGGACTTTGCTTTAAGAGCAAAGAGGGCGTGTATTTGGCAGGAAATGAGGCACTTTTAAGGGAAAATGATATAGTTGTAAGTAAAGAACACAAGGATTTCATCTTTAAAAATTCAGAGCAAGCACCTGTGGTGGTGTATTTTGCCAAGGATAAAGAGTGTCTAGGCGTTGTGTGCTTGGCAAATGAGCTTCGCAAAGAGGCTAAAAAGCTCGTTGATTTCTTGCATTCAAGGGGCAAAAAGACGGTTATTTTAAGTGGGGATAATGAAAAAAGCGTTAGCTTGGTAGCAAAGGCACTCAATATAGCTGAATTTAAGGCAAATTTAAGCCCACAAGATAAGCTAAACTTGCTTAAAGAGTATCAAAAAAAGGGCGTTTGCGTCTTTGTAGGTGATGGCATAAATGACGCAGCGGCTTTAAGCCTTGCAAATGTGAGCTTTGCTATGAACGCAGGCAGCACCCTAGCAAAGGGAGCTGGGGACTTTGTGCTAATGAAAGATGATTTAAATGCCATTTCTTATGCCTTTAAGCTCTCTCAAAAAAGCTTTGCCATCATCAAGCAAAATCTTTTGTGGGCTTTTTTTTATAATCTTTGCTGCATACCTGTGGCAGCTGGTTTGCCAAGCCTTTTGGCTAGTTGGGATGCCTTTACTAGCCTTTTATCAAGCCTTGTTGGCACACAAAGTGCTAGTGCGTGGGCGCTAGCTTTGTCAAATTTCGTCCTAACCCCACACCTAGCAGCCCTTGCAATGTGCTTTTCATCCATAGCCGTGGTGTTAAATTCATTAAGGCTTCGTAGAAAATTATAAACGCATTCTTTTAAAGGCTAGAATTTGATGAGTTTAGGCTAGATTTAATTTAGATTAAATTTAAGCGGCTTAGCTTTTATCATTTTTGACAAGATTTTATATAAATTTTGTTTTTTTGCTTTATTTAAAATTTGTTTCTTTTGAGTGAGTTACACATCTTGTTGCTTATTTTAACTTTGTTTGTGCTTTGCGTAAATTCTTTGCAGTTGTAAATAAAGCGAGACATAAAATAACTTTTAACAGTTTTTACTTCCCCATTTAATTTAGAATTTTTTCATATGTTTTAGCAAGAGTTTAAATTCAAGCTCTTTGACAAAGCTTAAATTTATGAATGTAGCCTAACTGTTTGTTTTAATTTTAAGGTGTATTTAAATGCACCCTTGTTTAAAAGAGCTTAAATTTAAGCTTTAAAAGAGTTTTAAATCACACAAGGGGCAATTTAAAAAAGCTAAATTTAACTTAGAGATCTTATTATCTTAACCCCATCGTTTAAGCCTACTATTATGCTTGCTCCGTTTTTTGTGGCTATGTCTCCTGCTACGAAGATGCCCTTGACATTGCTTTGCTTGTTCTCATCAAAGCTAGGAATGCCTTGTTCATCGACAGTTATGCCACATTTTTGCAAGAAATCCACAGGGGTTGAGCCTCCTATGGCATAGATAATTCTATCGTAAATATCTTGCGTGCCATCGTTAAAAAGCACCTTTGCCTTGCCACCCTCATCCAAAACCTCGTTTATATCTACTCCAAGTTTGAGTGCCACCTTGCCTGACTTTCCAGCCTCCTCAATGTCCTTTAAATTCGTGTCATTTAGCCTAGTAAAGCTAGCTTTTCTATAACAAAGCGTGATTTTGCAAGTGCTTGATAAATCCACCGCATACTCAGCGGCTGAATTTCCACCACCTACAACGAGGATCTTCTCATTTGCTTGCACGGAGTTGGCGTTGTAGTTTATGATTTTGTTTAAAGAGCTTGGTAATTTGTAGCTTGGCTTGTTTGGTTTGCCCATTCTGCCGATGGCTACGATGATATTTTTGCACTCAAAGCTTGCTTTAGCGGTGCTTACTATGAAGCTCTCGCCTTGTTTTTTGACACTTTCCACCTCGCAGCTAAGCTCAGGCGTGATACCGTGGGTATTTAGAGCCTCTTGCAAGGTTTGCAGGGTGCTTTCTTTCGTGCCATCCTCAAAGGGGATATGTCCTAGATTGTTGCTGTCGTGTCCCTTGTAAGCCTTATCAACCCTCTTGCCGTCCTTGTAAAACACCCTCAGGGTTTGGCAAATTTCAGCCCCCTTTTCAAGTAGCACGACCTCTTTACCAGCTATCTTGCCCTCCACAGCAGCACCTATGCCAGCAGGTCCAGCACCTACAACAAGCAAATCAACTTTTTTCATATTTAGCCTTTTTTTGAATTTTTTGTGTATAATTTAATAAAAAATTCGTTAATCAAGGATTAAGAATGAGGCAAAGTTTAGAAAAACTTAAAAAAAATACTAAAAAATTACTAAATTTAAGCCCCAAAGACAAAGAAGAAATTATCTTGCGTTTAGCAGAAGCCTTATTTAAGGACAAAGAGGCTATTTTAAAGGCTAATGAAAGGGATTTAGCAAGTTTTACAAAGAGCGAGGCTTTAAAAGATAGGCTCTTGCTAAATGAAAAGAGGCTTAATGCCCTTTGTGCTAGTTTAAGACAAATCGCTCTTTTGGAGGATCCTGTTGGTAGGGTTTTGGAGGGCTGGATAAATTATGCAGGACTTAAAATTGAAAAGGTTGCCGTGCCCTTGGGCGTGGTGTGCGTGATTTATGAAGCACGACCTGCAATTAGTGCTGAGCTTATAGCCTTGCTTTTGAAAAGCTCAAATGGGGGCATTTTAAAGGGAGGTAGTGAGGCTAAAAACACGAATTTTGCTATATTTGACTGCGTTAAGGCTATCTTAAAAGACTATGATTTAGATACTTGCTTTTTGATGATGAGCGAAAGAGCCGAGCTAGACGAGCTTTTAAAGATGAATGATTTAATAGACATCCTTGTGCCAAGGGGTAGCTCTGCTATGATAGCGGAGATTGAAAGCAAGAGTAAAATCCCGCTAATCAAGCACGACAAGGGTCTGTGTCATATCTTTGTAGATGAGAGTGTGAATTTAAGACAAGCTGTGGCTATCATCATAAACGCAAAATGCCAAAGAGTAAGCGTTTGCAATGCTTTAGAGAGTTTGCTAGTGCATAAAAACATAGCAAAAGAGCTTTTTTCCTTGCTTAAAGATGAGTTTGAAAAAAACAAGCTTGAACTTTACGCAGATGAGGAAAGTTCTAAGCTTTTAAAGGACACTAAACTCACACTTCACAAGGCTACGAGCGAGGATTACTCCACAGAATGGCTTGATTATAAGCTCTCCATCAAGCAAGTTTCAAGCATCAGCGAGGCTATAGAGCATATAAATGCCTATGGCTCGGCTCATTCAGATGCCATACTATCAAATGATGCCGCAAATATCGCCCTTTTTCAAAGGCAGGTAAATTCAGCTTGCGTGTTTGTCAATGCCTCAACTCGCTTTTGCGATGGAGGTGAGTTTGGCTTTGGGGCTGAGGTTGGCATTTCTACAAGTAAGCTTCACGCCCGCGGTCCTATGGGACTTAGAGAACTTTGCACCTATAAATATCTTATCAGCGGCGAGGGACAGATTAGGGGCTAAAAGGGCTAAATTTTTTCTTAAATTCAGCAAAATGTGTCAAGTTTTGCTAAATTTTTTTAAATTCAGCCTTTGCCTTGAATTTTTGTTTTAAATTCAGCCAATTTGCTGAATTTTTTGCGAATTTGCCTTTGAATTTGGCATTTTTAAATTTAGAAAGATTTATAAATTAAGGAAAAAGTAATGAAAGCAAAGGCAGAAATAATAGAACAAATTCGTCAAAAGCAGATCGAACAAATTAAGGCTGAGGTAAGAGAATTTGGAGATTTTAAAACCCAGTATGAAAGGCTACAAAAGTTTAGAAATGAGCTTAGAAAATTCTATAAATACAGCTTTTTTGATAAACTTTTTATCCCAAAGCTAAGTAGAATTTCAACAGGAGATTTGCTAGATCATCACAGTGTAGCTTATTTTGCCCCTTTTGATTTTAAAAGAGCTTCTTGGAATTTGGGGGGGGGGGGGGGGTGATTCACCCTTAAATCAGACCTCGCCTTTAAATAAAACTTCAACTTCAAATAAAATCTCATTTTTAAATAAAATTCTATCCTTAAACAAAGCTACAAAAATTCAACTTCGCTATCCTTATGAGCATATTAAAATTTTAAGCGACAAGCTCGCTGAAAGCGGATGCCGACTTATCTATGTGTCCTTGCCCTTAAAGGGTATGATCTATCCTGAATACGCTGTGGATGAGAGATTTTTTATCAAGGACGCTCCAACAGCACCGCAGTTTCGCAAAATGACCTTGAAGCTTTTAGAATCAAAGGTTGAAGTGCTTGATTTTTATCCCATTTTTATGCAAAATAAAGACAAAAATCTTTTTCGCTTTGGACACAATATATCCACAAGTGGCTGCGAGTTAGTGGCTAAAACCGTAGCTAATTACATTAAAGATACTAGTATTTTTGAGGGTAAAACTAGGGCAAATTTTACACAAAAATTAAGTTATACAAATAATAACGGTGAGACAAGAATGTGCCTAAGAAGCAAGATTTACAAGGACGATAAGCCCTATATAAGTCATAATTTAGCTGGTGTAAATAGGGTGCAAGAGCTTATCAAAGCCTATGAGCTTTTGCCATATAAAATCGCAGACACAAACAACGACATAGGCATTTTTGGAGACTGTAATCTGCAAGGTTTTCACTACAAGGCAACGGGCATAGCCTCTAATCTTGCGTATTATTTGGGGCAAGAGATTGATTATTTGGGTAGAAAACTTATCTTTGAAAATGCTGAGGATAAATTCGACCAAGAAGCTTATGCTGAGTGCAAAAAGCACAAAATAGTCATTTGCATAAGCTTTTTGACGGGTTCTTTTGTGCGAAGTTCTACGGTTGAGAGTAAAAAAGAAATATATAAAAGATGCAAACAAATAGTATTTGGGAATTGGACAAGCACTAAGATAACTGAGATCTTTTACAATGGCTGGAGCGATCTAAGGCTTTGAATTTTTTGTGCCTTGTGAAAAATTTGCATTCTCTCTCAACTAAAAGCTTGTTTTACAATAAGATTTTGACTCAATGAAACTTAAATCAAGGGGTTTTTAGTTAGAGCCTATGAAAAACAAAGTGTCGTTTGCAAACTGTCTTAAAAGAAATTTAGGAAAATTTTGTGTTATTTTTTACTTCTTGCTACGCACTCGTTCTTTTCAAGAAAGAATGCTAAAATGCAACGAATGCGTTTACACACAAATGCTAAAACAGTGCTTGGCAAAAGAGTTTCTAGTTATTGTAAAGGACTTTGCAGGGCTTGAATGAAGGTAAAATTTATAGAAAAGTTTTAAAGCTTATGAAGGCTTGGTGAATTTTTTGTTTTATCTCACTCGCAACAGTGTAGTAGAAGGAACAAAGGCACATTATAGGGTAAAACACGCCAAATTCGAGTTTGCAAACAGACGAAGCCATATAAACGAAATAGAGAACTTTTTTGCTTCGTCTTACTCGTTTTGCAACTGCGTAGTAGAAGGGGCTATGTGAATTTTAAATTTGCTAAATTTTGTAGAATTAAAAAAGAAAATTTAATCCTTCATTTAAAAGAAACGAAATTAAGACGAAAAATTCAGGACAAAATTTTTATCAAAATTTATTAAAATTGATAAGCCAAAATCCTATTTAAAGTATCTTGATCCTAAAATTTTATACCCTAAATAAGTCTTGCTAACTCATCAAGTATAATTATAAAGCCTTGAATTTTTTAGCATTTTAGAAAATTTGCAAAGATTTGCTCTTATATAATTTTCATTCACCTTCTTTCAAAACACCCTCACCTTTCTTTTTGCGTTCTTTTAAAGAGCTTTTACTGAAATTTAGCAAATCCTGCGTATTTTTTATGTAAAAGGGTAGCTTTGAGAAGCAGTGCAGCATTATCTGTGCGGCTGCTCTTGCGTCTGCTAGGGCTCTGTGGTGCGTGCTTTGTATGCCTAAAAGCTCTTTGAGTGTAGAAAGGGAGTATCTCGCACTTGGCAAGAGGCGGCGTGCAAGGTTTATGGTGCAAAGACGTTGATTTAAAAGCACTCCAAAGCCACATTTATTAAGAGATGCCGAGATAAAGCCATAGTCAAAGCCCACATTATGAGCTACAAAGATACTATCTTTTAAAAAAAGTCTAAATTCATTAAGCACCGAGGGCAGGTGTGGCGCATTTTCAAGCATAGCCGTGCTAATTCCTGTTAGCTCGCTGATGTTGTCAGGCACCTCACTTGCACGAACAAGACTTTCAAATTTGGCAATTTCCTTGCCATTTTGTATGCGAACTGCCCCTATTTCAATGATTTGCCCGTTTTTAATGCTGCCCGTGCTTTCTATATCCACGACACAAAAGCTCTCATCTTTGATCTTCGTGCTTTTACTTTTTAGACATATCTCATTTTTTGAATTCAAGCAAACATTAAGCCCCAAAAGCCTGACATTATCTAAATCAAAGTCTATAAGCTCAAATTCCTCAATCTTGCTAAATTCTTGCTCAAAACACTCATAGGGCATACTTTGCTTTGCTAACTCGCTTATTAGGCTATCGATTTGTTGCTGGCTCAAAGCTCAAACTTTAAAGATGAAATCGCTGATTTGTAGTCCTTTGAGCCAAAGATATAGCTGCCAGCTACGAGTATATCAGCCCCTGCTTCGTTTAAAGAGCTAGCATTTAAGCCATTTATGCCCCCATCGACCTCTATGAATACCTTTGCGTTTTTTTTGTCTATTAGCTGCCTTAACTCTTTAACCTTGTCTATTACTAGGGGCAAGAAGCTTTGCCCTGAAAAGCCCGGATTTACGCTCATTAAAAGCACCAAATCCACAAATTCAAGTAAATGAACAAGGCTTGAAATGGGCGTGTGAGGGTTTAAAACTATGCCAGCATTTATACCCTCTTTTCGCAAAAACTCGCAAAGCCTTATGGGATGGGCTTCGCCTTCTATATGAAAGCTTAAAAATTTAGGCTTTAAGGGCAAAAAGAGCCTTGCGATTTTGCTAGGCTCATTTACCATTAAATGCACATCCAAGGGGAGTTTGCTTATATTTTTAAGGTCCTTAATCACACAGGGTCCAAAGGTTAAATTGGGCACAAAATGCCCATCCATCACATCTATGTGAAGTAAATCCGCTCCAGCCTCGCTGATGGCGGTGATTTCTTGTTCTAAATTTAAGAAGTTGGCGGATAATAAGCTAGGGGCAACATACATTTTTTGTTCCTTTCTTTTGACGGCTTGTCTTTGAGCGAATTTCGCGGAAGTTCGCTAAAATCTCACGGCGGCAGGTTGCATCGCCTAGCCTTGTTCGATTTTAGCTTCACAACCCACGAACTTCATCTCAAATACTTCGCCTTGTCATCTTTTGTTTAAATTCTTGCAAATTCGCATTTTTTCATAGCAAAAACGCACTTCGTCCATTAAGCCCCCTCCCTTGCGGAGGGGGTTTGGGGGTGGGTTGTTTTAAAGCAACGCCCACCACATTGTCATTGCGAGAATTTGCGTAGCAAATTCGTGGCAATCTATAAAAAATTCAGGCTTTCGCTTGAATTTAAACGGACTTCGTCCATTAAGCCCTCTCCCTTGCGGAGTGGGTTTTGCTTCAGCTTGCACCTTGCAACCCGTTGGGTGGGGTGGTATTTATAAAGCAACGCCCACGCCGTCATTGCGAGATTTTACGAAGTAAAATCGTGATGTCTGTTTGCAGTTGCGAGTGAGACATTAAGAAAAAATCCATAAATTCAGACTTTGCTTGAATTTTCACGCCGTCATTGCGAGAATTTGCGTAGCAAATTCGTGGCAATCTATAAAAAATTCAGGCTTTACTTGAATTTAAAGCACACTTTGTCGAAATTTAAATTCACAAAGCCACTTCAAAAATCAAATTTTAAGCAAAAATTCATAAAAATTTCATAAAAGCTTTAAAATTTTAATTTATTTTGCTAAAATGCTTTTTTATTTTAAATTCAAAGGAAACAGTATGTCAAGAATTTGTCAAATCACAGGCAAGGCACCACTAGTAGGCAACAATGTCAGCCACGCAAACAACAAAAGAAAAAAACGTTTCTTACCAAATCTTCGCACAGTTCGCATCACTCTTGAAGATGGCACAAGCAAAAAGATAAGAATAGCAGCCTCCACTTTAAGAACGATGAGAAAAAATAATTCTCGCTAGTTTTTTGTAGCTATACAAAAATAATATTTTTTAAATTTTTGTTAATTTTTGGCATTTTTTAGCTATAATTTGTATCAATTTTAATTTTTAAGGACTGAGTATGTGGCACGAATATAGGGATTTGATGACAGAGCTTAAGGGCAAGGATGGACGCTTTGATAGCTTGTTTGAAAAGCATAATGAGCTTGATGATAAGATAAAGGATGCAGAAGAGGGTAGGCTTTATTTGGATGATCTTGAAATAACAAGGCTAAAAAAGGAAAAATTACACATTAAAGAGGAGCTTGGTGCATACTTGGCTGGATATAAAAAAGAGAAAAAAGGATAGGGCTTATGTTTGGTTTTAATAAAAACACTTCAAATGGGGCAGCAAATACAAACCAAGAAATACAAAGCCTTAGACTTCAAGTTTCCCAGCTTAAGGCAGAAAATGCCAAGCTTAAAGAACAAGCCGATGGCTTAAATCAATGCGAGGTGCAAAAAGGCTTACAAACTCAACTACTTACAACACTTTTAAACGGCGTTTTAGAAAACATAGCCATAGTTCAAGGCGATATGAATGAGAATGTAAATCAAGCAAGAACCATATCTGATTTTTCAAATTCTGCTATTGAATCTATGAACGGTCTTAGCGAGATTACAAACTCCATTAATTCATCACTTAGCGACATCATAGAATCAGCCAATAAATCAAGAGACACAGCTACAAATTTACACAAAAGCGTTGAGGATATATCAAATGTTATCGATCTAATCAAGGCAGTTTCAGATCAAATCAATCTTTTGGCATTAAACGCTGCCATTGAGGCTGCAAGGGCGGGTGAGCATGGACGAGGCTTTGCTGTGGTGGCTGATGAGGTTAGAAAGCTTGCTGAAAAAACTCAAAAGGCTACCTCTGAGGTAGAGATGAATATAAATTTACTCAAACAAAATGCAAACGAAATGACCTCTCAAAGCGAGCAAGTTGAGAAGGTTTCTATGAGTTCTAGTGAGCATATTGGCGAGTTTTTGGATCATTTTAACAAGATGAAAGAACAAGCCCACGCTAGCAATCTAAACTCCTCAGCCATAGTATCTGAAACCTTTGTTTCATTAGTAAAGCTTGATCATGTCGCCTTTAAACTAAATGGCTACAAAGAGATCTTTGCTAGATCTGGCAAACAACTAAGCGATCATTTTAGTTGCCGTCTTGGAAAATGGGTAGCTGGGGATGGAAAGAGGATCTTTGGTGGCAACCTAGCCTTTTCTCAGATAAATGATCCACATCAAAAGGTGCATGAAAATATGAACGAGGCTGTGGCTATAGCTGCTACAGCAGAAAGTGAAGCAAATAACAAAACCATACTTGATAAATGTAAGGCTACAGAGGAAGCTTCTTCTAAGCTTTTTGGTGTATTTAAGGATATGATAGCCATAGCTAGAAAGGAAAGTGGCTTAGATGAGAGCTTGGCAGCCCTTAAAAAAGAAGAAAAGCAAGAGCCCAAAGAAACTAAATCATAAGGCTGACTTAATTGCACTTAGAACAAAGGGTTTTGAATTTAAAGCCTATTAAAAAATAAAGCTTTCTTTGCAAATTTCGCTAAATATAAGTGAGGTTTTGAAGTATTGTTTGCGTTGTTATACTGGCAACTTTGCAAGAAGGCTTGATTTAGAGGCAAAAAGACGCTGGGCTTTGTCAAATTTAAGAGCAGAGTTTGTGTGAAATTTTCAAAAAAATTTACATTTTAATCGCCAAAGAGTGTGGAAAAGTCTTTGAGTGCTGATATTGAAAGTTGATGAGGGCTACTTTTTGTTTCCCTTGCGTTAGCAACTGTAAGCAGAAGTGATTTATAGAGTGTGCAGAATGCATGGGTGTGAGACTTACAAGAAAACATTTGTATTTTTGCTTCGTGCTACGCTCTAGCCCCTTTACGAGAAGCGATGTTAAAGCAAAATCGCACGATTTTATATGTAGGTTGTCAAACATTGCTTGGACAAAGAATTACTGCCTATTATAAGGGACTTTTAGAGCTTAACGAATGCGATATCTACGGCGACAGCTCGAAAGTTTAGATGGTTTGGTAGATTTTTACTTCGTATTATGTGTCTTGCAACTTTGCAAGAAGGAACAAAAGCTCATTATATGGTTAAACACAACAAAAACGATTTTGCAAAAGGGCGAAACTATATCAATGAAATTATGATTTTTTGTGTTCTTGCAAATTCAAAGCAAAAGTTTGCGAAAGTTTGTTTAACTAAATTTAAGATATAAAAATTTTGTCTTTCGCTCAAAGCAAATTAATACGAAAATGTTTAGGAACAAAGTTTCATCAAAATTTATTAAAGTTGATAAGAGAAAATCTTGATAAGTTTAGGCTCAATCTAACCTAAGCTCTAATAAAATAACTTTAAGTTATGATTTACAAGGTGACAAACAAGTATATTAATGGTTTAAGAATTTTCAGAGGCTCAATTTTAAAGGTATCTTAAGTATTTCTGCCTCGATATTAAAGCCATAAAAATTGCAAAAGTTTGTCATATTTCACATAATTTTTTATCTAAGATGTTTAAGTAACTTAGAAACTTAACTCTTAAAGAATGCAAAAAATATTTCAAAAATTCATAGAAGTTGATGAGAGTTATTTTTATAACGCTAGGCTCGTAACTGCGTAGTAGAAGGTGCAAAAAGAGTTCGTGACAAAATAGGAAGCTGACAAGAAAACACTTGTTTTTTACTTCGTGTTCTTGTCCCTTTGCAAGAAGGAATGCTAAAATAGCGTGGCGATTGATACTTTTAGCTAAAATGACCTAGGATTCTTCCTAAGCTATTTTAACAAAATTTTATACAAATTTTCACTCTTAGCTCTAAATTCAGTTTATTTCAAATGCGTAAAAAGAAAAATTCCCTTTAATGCCGTGAAACTGACTTAATCTAGCCTTTGTAAGGTCCCTAGAAATTCACAATTTCGTTTATGTGATTTCGTCCCTTTGCAAACTAGTTTTTAGAGTGTTTTACAAGGTCTTGTGCCTTTGCATACAAATCCACCAAGCCACCATAAGCCTTCCAGTTGTCGCTGTAAATTGTGGCATTTTTTACATCTGCAAAGTCCCTTATGATAGCTAGTAGCTCTTTGGCATAGCAAGTGTTTTAATGTATAAACGCTAGCCTAGCGTTTTAGCAAGCCTTTTGCTTACAGTTACAAGAGGCTTAACGAAGTAAAAACACAGGTGTTTTCTTGCCAACCCAACGCCAATTGCACACTCTGCGAACCACTTCTACTACGCAGTTGCGAGTGTAAGGAAGCAAAAAATAATTCTTATCAACTTCCATTTCACCGCTCATTTTCTAAATAAACTTCGTTTTGCTGATTTTTCACACTCTTTGGTGATTAAAATGCGAATTTGCTTGAAAATTTTACATAAGCTTTGATGACGAATCTGACAAAGATCGGTAATTTTTTCGCTTCTAAATCGAGGCTTCTTGCAAAGTGAGGGGACTGAAAGGCGAAGCAAAAATATACTTCAAAATTCCTTAAATTTCTTTTCAGAAATTCGGAAGCGAATTATATACTTGTTTTTCATTTTGCTATCCATACTTTAAAATGATATTGTATCAAATTAAAATATCTTGAGCCAAAAATGCTATCCTTCACTTAAAGCACATTAAAACTTAAATTTTAGGACAAAATTCTCATTAAAATTGATAAGTGAACATTATATTAACATATCTTGAGGCTTAAATTCAATTGAAACGCATATTTTAATGTTTTATGTAGTTCTCATTATGTAAATTTAGAATTTAAGCTTTAAAATTTTAAATCATTTAGCCTAAATCTTAAACTAAGCTTATGAAATTTAAATGCCCCAAGCTACAAGAAGCTAATCAAGAGTTTTAAAGCCGTATTTTTCAGCCTTATTTTTCATAAACCAAATGTATGCAAACTCAAAATTCACAGCGTGAATCACCCTCTTGCAAAAGCTTTCAAAGTCAGCCACTTTTACAAAAACAGTTTCAATCTCCTCATCATCTATCCCACCTCCTTCTCCTTTTTTATCATCCTCTGTGATTTCTGCGTAAAAAAGGCTTTGCTTGCTTGTGCCTGAGCCAAAGCCGCTGTAAAATTCACCGATTTTTTCTATGAAATGAGGCATATAGCCAAGCTCTTCAAGGCATTCTTCCTTGGCTATATCTTCTAAGCTTAAATCCTTATCCACAAGCCCAGAGCAAAGCTCGACAGAATATCCCAGCTCATTTTGTGGCAAAGATATATGATTTCTTATTTGATAATCCCACAAGGGCACTCTAAACTGCTTTACAAAGACAAAGCTTTGTTTTTCCTTATGATAGAGTAAAACGCTGACACTGTCTAGACTTTGTATGAAGTCCCACCAATGCTTCTTGCCATCCTTGATAAAACTAAATCTTTTTACCCTTATATAGCCTGAGCCTTTAAATTCTTCTTCTTTAAGTGTGGTGGTGTCCATTTTATCTCCTTTTGTGTTGATTATAACAAAAAAATGTAAAAACTTTTTTTAAAGGATCTTTGAGGCCCTTTAAATTCACAAGATTATTAAAGCTTAAATTTTCTTTTTATCAAAAATAGCTTTTAAGTTTAGCGGACACAGTAAAAGGTTGCGAAGTTTTAAATTTAAATAGTTACAAAGTTGTTACAAAAATAACTGTGTTTTAAATTTTTAGGCTTTTTAAGTGTCATTTTAGTAAATTCTAAGTTATAATTAAGCAAAAAATTTAGGATCCTTAATGAAAAAAAACTTCGCTTGGAATGCTAGCTTATATGAGAGATTTTTAAATGAAAGAAACCTAGCCCTTAAGGACCTCATCTTTCGCATACAGTGTGCTTTAAGGGAGTTTAACAAAGATCCAAGTAAACTTAGTAGGATCTTAGATCTTGGTTGTGGTCCTGCAAATGCTGTGCCTTTTTTAAGAGAGCTTTTTAAAGAAGCTAAGATCATAGGCATTGATAGCTCAGCTGATATGATAAAAAAGGCTAGTAGCACAGCTTACAAAGACTGTGAGTTTATCCTACACGATGTAAATGAGGGGCTTGAAAGCCTTGGTAGCTTTGATCTTATCTTTGCAAATGCTTCTATTCACTGGATAAGGGATCAAAAAAGGCTTTTTGATGATCTTTTTAGGGTGCTCAATATAAACAAAAGCAGTAAAAATAAACAAGAGGCTAATAAATTCATAGCCGTTCAAATTCCACTTGATCATAAGTCCATCTTTCACAACGAGCTTCAAGCCTTGGCAAAAGATCCTAAGTGGAAGGGCTTTTTTCCAAGTGCGAGGGCTTTTAGCTCACTTTCAATGAAAGAGTATTATGAGCTTTTATCAAGCAAGGCACTTAAACTTTGGTTTTGGGAGGTTGAATATGTGCATATCTTAGATGATACTCAAACTGTTATTGAGTGGTATAGGGGTTCAGGGCTTCGTCCTTATTTAGAAAGATTAGGCGAGGAAAAGGGCAAGGACTTTGAAAAAGATTTACTTGCTAGGCTAGATTTAAAGATTTTAAAATCACAAGATAAGAAGGTGCTTATGCAGATGCCTAGGCTATTTTTCGTGGCAGCTTTTAATTAAAAGGAGACAAAATGCCAATTTTTAACAGTAAAAAAACAGCAATTTTAGTAGTAGATATGCTAAATGACTTTGTAACAGGAGTTTTGGGTTGTGATGGTGCTAAGAGCATAATTCAAACCAACGCCACCCTTTTAAATGAGGCAAGAAAGCACAAGATCCCTGTGATCTTTTGTAACGATGCACATTATGAGGGCATAGATCTTGAATTAAAGCTTTGGGGAAATCACGCCATCAAAGGCACAAAGGGTGCAGAGGTTATCCCAGAATTAGAGGCAAAGGCTGTGCAAGATGGGGGGCTTGATTATATAGTTGATAAAAGAAGATACAGTGGCTTTTTTGCAACCGATCTTGATTTGTTGTTGCGTGAGCTAGGGGTTGAATCTGTTATCCTAACAGGGCTTCACACTCATATGTGCGTTAGACATACCTCAGCGGATGCTTATTTTAGAGGCTATGAGGTGATAATAGCAGAAGATGCCACAAGTGCCTTTACACCTGCTGATCACGAAAGTGGGATAGCTTATTTAAAGCTTTGTTATGGGGCAAAAATTCACAAGGTAGCTGAGCTAGTTAGCGATATGTAGCTTAAATCAGATCTTTGCTACAAGCTAAATTCCTTAAAAATGCCAGCTTGTAGCAAGATCTTATTAATTAAACATTACAAATCTTGTTCAATCTTTCAAATTCAAATGTCTCAATTTAACTTAAGCGGATTATTCCTTATCATTGTTGGCAAGATTTTATATAAACCTTGTCCTTGAATTTTCGTATTGTATCTAAATTTTGTTTCCTTTACATGAAGGACAAAATTTTCTTTTTTAATACTTTTAATTTTACTTAATCTATACTAATCCCTTCTTTTTACAGTTGCGAATACAACGAATCAAAAAAATTCACAATTTCGTTTATATGATTTCTGCCTAATGCAAACTCGTTTTTGCTATGTTTGACTCGGTAATGTTTTTTAGCACCAAAATCTACTAATCCATCATAAGTAGCCAAGCAATCACTAAAGAATTATGCTTCATTTATATTGATAAAATGCTGTATGATAGGCAAAAGCTTATTTGTAAAACAATTTTTTACGATTTGCGTATAAACTTGCCCATTTTGTTTTAATATACCTTCTCGCGAAGTTGTGAGTGTAAGGAAGCAAAAAAATACTTCAAAATCTCTTTAAATTTATCTTTTGCAATTCTTAAACGATTAATATACTTGTTTTTCACCTTGTAAATCATAACTTGAAGTTATTTCATGTGAGTTTAAGTTAAAGAGAACCTTATAAAACCAGCACTCTTTTAAAATTGGCGATTGATACTTTTAGCTAAAATGACCTAGAATTTTTCCTAAACCATTTCAACAAAATTTTATACAAATTTTCGTTTTTAACCTTGACATTGTATCTAAATTCAGTTTCCTTCAAATGAAGGTAGAAAAATTCCTTTGCCGTGAAACTGAGTTAATCTAGCCTTCGCAAGGTCCCCAGAAATTCTCTATGCCGTTAATGTGGCTTCGTCCGTTTGTGAACTCATTTTTGGAGTGCTTTACCCTATAATGCGCCTTTGCTCCTTCTACTACGCAGTTGCAAGACGAAACGAAGCAAAAAATCCACCAAACCATCATAGGATTTTAATTCATCGTTGTAAATTTCACCTTCTTTAAGCTCTGAAAAGTCCTTTATAACCGGCAATAATTCTTTTGCAGAGCAATGTTTGAGCGTATAAACTCGTGCGATTGCATTTTAGCATTCCTTCTCGCAAAGGGACAAGAGGCTTAACGAAGTAAAAACACAGGTGTCTTTTTACCAGCCCCACGCCCACGCTTTCCACGCACACCACCGAAGTAGCTCTCATCAACCTCGATTTCACCGCTCATTTTCTAAAGAAATTTCGTTTTGCTGATTTTTTCGCACTCTTTAAGGGTTAAAAGCTTGTTGCACTATCCTATTCACGCAAGGGCGAGAAACCTTGCACAAAACAGCGATTTTGCTTACGCAAATATCAGCACAAAAACACTCTAAAATTGATTAAATTTTCGCTTTTAAATGTAGGACAAAAATATATACTAAGATCGATTTTATCAAGCTTTGGGCTGTAATTATATTAGCTAAAAGTATCAATCGCCTTAAAATATATACCCTTAAGTATATCACATTAAAAATTTATTAAAACAGTTTTGCAAGACAGTTTTTAATAAAATAAGCCTTGATTGTTTTGGACTTAGTTAAGCAGATCTTACATTAAAGAGGAATTGTAAGTATACAAATTAGCATTTTCTAAGACAAACTTAAAAATTCAATTCTTACCCCATAAAATCAAAGCTTGGCTTTAAATTTAAAAAAATCTTGTTTGTTTTGTGTATAAATGAGAGACTGTGTAGTTTTTGTTAAAAATCAAAGTGAGGGATTTTTTGCCAAAAGATTGAATTTGTTCTTAGTGTGTAGTTTTTCAAAATCAAACTAAGCAAAAAATTTGACAAATTGCAAAGCCTTTTTTATAAATTCAAAAGCTTTATTTTATCTTGTTTTGACAAAGTTTTGACAAAGGCATTAAAACCATCAAATATGTTTTACTTGTCTTGTGGTGGGTCTTGTACGTAGGTGCAAGGCAAGAGTGGGGTAAATGTATCCTAAGCGAGTGGGGGTGCGTGTTTAAAAGATTTGGAGTATGCGTTTAAATGCGTCAAATAGTCTTTAAAAGATTTAAATATGTTTAAATATGTTTAAATATGTTTAAATATATTTAAATAGCCTTTAAAAGATATAAAAGCGCTTAAAAACGGCTTTGTGTAGGGCTTTTAGCCTTCAAAGCTTAGTCCTATAATTACAGCTCTTAGCTCATCCTTTTTTGCCAACAAGTGCGATAAACTCGTATTTTTCATTGTCGCAGATTAGCTTTAAATGCCCTTGTTTGTGTAGCTATTTTACATATAGTTCTTCATCAAGCCTTGTTAGCACTATTTACCCCACCCCCCTTTAAATTTAGTGCTAGTTTGTGCCAAAAGCCTAGCACTTGGGAGCAGATCCTGTGTCATAAAATCAGCACACCTCCCTTAAAAATGCCAAGTTAGCTTGAGAGTTTGGGATTTTAAAAGCGAACGCTTAACACTATAAAAAGCTCACACCTTCCTCGTTAAACGCACATTTCTAGAACTTGTAAAGTTCTCATCATAAACGGATATGTTGATAAATGGGGACTTGGGGATTGATGATGCTTTTTACTATTTACGACAATTTAAGCATTTTTTCAAAAAAAGATCTCAAATAAAAGGCTTTAAAATTCACAAGTTGAATTTTTTTAGTGCTCAATTAAACTTAAACCAAAGGGTTTTTAAGTTATGAGGACACCTATGAAAAACAAATACATAGTCCGTTTCCGAATTTCGCAGATATAATTTATGGAAATTTTGAAGTATTTTTACTTCGCCAGTCCCCTCGCTTTGCAAGAAGCTTTGATTTAGAGGCGAAAAAACGCTCTATTTTGTCAAACTTTAGGGCAAAGTTGTGTGTAAAGGAAATTCGCATTTTGATGGCCAAAGAATGCGAAAAAATCAGCAAAACGAAGTTTCTTTAGAAAATGAGCGGTTAAATCGAAGAGGGTGAGAGTTATTTTTTGCTTCGTTTCGTCTTGCAACTGCGAACAGAAGGTGCAAAAAGAGTTTGTGGAAAAATGGGGCGTGGGGCTGGAAAATGTCCGTGTCTTTACTTCGTGCTACGCGTCTTGCAACTGCAAACAAAAGGTTTGCTAAAACGCTAGCTGGCGATTGATACTTTTAGCTAAAATTTTAGAGGATTTTTCCTAAGCCATTTTAACACAATTTTATACAAATTTTCGTTTTTAACCTTGATATTGTGTCTAAATTCAATTTCTTTCAAATGCGTGAAAAGACAAATTCTCTTGCCATGAAACTGACTTAATCTAGCCTTTGTAAGGTCCCTAGAAATTCTCTATGCCGTTAATGTGATTTCGTCCATTTGCAAACTCATTTTTAGAGTGTTTGACCCTGTAATGTGCCTTTACTCCTTCTACTACGCAGTTGCAAGACGAAACAAAGCAAAAAATCCACCAAGACACCGTAGGCTTTGAAGCTTATCGCTGTAAATTTCACTTTATTCAAGCTCTGAAAAGTCCTTTATGATAGGCAGTAGCTCTTTCGCAGAGCAAGTGCTTGAGCGTATAAACGCTAGACTAGCGTTTTAGCATACATTCTCGCAGAGGGACGAGTGCGTAGCACGAAGTAAAAACACAGACGTTTTTAGCTCCACGCCCACGCTTACCACGCACTCTTTTTGCTCCTTCTGCTACGCAGTTGCAAGACGAAACGAAGCAAAAAATAACTCTCACCCTCTTCGATTTAACCGCTCATTTTCTAAAGAAACTTCGTTTTGCTGATTTTTTCGCACTCTTTAAGGGTCAAAAGCTTGTTACACTATCCTATTCACGCAAGGGCGAGAAACCTTGCACAAAACAGCGATTTTGCTTACGCAAAGATCAGCACAAAAGCACTCTAAAATTGATTAAATTTCCGCTTTCAAATATAGGGCAAAAATATATACTAAGATCGATTTTACCAAGCTTTTAGCTGTAATTATATCAGCTAAAAGTATCAATCGCCCGCTAGCTTAGCGTTTATATACTCAAACACTGCTTGGCTAAAGAGCTATTGTCTATTATAAAGGACTTTGCAAAGATTGAAGAAAGTGAGATTTATAGAAAAGCTTCAAAGCCTATGATGGATTAGTGAATTTTTTACTTCTCTTGTCCCTTTGCAAGAAGGAGCAAGGGCATGTTATAGGGTAAAGCATAGTAAAAAAGAATTTGCAAAGGGATGAAATCACATCAATGAAATTGTGAATTTCTGAGGCTTTGGAAAGGCTAGATTAGGGGGTTTCACGGCAAGAGAATTTTTCTTTTTACGCATTTGAAAGAAACTGAATTTAAATCTAATGTCAAAGTTGAGAATTAAAATTTGTATAAAATTTTGTTAAAATGGCTTAGGAAAAATCCTAGGTAATTTTAGCTAAAAGTATCAATCGCCTAAATTTCAACAAAATTTGATGATAATTTCGTCATAAATTTTTCGCCTCAATTTTGTTTCTTTTAAATTTAGCTAAACGAAACTTCGCAACGCTCCTTTTGTTTGCAGTTATGAATATTAGAGAAGCAAGAAAAGCTCACAATCGCATTGATATGATTTCGCCCCTTTTGCAACTTTGAATTTGGCGCATTTGTGCCTTTATACCTTTTTGCAGAGTTTTGAGTATAATGCGGAATTTGGTTTTTTATAAGAAAAATCCTTAATGCCTCTTAAAAGAATGCTAGATAATTTAAAGCAAGAAATAAAAAATCATTCACAATTTTCTTTACCTTTGGTGAAATTCGCAAACGAAACTTTGTTTTTCATAGCTTCAACCGTAAAGTAACAACCCTTTGACAAGTTAAATTAAGCCTTAAATTTGCTCAAAAAACCTTCAAGTTATAGTTTAAAATTCAACAAAACTTATGAGCTTCTGTGCTCATCTAAAAAACAAAGCACAGCCTTTACCACATAAAGCCTATTTACAGCTTCGGTGAAGATCTCCTCGCTATGTGCCTCAAAGATCTCCTCGCTTACCTCAAAGCCTCTGTAAGCTGGTAAGCAGTGCAAGAAGATAGCCCCTGAATTTGCTAAGTTCATAGCCTTTTTGTCTATGATAAACTCAGAAAAGTCCTTGATCCTTTTTTCCTTTTCATCCTCTTGTCCCATAGAGATCCAAGTATCTGTTATGATCACATCTGCGTTTTTTATAGCCTTGTTTTTATCATTGTGTAGTTCTATTTTAGCATCTGAGCTTTTTGCCATATTTGTAGCAAAGTCTAAGATCTCAGGATTTATCTTGTAATTTTCAGGCACAGCTACGCTAAGATCAAGCCCTAAGATAGCAGAGGCTATGAGCCAAGAATTGCACATATTATTTGCATCTCCTACAAAGGCTATCTTGCCTGTTTTGTTATACTCTTGTATGGTGAGTAGATCCCCAAGAACTTGGGTTGGATGATATAGATCGCTTAGCCCGTTTATCACAGAGCATTTGGAGTAGCTTGCAAATTCCTCTAAGCTCTTGTGTGAATTTACACGAAGCATCACAAAATCCACCATAGCCCCTATCACCCTTGCTGTGTCCTTCACAGGCTCTCCTCTGCTTAATTGCAAGTCATTATGACTTAAAAACAAGGCCTTGCCTCCAAGCTGAGTCATAGCAAGTTCAAAGGCCATTCTAGTGCGGGTTGAATTTTTTTCAAAGATCATAGCCAAGCTTTTGTCTATTAGCATTTTGCGTGGATTTTTTTTAATATCAGCAGCAAATTTTAAAAGATCTAAGATCTCATCCTTGCTAAAATCTCTTAGACTTAAAAAATGTCTCATCTTTCATCCTTTGAATTTTTTGAAACAAAAATTATACAGTTATTTTGAAAAAAATAAAAGTATATTTATGTAAATTCACAGCATAATGATTTTGGTTTAGCTTATGAAACAGTGAGGTGAAATTTGTTAAAAAGATGAAAAACTAGTTCTTGCTAGTTTAAATTCACAAAAGTTCGTGTTTTGATGGCTGAAATAATGCCTAAATTTAAAGACTTAAAATTCACATAAATTTGAGTTTTGATGGTTTCAAAAAAAGGCTAAGTTTACATTTAAAGACTTAAAATTCACACAAGCTTGAATTTTTACAGTTTAAAAATAGACCAAGCTTACATTTAAAAGCTTAAAATTCACGCATTTAAGAAAATTCAAGGCTTTTTTAAAATACATCAAAGCCTTTAAATTTAACAAGCCTTACTGCTAGGGTTGAGCCTACTAAGTTATACTCAAAGCTATCTTTAAATCTATCAAAAAGCTTTTTGTAGCTTTGTGCTTTAAAATCTTTGAGGCTTAAATTCCTTGTTTGTTTGAGATAAACTCCTATTTGAGCTACCTTGCAAAAGCCTTCACTGTCGCATTTTGCATCCAGTTCTTTAAGAACTTCTTTTAGGATTTTTTCAATCTCTTGATCATTTATTGAATGTTGTTTTAAGGGATTTGATCTGTTTTGTTTGTTTGAGCTTATAATTTGAGGAAGGGGGATGAAAAGATCACAACAGTTTTTTAAGCTCTCATTTGCCTTATCCTCTGCAAAGATTATGGCTTCTCGTCCGTTTGCTTTGATTTCTTGTGCTAACACTGAAAAATCACTGTCGCTTGAAACAAGCACTATGCCGTCCACAATGCCCCTTGCAAGTTCTTTCATTACGCTTATGGCTATTGCAAGATCGGCACTGTTTTTGCCACTTTTGCTAAAAACTTGCATGGGCTTAATGCCTTGCTTTTGCACTAGATCTTCACTCCAATCACTTGGCCTTGCCCAGTTTTTAAATGCCCTTGCGATAATTACTTTTTTGTTCTTGTTTGATAGTTCTTTAAAGACATACTCCACATATTTTGCAGAGACATTTTCGCAGTCAAAAAACACCGCTACTTTCATTTTCTTTCCTTATTCTAGGCTTTTTTAAGCTTAGATAAATTAAAGCCATAGTTTCACAAAATTTTAAAACCAAAATTCAAGGCTTTAAATACTTGAATTTTAAAACCCAAATTCAAGGCTTAAAAGCCTTGAATTTAGATAACCTTTAACTAGCTCTAAAAACTAGCCTTTAACTAGCTTTAAAGCTATAAAGCCTTAAATTCACTCACAGCATCAAGCCTTTCCCAAGGATAGTCCTTTTGTCCTACTTGTCCTCTGGCAGCTACATTTGCGTAAAGAAAGGTGTCCTTGCTAGGCTTGTCAAGGGCGAATTTGTTTTTTATCCAGTTTGGAGTAAGCGGATAGGTTTTCATCACAAATTCGCTAAGCTTGTCATCATCTACACTCGTGTTCGTCCCCATACAATCCACGCTCACAGAGGTAGGCTGTGCCACGCCTATGGCATAGCTTAGCTGCACCACGCATTTTTTGGCTAGCCCTGCGGCGACTATGTTTTTAGCAAGCCATCTTGTAGCGTAAAGTCCGCTTCTATCAACCTTTGTGTAGTCCTTTGAGCTTTGAGCGCCGCCACCTATTGGCGAATAGCCTCCAAAGCTATCTACTATGAGTTTCCTGCCTGTTAGCCCGCTATCGTGCAAGGAGCTGTGATTGACATATTTTCCTGTGGGGTTGATTAAGATCCTTGTTTTTTCAGGCTTAAAGAGCTTTTTTGGCAAATCAGCTTCTAAAATAAGCTGCATTACAAGCTTTCTAACCTCGTCTATGTGAAGACTTTCAACGCTTGGAGCGGACACCACTATGGTGTGAATGGCTTGAGGCTGGCAGTTTTCAAAATTGCTCTTCGTGCCATAATCCACAGTAACTTGGGTCTTTATATCAACGCCAAGCTTGTCAGGGTGCTTTAAGGCGTAATCATACACCTTATCGCAAAGCCTTCTTGCATAGCTAATGGCTGCTGGCATATACTCGTCTGCCTCGCAGCTTGCAAAGCCAAACATTATGCCCTGATCTCCTGCTCCTATTTCGCCACTTTGCTGATCAACGCCTTGATTTATGTCAGGGCTTTGCTCGTTTAAAAACACAAGCACCTCTATTTCACCGGGGTGCAAGCACTGAGACCTTGTGAAA
This sequence comes from Campylobacter troglodytis, assembly GCF_006864425.1. Taxonomy (GTDB): domain Bacteria; phylum Campylobacterota; class Campylobacteria; order Campylobacterales; family Campylobacteraceae; genus Campylobacter_D; species Campylobacter_D troglodytis. The sequence continues at coordinate 60,879 of NZ_QHLI01000002.1, read as the reverse complement.
AAGCCCTTGCCATCGTAGCCTATCTTGGCTAATGCCCCTTTGACAAGGCTTTCATAATCAGCCTTGCTAAGCCTGTGTTTTGACTTGACCTCTCCGCCGATGACAACCTTGTTGCCAGCGACAAAGACTTCACTCGCCACCCTTGAGTCTTTGTCATTACTCAAGAGTATATCCACTATAGTATCAGCGATTATGTCCGCACACTTGTCAGGGTGTCCGGGGCTTACAACTTCGGAAGTGAATAGATACATTTTTTTCCTTTCGGGTAAATTTTTGTCATAAAGACGGAAAATTCTAACATAAAAGGTTAATTTTTTTGCACTATAATTCTTAAAAATTTTTTAAGGATCAAGCGATGAGAGCCTTTTTAATAGACAGCGAAAATGTGAATTTTGACAATTTTATAAGATCTCAAAAATTTAAAAAAAAGGATAATTTTTTTATAGTTGGCAATGCTACCTTGAAATTTTCCTTAATGGCACTTGAATTTTTACACAAAAGAAGGGTTAAATTTTATAATTTTAATGAGGTGAGTAAGGACTATGCGGATAAGATCATACTTACGCTTTTGGGCTTTTTACTCGCTCAAAAAAAGCTTGAAAAGTGTTTTATAGTAAGTAATGATAATATCTTTAACAAGCTAGGCTTTACAGAAGAATTTTTTGGCAAAAAAATAAGAATCATAAAGATAAACAACGAACAAGCCCCAAGGCTTGATGTAAAGCCTGATTATCACATACAGCTTTTTGAAAAGAACGCTGAATTCATAAGGGATTTGCGCGCACAAAGCAAGAATTTAGGCGAATTTCACCGCGCCTTGCAAAAGCATTTTAAGATACACGGAACGCTGATTTACAAGTATCTCAAAGAGACACACAAGGACGAGTTTTTTAAAACTAGGCGCGAGCCAGCACAACTTACCACGCAGCACCCAAAACTGCTGACACATAAAAGCTCGGGCGTGAATTTGGGCGAAAACGCGGATAAAAACGGCAACGCTGACGAGCAGGAAAATTCAAATTTCACAGGCTTTTTCACGCGCTTTTTCAAAAAGGGCGAGTGAAAATTTAAAAATTTAAATTTGGCTTGAATTTGAGCGTAAAATTTCGCCACACGCAAAATCATCAGTATAAATTTAGCGCAAAATTTGCGAAATGAAAATCAATTTATCCCTTTAAAATTCAAGCCTTGCTTAAAACTTTTGTTGAACGCGACAAGCCTAAAATCACAAGCCACATTGCCACACCACAAGCGATTATGATGAAACCTAGCTTCGTATCATCAAGGCTTAAATCAAAAAAGCCCTCGCCCGAAAAAGCCGCAAACACGCAATCCACGAGCCACATCAGGCTTGCCCCCCAAAATACAAGGGCAAGCGTGCCTATTTTATAGGCGTTTGCTCTGTCTTTTTTATACCAAAGCACCGAGCAAAGAGCCGCTGCGATACAGGTAAGAATTAGGCACATTGTAAATTCGCCTTTTGCGCAAAAGCTTTGTCCGCAAAATGACAAGCGATGAGCCACACAAGTGGGATTAGAACGCAAATTCCACCGCCTATGGTAGCTATTTCCATAAGCATTTCGCTCGTGTTGCCGTCTTTTACGGCTGTGAGAAAGGGAAATTCAGCGATAATCTCGCCGTGGTAGATATGCTCGATAGCCAGCAAAAACACGCCACCCCAAAGCATAGTAATGAGCCACGAAAGCTTGGTAGAAAGGGGGATTTTCGCACTTTTATTTAAGCTAGCGCCTAAATTTTGCTCTTTTTGAGCGACTTTGTGTTTGATAAAGCTTACTACTGCGACTTCTGCAATCGCTGCTGTGAAACACGCCATTGTTTATCCTTTAAAGTAAATTTGGGGTAAATTTTAACACAGCAAGCTTAAAAAGACTTAAAATTTGTAACAAAAAGCGAACGAAATTTGCTATAATGCGTTTTTTATTTTTTTGCAAAGGGCTAAAATGGCGTTTGATTTTGATTTGTTGATAGACAGAAAAGGCACAAATTCAGTAAAATGGGACTTGGATAAAAATACTTTGGCTATGTGGGTGGCGGATATGGACTTTGAGCTAGCACCTTGCATAAAAGAAGCCTTGCAAAAGAGGCTTTCACACGGTATCTTTGGCTATAATATCATACCGCAGAGCTTTTATGAGAGCATTGTTTCTTGGTGGGGCGATTTTCACGGACTTAAAATAGATAAAGAAAGCATACTGTTTAGTAATGGCGTTGTCCCAGCCCTTGCTGCTATGATTAGGCTTTTTAGCAAAAAAGGAGATAAAATTCTCGTTCAAAGCCCTGTTTATCATATGTTTTTTCATATTATTAAGGATAATGACAGAGTAGTTGTAGAAAATAAACTAGCTTACAATGATGGGGTTTATACTGTGGATTTTAAGGACTTAGAGCAAAAACTAGCCACGCAAAGTCCAGCACTAATGATACTTTGCAATCCTAATAACCCCACAGGCAAACTCTTTGACAAGGGTGAGCTTACAAAGATAAGCAAGCTTTGCAAAAAGCACGGTGCAAAAATAATCAGCGATGAAATTCACTGCGACATTGTCGAGTCGCCCTTTTCATATACCAGCTTTTATGAGATAGATAGCAATGCGATCATCACGCTTTCAGCCACAAAGGCCTTTAATCTAGCAGGACTTTGCGGATCCTTTAATATCATCAAAAGCCCATCTTTAAGACATAGGGTGCAAAAAGAATTTCGCAAAAGTGGTATAACAATGCCAAATACCATGATCTTAGAGGCTACAAGTGCTGCCTTTTCGCCAAAAGGCAGAGCCTGGCTTAATGCTATGAATGCTTATGTAGCTGAAAATAAGGCTTACGCGTATAAATTCATAGAACAAAACACACCGTGTAGGGTGGTAAGAAGCAAGGCACTTTATATGATATGGATAGAATGCTTTTGCAAGGATAGTGGGGTGTTGGCTAAATTTTTGCGTGAAAAATATGGGCTTTTTTTATCAAGTGGGGCTGATTTTAGGGGAAATGGCAAGGGCTTTTTGCGTTTGAATTTGGCTTGTCCTAGATCTATTTTAAAACAGGGCTTGGAGAAATTCGAACAAGGCATCAAAGCCTTTAATAAGCTTGGCTTTTAAAGCTTTTTTTGAAAAAGTGTTGAATTTAAGCCTTTGTAAGCTAAGTGCCTTTGAAAAAAAATAGAAGTTAAGAGCTTCTAAAATTCAAGGCAAAGAGAGTTTTTTTATAAAAAAACTTCGTTCTTAAAAAAAGCTATACCTCATCCAAAAACTTATTTTCTAAAAAGATACACTTCACAAAAGAAACCTTGTGAGCTAAAAATCTTATTTTTAGCTATTTTGACAAAACAAATAAATTTAGGCTCAATTAAACTTAAATCAAATTGAAAGGTTTTTAAGTTAACGCCTATGAAAAACAAATACATAATCCGTTCCCAAATTGTCTCAAAAGAAATTTAAGGAATTTTGAAGTATTTCTGCCTTGATTTAGAGGCGAAAAAAACGCTCTACTTTGTCAAATCTCACAACAAAGTTTGTGCAAAATTTTCAAAGAAATTCGCATTTTAACCCTTAAAGAGTGTGAGAAGCTTTCTAAAATGAGTGGCGAGATAGAAGTTGATGAGAGTTATTTTTTACTTCGTTATGTCTTGCAACTGCAAACAGAAGTGGCTTTGCGAAGTGTCGTTTGGCGAAATTTAAGGGCTAAAAAAGAAAATTTTGTCCTTCATTTAAAAGAAACAAAATTTGTATATAATACGAAAAATTTAGGACAAAATCTTTATCAAAATTTATTGAAATTGATAAGAGAAAATCCAGTTAAGTTTAATTGAGCCTAAATTTAACAAAAAAAGAGCTTTAAACTCTCAGCCAAAGGCTCCGCTTAGATAAGCCCTTGTCTTGTCTTTTTTGGGATTTTCAAAGAATTCAGGGCTTTTGCCAAATTCTACAAGCTCACCCAAATGAAAAAAGGCAGCATAATCAGCCACCCTTCTTCCTTGCTGTAAATTATGAGTAACCATGATCATAGTAAGATTATGGCTTAATTCCTTGACAAGTTCCTCTATAACCCCACTTGAAATGGGATCAAGTGCAGAGGTAGGCTCGTCTAAGAGCAGTAAATCAGGGTTTATAGCCAAGGCTCTTGCTATGCAAAGCCTTTGTTGCTGCCCTCCTGAAAGGGCAAGGGCATTTTGATGCAACTTGTCCTTTACCTCCTCAAAAAGCCCCACCTTTTTAAGACAAGTTTCTACAAGCTGAGTTTCCTCGTCTTTTCCTGAGACAAGACCGTGAATTTTTGGAGCATAGGTTATGTTTTCAAATATGCTTTTTACAAAGACATTGGGTTGTTGAAATACCATTCCAACACTCTTTCTAAGTGCTACCACATCGGCATTTCGCACATCCTTGTCATTTACCTCAACAAGTCCTTCGATCTTAGCGATCTTATCATTCATCCTGTTAAAGCAACGCAAGAAGGTGGATTTGCCACAACCAGAAGCTCCAATTAGAGCTGTTATTTTGTTCTTTGCGACATGCATATTGATGTCAAAAAGAGCCTGTTTTTTTCCGTAGAATAAATTTAAATTTACTACCTTTGCTACCATTTTGTCTTTCCTTGAAAGTATTTTCTTAATATTATAGCTGTGAAGTTAAGCACCATAACCAAGCCCAAAAGCACCAAGATCCCAGCTGCTGCTCTTTCTAAAAAGGCTCGCTCTGGCATAGAAGCCCAGTTATAAATGAGAGCTGGAAGCACAGTTGTAGGCTCTGCAAGATTACTGGCAATATCAGGTATAAAGGCTATCATGCCAATTAGCATCAAGGGTGCTGTTTCGCCTATTGCCTGAGCTAGTGCTAAGATTGATCCTGTTAGTATCATAGGAGCAGCCAAGGGCAACACTATGCCACTTACCATCTGCCATTTGGTAAGTCCTAGGGCGTAGGCTGCGTTTTTCATATTCACATCCACGCTTTTTAGGGCTGCCTTTGTGGCTACTATGATGATAGGAAGGCTCATTATAGCAAGGGTTAGCCCTCCTACAAGAGCTGATGAACGAGGCATACCAAAGAAGTTGATAAACAAGGCAAGTCCTAGTAAGCCAAAGATGATGCTAGGAATTCCTGCAAGATTGTTTATACATATTTCTATGGTGTCTGTGATGATATTTTGCTTTGCAAATTCCTCTAAATAAATAGCAGCTGCTACCCCCACAGGCACAGCAACCCCCATACAAACAAGCATACAAAGCACAGTTCCTACAACAGAAGCAAAAACACCCGAGCTTTCAGGTGAGCTTTTTGAATCAGTTCCTAAGAAAAAATTCACATTAAAATGGGCATCAAACTCACCCTTGTGGGTTAAATGATCCACAAGTTCTTTCTCGCTATCTGTGAGCTTATTGAATTTAGACTTAAAATACTGATCAGCCTCAGCATTTGCTAGCATCCAACGAGGCTCATTTAAATTCTCAACCCCACCCTCTAAGCGAAGGGTTCTTTTTTCTGTGCGAGAGAGTAGATTTAAAACAGATTGATTGCTGTCTTTACTGATTAGGACATAGCTTTGTTCTAAGGCAGGAAAGCCCAAATACCCAACACTGCCTAAGAAGATACATAAAAAGAACAAATTTATATAAAGCCCGGCTTTGCAAAACTGTCTAAATCTTTTTGATCCCTTTCTTCTAGCTTTTAGCTCTATGGGATTTAAAATTCTAGCTTTGAGGTTTAATTTTTTAATCATAAGCTCTTTCCTTTGTGAAATTTGTTGATTAAATTCACGCTGATTACATTGATAATAAGCGTTACAATGAAAAGTGTAAGTCCAAGTGAGAAGGCACTTAGGGTTAAAGAGCTGTCAAAGGCCTGATCTCCTTGAAGGGCCTGGACTATATGCACTGTAACTGTTGTCATATCTTCAAGGAAGTTAAAGCTCATATTTGGACGAAGGCTAGCTGCCATAACCACTATCATCGTCTCGCCCAAAGCCCTTGAAAGCCCAAGTAAGCAAGCAGCTATGATGCCTGGCATTGCCTCAGGCAGGATCACAGCAAAGACAACCTCTCTTTTTGTAAGTCCAAGAGCATAAGCACCGTTGATTCTTTTTTCACTCACTGCTTCTATGCAGTCTTGAGATAAAGATGCCACAATGGGAACTATCATAATGCCCATTATAAAGCCAGCTCCTAAGGCACTTTGATAGCTTGCCTCCACCCCAAAAGCCCTAAAAATCCACACTATAAATGGAGCTATTATAATCACAGCAAAAAAGCCAAAAACAACGGTTGGAATGGCAGCAATGACCTCTAAGATAGGCTTTAAGAGATTTTTTGACTTTTTATTTGCATACACGCCAAGATAAACAGCACACATAATGCCAAGGGGCAAGGCAGTAGCCATAGCGATTAAGGAGATATAAAAGGTTCCAAAAAATAAGGACCCAGCTCCAAAAACCCCGTGTCCCACTGTCCCATCAGCATTCACAAAGGCTGCATCTGCTGCCCATTGTGAGCTAAACAAAAAGGAAAACACGCTTTCTTTTTGAAAGAATTTCAAGGCTTCAATTAAGATAGTAAGCATTATGGCAAAGCTTATTACAACTGCTACGAAGGCACAAATGAAGAGGCTAAGTTTGATTAGATTTTCTTTAAATTCACGCATTGATAAGTCTTTAAATTTTGTCCCTTTTTAAGTGGCGTTTTGCGCTTCTTTTGAAAAGGGTTAGCGAAATTCTAAGTAGGAATGGAAACTTTTTGGAAACATTTTGAAGTTTTTTGCTTTTAAGAATTTAAATTTGAATCTTGTGTAAATTTAATGCTTTGAGCTTTTTACTGTGTTTTGAGTATTTGTGTGAATTTTGCATTTTAACCTTGAATTTAAAGGCTTTGAAGCTTTTTAAATTCAAGGCATTTAAATTTATAAGCTTTTTAAATTTGAGCGTTTTCGCTTTGTAAATTTCTTATCAAAAAATGCTTGTTTGAATTTTTTAAGGCTTTGAATTTTAAAGCTTTTTTGATCTTACTGTTTTAAATTCAAAGCCTATTTTTTCTAAATGTAGCTATGGCAAAAAACCAAAATAAGGGCGTATTTGCAAGGGCTATGAGAGCCTTAACTGAGTAATCTGCTAGAGACATAGTTAGGGTTTCAGACATAGTGTTGATGCCCCAAAAGGCTACTGTGAAGAATATTAGCGTGTCTATAAACTGTGCTATTAGGGTTGATCCTAAATTTCTAAGTTGCCAAATTCTAGGCATTATGCTTTTTAGGCTGTAAAAAAGGATGAGATCAAGAGGCTGAGATACGCAAAAGGCTAGGATAGAAGCAAGAGCGATCTGAGGAGTGGCTGCTAGGTATGAGGGATAAAAGGCAAGTAAAAGCGCTAGCATTAGCACCTTTGAAGTGTCTTTTCTTTTATACTTCTCGCTTAAAATGTCAAGGACTAAAAAGCTAAAAGGATAGGTTAAGGCTCCAAAGGTAAGAGGGGTGTTTGGAATTTGAAACTGAACTGTGTAGTTTGAAATAACTATGATAGCACTTAAAAATAGGGCATTTATGATGATGTTCTTTGTTGGCATTTTTGTTTGCTGTGGCATATTTGTTAGCCTTTTTTGAATTTTTTAGTTTTTTAACTTTGTTGTTTTTAAAATGTTTTTTTAAAATAACTGTTAAATTTTATCTTTACTTAAATTTATGCTAAGCTTAAAGCAAATATCTTTGATAAATAGCAATTCTTTTGTTTCGTTTCAGCTTACAACACACAAAATAGCTTTTTACAAAGGCTTAAAAGGACAGCTTGCGTGGCAAATTTAAGGCTTTTTAAAAATAATGCTAAATTAATTAGCTTGAAATTATAACACAAAATGAATGTCAATTACCAAAAATAATTAAGAAAAATTTGTTATAATATTAGGGCTTGTTTTATAAAAATTTACAAAGGGGAACTTATGCTTTTTACAAGAGCTAGCGAGTATGCTTTACTTGCATTGATTTATATTTCTGATAAGGAAAAACCTCAAGATGTTGAAACTATGGCCTTGGAGCTTGAAATCTCAAAAAGCTTTTTGGCTAAGATCTTGCAAGTTTTAGCAAGAGATGGCTTGTTGAATTCATACAAGGGTGCAAAGGGGGGCTTTTCCTTGGTCAAAAGCCCAGCAGATTACACCCTAAAAGAAATAGTCGATAGTGCAGAGAAGAAAGAAATTAGCGTCTTTGAATGCACTCAGGGCGTTTGCCCTACGAACAAGGCTTCAAAATGCTATATGCTACCTGTCTTGCAAGATTTACAAGAGAAGATGGACGGTCATCTTAGATCAGTTACTCTTGCTGATGTTGTTAGAAAATAGATGGCAAAAAGAACGATCTTAAATTTGGTCGCACCGGTAGCTCCATATCTTGCACCTCTAATAGCACCCATAGTCAAGGCAAAGAGTCTTGCTGTTGTGGGCTTTTTGGTTTGCATACTTGCCATTATCATTGTGCCTTTGCCGCCTATGGTTTTGGACTTTTTCTTGGCTTTAAGCCTTGCTATTTCGGTGCTTATCATTTTAATTTCTATTTATATACCAAAGCCAACGGATCTTACCACCTTTCCCACCCTCATACTTGTCATAACACTTTTTCGCCTCGCTCTAAATGTATCTACTACTCGCATGATACTTACAAATGGTCCTCAAGAAGCCACCCAGCCAGGTGCGGTAAGCCACATCATAAGAGCCTTTGGAGACTTTGTTGTGGGTGGAAATTTAGTCATAGGTATAGTTGTTTTTTGTATCTTGGTTTTAATCAACTTTATGGTCGTTACCAAGGGTAGCACCAGAGTGAGCGAGGTGCAAGCAAGATTTACCTTGGATGCTATGCCTGGTAAGCAAATGGCAATTGATGCTGATTTAAATGCAGGACTAATTGACGAGGAGACAGCTAGAAGCAGAAGGCAAGAGATCATAGCAGAGGCAAATTTTTATGGGGCTATGGACGGATCAAGTAAATTCATAAAAGGTGATGCCATTGCTGGCATTATCATCACCATAGTTAACATAATAGGTGGAATTTTAATAGGCTATTTTCAACACGATATGAGCCTAAGCTCAGCTGCAAATACCTTTACCCTCCTTACCATAGGAGACGGACTTGTTTCTCAAATTCCAGGTCTAATCACAGCAACAGCAACAGCCATCATCATAACAAGGGCAAGTAAGGATGAGGAAAATTTCGCCGAGGGCAGTTTAACCCAGCTTTTAAGCGAATACCGCACACTTTTAATAGTAGGCTTTATTTTATTTATCTTTGCCTTGGTTCCTGGTCTTCCTACTTTGTCTTTGGGCTTTATGTCCTTTGTGTTCTTAGCCTTGGGCTTTCTTACAAAGCAGGTAAAGGATGGCAAAATAGATCTAAATACTGCCAAAAAGCTTCAAGCTCAGCAAGAAGTAAGAGCTACTGCTCCTAGAAAAAGCCCCGAAGACATAGCCAAAGAAGAAGAGCATAAGATCAATGACATCTTAAAGCTTGAAATTTTAGAGCTTGAACTTGGTTATGGTTTAATCCGTCTTGCAGAAACTGAGCTAACAGAAAGAATCCGATCTATGCGTAGAAGCATAGCTCAGGCTCTTGGATTTTTGATGCCAAAGATTCGCATTAGGGATAATTTACAGCTAAAGCCAAATGAATACAATTTCAAGCTAAAAGGCGTTGTCATAGCAAGCTCAGAGGTTTATCCTGATAAATATCTTGCAATGGATAGTGGCTTTATCACAGAGGAGGTTGAGGGCATAGCCACAAAGGAGCCAGCCTTTAACTCAGATGCCTTGTGGATAGATGCAAATTTAAAGGACGAGGCTACTTTAAATGGCTATATAGTAATAGATCCAGCAAGTGTGATCTCTACTCATATGAGTGAGCTTATCAAGTCTCACGCTAGTGAGCTTTTAACTCGTCAAGAGGTGCAAGGGCTACTTGATAAGGCTCAAAGGGATTATCCTATTATAGTTGAGGACTGCTTGAAGGTGGCCTCTGTTGGGCTGATTCAAAAGGTCTTAAAGGATCTTTTAAGGCATCAAATTCCCATTAAGGATATGTTAAGCATACTTGAAGCCTTAACCGACATAGCAGAGATCAGCAAGAATTTTGATATGATAATCGAGCATGTAAGGGCAGCCCTTGCTAGGGTGATTACTAATTTATATGTGGATGAGAAGGGAAATTTAGGCATTTATATCTTTGATTCTCAAAGCTCAGCCAAGCTTATGGAGTCCTTACAGCTTAGAGATGATGGCTATCATTTAATGATAAATGTAGCTCAAACAGGAGCCTTAGTAGATACCTTAAAGGCTGAACTTGCCAAGGTCGCAAATACTAGAATCAAGCCTTTTGTGCTTTGTGTTGAGCCTCAGCTTAGAAAATTCATAGCCGATATTTGCTCAAATTTCAATATCAACATAGTGGTTTTAAGCTTTGCTGAGATAGCTGAGAATACAAATTTTGAAACAGAGGGTGTCATTACTGTTGATTTATAGCCCTTGTTTAAATTTAAGCTTGTTGTTGTGGTATTGAATTTAAGCCTTGAATTTAAGCTTGTTGTTGTGCTGAATTTGAATTTTTAGTGAATTTTGTTGCTATTTAAATTCAAGCCTTTGGTGAATTTTGCTGATGTGTTATTTAAAGTTTGAGTTTTGTTTGAATTTTGTTACCACATCATTTAAATTCAAGCCTTGCTTGAATTTAAGCTTAAATTCAGCAGTTTAAATATTTTAAGCTTGAATTTAAGGCTGAATTTAAAATGACGGTTTTTGAATTTAAGGTACTTTGAGTTCTTATTTTTTGGCTTTATTTAAATTTTAAAAATTTGCAACTGCTTTGAATTTAATGAATGTTTTGAATTTAAACAATTTTAAACAGCCCTTCTTTTAAATTTAAAGGCTTATAAGCATCTTGAATTTAAAGATAAGTTTAAGAAAAATTAGATAATTTTGTAATTTTGGCAAAGGTTTTTGAATTTAAAAGCTCATAAATCAAACAAGTTAAAAAAATTCACAAGAAGATTAAGGAAAAATAATGAAAATCTATCATCTTTCACACACAGACTTAGATGGCTATGGGGCTCAGTTTGTGCTTGATTTTTACTTTAAAAACTGCGTTTTTTTTAACTCAAACTACGGACGAGAGATTAATGATAGCTTTAATATGATCTTAAATGAGATAAATAATAAGCTAGAAGAAAATGAAAAATTCATCATTTTCATAAGCGATTTAAATCTCACGACTTCTCAGTGTGAGGACTTAGAAAATGCCATTAAGGATAAAAATGCCAAAATTTTTCTCTTAGATCATCATCAAAGTGGGGCTGAAAGTGCGGCGAAATATCACTGGTATTTGCTTGATAGCTCTCGTTGTGCTACTAAGATGGTTTATGAGTTTTTGTCTAAAATTTATGGGACAGATGAGGAGCTAGGAAGGCTTGTAGAGCTTATAAATGCCATTGATATTTGGCTTAAAGATGATGAGAATTTTGAACTTGGCAAGGTTTTTTTGGCTATGGTAGCTGGTGCAAGGGAGATTAATAGGGTTTTATTCAAAGAAGAAAACACAAAATATATCTTTTTTTTGCTAAAAAATGCTTGTAAATTCATAGGGCAAAAAAACGCAAACATAGCCTTGGAGGATAAGGTGCATTTTTTAAAGAAGGATTTTTTCAAGGCTCAAAAAGATGACACGCTTGGCAATTTACTCTCTCACTATGTGGTAAAGCTTTTGGGCGAAAACAAGGAAAGATTAAGCATTTTTTATGAGGATTATAAGGGAATTTTAACCTATAATATAGGCAATGTCTCAGTCATTGGCAATGATTTTTTGGTGCAAAATAAGGACTTTGACTTTTTCATAGATGTAAATTCAAGGAAGAGCCTTAGTTTTAGATCAAATGACAAGATGGATGTAAGCTTGATGGCTAAGAGCTTAGTAGGAGGCGGCGGACATAAAAACGCTAGCGGAGGGCTTTTTTCTAGCTTTAAGGATAGTAGCGATTATGAGCTTATTAAGGCTCAAATGCAAGATTTGATCACAAGGGATAAGACTTAGAGGCACTAAGGGCGTGCTTTTAGGGGCTAGGCTTTTGTATGCTAAGACAAAAAGCTTGGTTGAACTTTGCTTGAATTTAGGCTGCTTGTTTGCAAATTTAAATTCAAGGCTCTTGGCTAGTTTTTAGAAACAGTTAATCTTAGAGCAAAACTTTTAACAAAGATACTGTAGCCTCTTAAAACAAAGCTTTTTTACAAATGCCTCAAAAGAAGTTTAAGGATCTGTAAGAGTTTAAAGGTATTTTTAAATGCCAAAAGATTTCATAACTTAATTTTACGGTGCCAAATTCTAAGGCAAAGGCATTAATTCAAACTCTTTTTACAAAACTATTTTGCAAAAGCACAAAGCTAGCTGATTTTCACCACTTTTTTACAAAAATGCTAGCTAGCTTATTTTTAAAATGAGCTTATTTTAATAACAAAAGAACTTTGTGCAAATTTTTGTTTTAATTTCAAGCAAGGCGCCTTGAAATAACACATTACAAGGACATTGTGCTTGATGAATTTAATAGCATTAAGTGCTACAAAAAGCTTAATGATTAAGCTTAAATTTAGCTTTTAGATAAAAGTATGGTGGGGGATATTTGATTAAAAATGATTAGTTTTAATTTTACAAAAAACTAGAAAAAATTTGCAAATTCAAAGCCTTAAATTAACTTTAACGCTTATTTAAGCTTGGCTAAAAAGCTTTAAATTAACAGCCTTTCCTTAACTTTGATACCAAGTCAAAGACAGCTACTTGTTTGAATTCAAAGCCTTTTATCGCAAAGAGTTAAAATTTTAAAGCTTGAATTTAGCTTTAAAAAGATGAGCTATGCTTGACAAAATATCATTTAAATTCAAAGTAGGGGTGCTGTAGAGCAGTCTTATTTAAAAGATTATTTTTCAAAAAGCTTTTTTGTTTTAATCATTTTGCAAGGCGAAGAAATTCATAAGAATTCACGCAAATGAGTGAATTTTATAATGTGCTTTAATTTGTGAAATTTTTGTAAGAAAATGTTTCTTTTTTAAGCTTGTCAAAGAATGATAAATATGACATTTCATCTAAGATTAATATTTTTGTGAAAAAGAGCTTTACAAAAGGCGATTGATGTTTTTAGCTTATACAATTAGATCTGAAAGCTTGGTAAAATAGCGTTAAATATATATTTTTGTGTTACATTTGTGAATGGACATTTAGGCAAATTTTGGAGTGTTTTTGTGCTGATCTTTGCCTAAGCAAAATCGCCCTCTTTGTAAGCTTTCTCGCCCTTGTGTTAATAGGATAGTGCAGCAAGCTTTTGATAGCAAAAGAGTGCGAAAAAATTTCAGTGGTGAAATCGAAGAGAGGGAAAGTTATTTTTTGCTTCCTTACACTCGCAACTGCTAATAGAAGGTGCTAAAAGAGTGCGTGGCAAGCGTGGAGTGGGGCTGAAAACGCCTGTGTTTTTACTTCGTGCTATGCACTCGTTTCTTTGCAAGAAGGTATGCTAAAATGCAATCGCACGAGTTTATACACTCAAACACTTGCTCTGCCAAAGAGTTGCAGTCCATAATAAAGGAATTTTCGGAGTTGGCAGAAAGTGAAATTTACAGCGATGGATAAAATCCTACGGTGACTTGGTGGATTTTTTACTTCGCTAGGCTCGTGCCTTTGCAAGAAGTAACAAAGGCTCATTACAGGGCAAAGCATAGCGAAAACGAGTTTGCAAACGAACGAAACCACATAAACGAAATTGTGAATTTCTGAGGACCTTACAAAGGCTAGCTTAGGGGTTTCACGGCAAGAGAATTTTCCTACCTTCATTTGAAGGAGAGTGAATGTCGATTTAATGTCAAGCTTCAGAATGAAAATTTGTATAAAATTTTATTAAAATGACTTAGGAAAATCCTAGCTCATTTTAGCTAAAAGTATCAATCGCCAAATTTTTTGAAGGCTATCTTTCAAGAAAGTATTGATTTATCATTCTGAGCCACTGGCGAAGAAGCCGTCAATTTAAGGCATTTCTTCATAAATTCGTGGCTTCTTAACACACGCTCAATGACAAATATGGTATGGCTCAAGACAACTTAAGCTCAAATAAAAAAGCTTCAAGTTATGATTACAGCGATGAAAAACAAGTATATAATTCGTTCCCGAATTTCGCAGATATAATTTAAGGAATTTTGAAGTATTTCTGCCTTGATATTAAAGCCTCTAAAATTGCAAAATTAAGTAACAATTCTTGCCAAAGTATCAATAAAATCATCAAAAATATTAGAGTATTAATTGCAATAGAATGTGAAAATATTTCAAAAAGGTGAAATAGAAATTGATGAAAGCTATTTTTTACTTCGTTTCGTCTTGCAACTGCAAGCAGAAGGTGCAAAAAGAGGCAGAGGCAAAAGAGGCAGAGGAGCTAGCAAAAAAACACCTGTGTTTTTACTTCGTGTTACGCGTCTTGCAACTTTGCAAGAAGGTATGTTAAAACGCTAGGCTAGCGTTTATACTCAAGTAATAAAGAATTGTTCTAGTAGCGAGCTTTTGCCAATTTTATCAGGCTTTGCAGAATTAGAATCTAGCATAATTTATAGTGATACTTGGAAAGCTTATGATTAACTTGTAGTTTTCGGTGATAAAGAACATTTAGAGTAAAACACTCAAAAAATGAGTTTAGCTTAGCTAAGAATCACATAAATGCAATTGTGAATTTCTGAGGTTTTACTAAACATAGCTTAGCTAAATTTAAAGAAATTAAAAAAGAGAATTTTATGCTTCATCTAAAGGAAACAGAATTTAGATATAATGCTAAAATTCAAGGTCAGGATTTGTATAAAATCTTGCTAAAAATGATAAGAAATCAAGCGCTTAAATTGTCTTGAGCCTATAAAATTTGCTTTTATATATCATTAACACGATTTTAAACCTTACTAATTAGCATTATTTTGTTCGTTTTAGCTTATTTTGGTGTAGTCATATTCAAAATTTTAAATAAGGTTTTGTTTCTAAATTTAGCTATTTGCAATAAATCTTGCGTTGATAGTAGAGTTACAAACAAATCTATACGCTCATTTTTAGGTATAAACGAAACTACGCCCTCAAAACTACATTTGGTGTATGGTATAGGTTTAAAAATACCTTTATCTTGTTTCACTTCCTCTTTTTTAATATCTTTAAGATCTGCAATGATATATCCAAAAAATTTGCATTGCTCTACTTGTATATTTACTCCACTTTTGGTCTTAGCGTTTTTATAGATTTTGGTGGCATATTTTTTAAGTTGTTCTATCATTTCGCCAGCATTGTGAGCTTTTGTAAGCTTTTTTAGTTCTACCAACACTATATGTTTAGGTTCGTCCTCATCATCAATAAAGGGATTTAGATAAAATTCGATATCTACATTGGATTCACCACTTTGTGCATTATGTGCTTCAAAGAAATATGAAAATTTATCATCTAAAAGCCATAAATTATGATTGGCAACTTCTAAATTTTTGCATTTTCTATCTGTCAATAATTGATGAAATTCATCCTCATCAAAACTAGAATCACCCATCATTCTTTCTAACAAAGCCAAAACTCTTTCTCTATGTTTAACGTAAAGATATAGTGCGGATTTTTGCAGCCTAGAATCTAGTTGAGCATCATTAGATTCCCAAAAGGCTTGCTCTAATTTACCCTTTTCTTTTATTGCATCTTGTATAAAATCTGTTTTTTGTTGAATTTGATAGCCCTTAATAGAATCAAAACTAGGCATAAAATCAGCCAAAAATGGGAGTTCATTTTTAGTGTTACTTAAATTATGGCACGATTCTTTCTGTTGTCTTTTAATAAACACTTCAAATTCTTTGTCTAAAATTTTTGTAATTTCTTGTTCCAAATCTTGCTTAATATCATCTATTTCAGCATTTAAACCATAAGGTGTGATTCTATCATCTAATAATGGCGAAGCTATATAAATTTTTTTCTTTAACCCCTTAATAATTCTATCGTATCTTACTCTTTTATCAATGAGAAGTTTATGGGCAACTAATTTTATATCCAAATTTGCATTAGAATCTACGATAAGAATTTCTAAATTGTATTGTTGGCTATTTATTTGGATAGAAAAATCTTTTTTGTTAATTTTGGATATTTCTATATTTTTTTCATTACTGTCTATGTTAATATGAATTTTTAAATCATTAAAATCATAGAGCAAAAACGCAAAATTATCCAAAATCCATTCCTCAAAATCATCAATAATCTTAAACTTTTTTACAAAAGTTTCCATATAACTTTTATCGACATTTAAATTTAAAGTTGTACCGTTTGGATTGTTTGTATCTTGTGGTTTCTCATTAATAGTTGTAAATAAATCAATTTTGGGCGGATATACAAAAGAAAATGACTGCCTATTATGTGCTGTGCCAAAAGATATATTGTTACCAAAATAAACAAACACTAACCTACCTAAACCTTTGCTTGGTAAGTTATTTTCTTGTTTTAACAATTTGATTGTGCTATATCAAAAAAGATTTTCTTATCAGATTCTGAAAAGCCTATACCATTATCTACAATCTTGACACTATTATTTTGCGAATTAATATAAATAGAAATTTCAGGCAAATATCCTTGATTTCCTTGTTTATATTCTAAAATGCAAGCGTGTATAGCGTTATAAATAGCCTCACGCAATATCAGCTCTACCGCATTTTTCTTGCTTTTATAAAAGCTAGTAGCCAATCTCATAAGACTAGCATAGGTGTCCATATTTACCCCTTAACAATCTTAAATTTTATCTCGCAATCATATACAATTTCCCTTAATGCAAGCTAATAGCTTTATAAATATAACTCTGCATTAAGTCCCATTTGTTCATACGATGCAAAAATCACCGTTTAAGATCTGCCATATAGAAAAAAATTCCGTTTATACTACCAAATATATATTTTAGCAAAATTACTAAAATATTATTTTTTCATCTTTCTTGTTATCGGTATATTTTATGTTTATATTTTTATCTTTGATTTTTGCATATACATTTGGGTATAAAATTTTAGTTTTTTCTCTATTTGCTTGTGTGTATGTTTTGCCATTTTTAATCTTATCCCAATCCATACACCCACATATAAAAACTTTATCTTTTTCTTCATAATTTTTAGCATAAGAAATAAGCTTTCTTGTTTCATAGTCTGGTTCATAATGATGAATATTAGTGGGAATCTTATCATTTAATTCTTTAAAAAACACTTTTGGACTAAATGGATTTGTTTTTCCACTTTGAATCTCTAATATTTGCAATAAAAGCTGATATTTATTACCTAAAAATGTGCTGAGGTTAAAGCCATACTCTACATCAAGCAATAAGGTTTGAGTCGAATGCTTTTTAATTAGTAATAAATAAAAAGGTGTTGTTTTGGTATCAAACAATATTACTAATTTAATTTTATTGTGTCTATAATCAAAAATTGCATAAGTTTCATTTTTGGCTTTCATATCCTTATACAAAGTTTCTAATCCTGTCATTTTTATTTTCATTTTTTCTCCCTTCTCTATAATAAATATTTACAATACAATTTAATTGCACTCACATATTTAGTTTATAAAAGACCAACATTCCTTTGCCAACCCTTGCAATCTCTCCACAAGTTCTACCACTTGTGTATATGTACTTTGTTTTGTAGATAAATTTGCCTTATTGACTGCTTTTGAGTTTTTAATCGCGGTTAGTAAATGACTAGTGATAATGTCCCTAAAATCATAATCCTTGCTATAATGTGGCAAATTTTTCTTAAAATCCTTGTGCTTTTGCACTTGAAGGCAAGGGCTATTACCGCCAAAGTGCTGTGTTGTTGCGGTAAAATGACACAATATCCAAAATTCAAAGCAAGGGTCTGAGACTATGGCTTTAAGAATAGTATTTTTTAATTTTATGCTTTGCACCTTACTCAATGCTTTGTCAAAATCTTTGTGTGTGTCTCTATCAATCACACAATAAATCTCATCATATTCGCTCACTTTTTTTGCCTTTTGCCCTACGTAGTTTATGACTTGCATAGGCGTTGGGTGTGAGCTTGGGAGTATCTCAATGCTAACACTTGTCAATTTTAGAAAATTTTTCAGCCGATTGAAGTAATTTTTCTCCGTTTTTTCACCCTCGCAGACAATTAAAATAACTTTTTTAGGCGTTAAATTTCTTTGAAATCTTTTAATGTGTGTTTTATTTTTTCTCATTACTTGCCTTATATTTCTTGTAAATTTGGCAAAGCCCCAAAACGTCCCAAAAGATAGGATTTTTCATAGTCTATATTTTCACGCAAACCTTTAAAATCGCTCAAAGAGTAGATTTTGGTGGCTTTGTTTCGTTTCTCGCAAAAATAAATTTGGTCCTTTCTAAAAATGTCTTTATTTAAAACCGAAGTTTCGTGCGTGGTAAAGATGAGCTGGGCGTTTTTGGTGTTGATTTTTTCATTGTGAAAAAGGCTGATGATAAATCTTGTCATCGCTGGGTGTAGGTGGTTGTGAAGCTCATCCACAACTAAAACGCGTCCATTTTGTAAAGTATCCAAAATGGGTCCTAAAAATTTAAAAAATTTCTGCGTGCCATCTGATTCTAAAATCATATTTAAAACAGTGGGCCTACCTTGTTGGTTCAAATGAATCGTTTTTATATCACTCTCTAACATTGTTGTATCAGTAGTATTTCCTAACTTATTTAAAAGCTTATTTGAATTATCTATTTCTACTTTATTTTCATTGATTTCCAAAAATTCAATATCCAAATCCGCACGCTTTAAATAATCCAAAATTTGCTGCGGATTATTTTTGAAAGCCTCAACGCTAATTTCTAGCGAATTACTAAACCAATCAGTCAAGCTAATCCCAATATAAAAAAACCAATCAAAAACAGGTTTTAACTGCTCACTATTTAACTGAATGGCAGTGGATAAAAAAAGTGCATTATCTCTTGTGGTGTTTTTCCACAATTCCTTTTCACCTAAAAAATTTTTACCAAATTTATACACCTCTTTTTTATTTTTTTTATCATAAGAACGCAAAAACCACTCTTGTTCCCTACCATTTGGATAAGCATAAAGCCACTCCTCAACAATTCTCTCTCGCGTAACACTAAAACCATATCTATATCTAATGTTTTGAGTAATAAAAGATACTTCAAATTCGGTGGGTTCATTTTCATTTTTACCAAGAAAAAAGGGAATTATAAGAAGCTTATCGCCCCTTTGCCAACTAGCACTTTGAGTTACAAAATGTTTTATTCTTATAAAAGCCTTGATAAAATTAGACTTACCGGCTGCGTTTGCACCATAAATAGCCACACTTTTTAGGAGTGAAAATTTTTCATTTTCTGGCTCAAAAGTGTTGCTTTTATGCTCTTTTTGCGACCCAGCAACAAGACTTAAAACCTGTTCATCTTGTATAGACAAGAAATTTTTTACCCTAAATTCAATTAGCATTGCTTTTCCTTATAAAGACATAAAATCTTAAAAGCGTGATTATAACACATTTTAGATTAACTTTTTTACAAATTTTTGAAAATTTTGCAATTAAAATATCTTTATACATAAATTTAGGACTTAGTTATCAAAACTAACTCAAAATACCCCAAGTGACTTAAAATTACAAAAGCTCACTCATTTGCCACCGTGAGCTAGTTGAATTTCTTTCATTTTCTCGCCTTTTATATAAAATCAAATGCCACAAATTTGCACTTCGCAAATGCAAATTCACGGCACGGTCTTATCACAAAAAGGCTAACGCTCGTGCAAACTATATTTTCAGCTCATATGGTCTTTGCCAGCCTATGCGATCATTTGGCACAAAGATGAAGTCCCAGCTATCATACATAAGCAGGCGATAGCCCTTGGAATTCAGCAGTTGCTTGATGTCGTTGATTGCGGAATTCACATAGTTGTGTTCTATCGCCATCACGCCAAAGCTAAATCGTGAAAAATCAATGCCTTTAAGCACTTCAAGCTCGCCACCCTCGATGTCAAGGCTGAGAAAATCAATGTGCGTAACGCCTTCATAATGTGCCATCAGCTCGCCAAAAGTGGCTGTTTGCACCTCAATAAACTCGATTTTCTCATCACGTCCACCCTCGTGTCGCATCCTGTTGGCGTGTTTTTCGGTAATGTTTAACTCAAGGCTATCAAGTCCATTTTTACTAGTCGTGCCAAGCCTTGTGGTGCCGATATTTTGCGAATATACAGCAAGATTGTAGCAATCGCATTTGCGATTTTTGCGTAGTTTTTCAAAGGTTTTTGGGTTCGCCTCCACGCAAAAGCCTCTCCAGCCAAGCTCCTCAAAGAGCAAGGAATTTGAAATTTCAACGCCGTCATACGCCCCTATATCTACGAAAAAGCCGTCCTTTTTGCCGCTGTTTAGGGCGTAGGCGATTAAGTCTTGTCCGAGTTGCGAGCGTTTGGGGAGATGGGCGATTTTGCTTAAAAAAGCAATCTCAGTCTTTGCGTCAATCCTGCTAATTTTCGCATCAAGTGCGTCTATTTTAGTTTCAAGCGTGTTAAGCTTAGCTTCTAGAGAAGTTTTCTTGAGATTCCCCCCCCCCCCGTTTATGATACGAGAGTATCTTTTTGTCAAAAAGATAAAAAATTCGGCGATTTCCTACCTTTTCTTTGCGAAAAATTTTCATTTTAGCTCCTTTGTTTTTTAAAAATTTTAAAATATGTCTAATTACTTTGGCTCAAGACAACTTAAGCGGATTTTGGCTTATCAATTTTAATAAATTTTGATAAATATTTTGTCTCAAAATTTTCGTATTAATTCTGTTTCCTTTAAATGAAGTATAAAATTTTCCTTTTTAATTCCTTTAAATTTGCTTAATCTATGCAAAGCCTCAGAAATTCTCAATGCCATTTATGTGATTTGTGCCCTTTGCAAACTCATTTTCCCTGTGTCTTACTCTATAACTTTGCTCCTTCTTGCAAAGGGACGAGTGCGTAGCACGAAGTAAAAAATCAACTAAACCATCATAAGCAAGCCAGCAATCACTATAAAATTCTGTCTTGCTCATATCACTCAAATTCCTTATTATAGGTAATAGCTCTCTAGCCAAGCAAGCTTTTACAATCTGAGTATAAACTTGCCCATTTCGTTTTAGCATATCTTCTCGCATAGGGACGAGTGTGTAGCACGAAGTAAAAAACTGGTGTTTTCTTACCAGCCCCACGTCCACGCTTGCCACGAACACGCTTTGCACCGAAATAACTCTCAGCTATTTCGATCTCGCCTTTTTGAAATTTTTTCACATTCTTTAAGGGTTAAAATTCTAATATTTTTGATTATTTTATTGATGCTTTGGCAAGAATTGTTGCTTAATTTTGCAATTTTAGAGGCTTTAATATCAAGGCTTCCCCAAAAGTTACGAGTGTAACGAAGTAAAAAAATACTTTACAATTCTTTAAATTTAGCCTCTGAAATTTTGAAACGATTGATATACTTGTTTTTCACCTTGTAAATCATAACTTGAAGCTTTTTTATTAGAGCTTAAGTTGTCTTGAGCCTTGTTTTTTACAATTTCATTTGTGTTTGAATCATATCTTGTTTTAAATATGTCCTTATGTTTGAGTAAATTGTTCTTAAATTTTTCTTTAAGCTCTTTTTTAGCTACTTGTATAGAAGTGTTTTCACTTGGATAATGTGAAAAAACAATGACTGGATAATGTTTGATACTTGGATTTTTCATAGCATATTTGTCGTAGGTAGTAATAAGTTGATTCATAGCCTTTTTAATATCACTTCCTTTCAACTCTATAAAAATTTCTATATCTTCTACTTCATTTTTAATAACCATATAATCACATTTTTCAGGTGCTATGCCATTAGGTTCTACTCCACCGTCTATTTTTATCTTAACAAAACTAGCACCCATAGTATTCAAACAAAAAACCTTGCCATTTTCTTCGCATATTAACTTACAATCTGTGTAAAGCTCGGAGTGCGGCATAAATATAGCATTCATTTATATTTTAGTTCCAACAAATCATCATAAATTGCACTAATTTCCTCTGATACTCCATCTATCTTATCGGCTAAAATTAGATTTGTTTCTTTGTCAATTATGCTATTTACCTTGCCATTTTCTACCACAAAGGCATTAAATTTATCTATATCAAGCCAAAATTTGCTTGAAACTATGCTTTGTACTTTAGCTTTCATATCTGCATCTGTCGACCCAACCTGATGGGCGAGCAAAAGGCAATGTAGTGAGCTAAGCATATATGGACTATGAGTTGAAAAAGCTATTTGAATATTTTTTTGAGCGTTAAAACGAAAACATAAATTGACAAGATACTCTATCATTTTTTTTGTGCATTAGGAAACAAACTAAGCTCAGGCTCTTCTATAAAAAGGCTATATCATTGCTTATTTAATTTGACATTTCTTAAATTTTGTAAAAAAGAATTTATATCTTGATGTTTAGATTTTGTAAAAAGATTTACTATAAACTCAGTATATTTATTTTGCATATATTCGTTATCGGTAGTAAAATAAGTAGATATAAGTTCTATAATAGAAACAGATTTCATACCTGATGAAACATTGTGTAGTTGCGTTTTAGAATCCTTTAAATTTATGAAAAAGCGATTTTCTATGCTATATTTTTCTAGCGACAATTCTATGTCAAATATTTTTGTTTTCACACTTTTATTTGTTTGCAGATGCCTAAAAGATTCCAAAAAATCCTCAAATGTTTTTTCCAAATGATATGGGATTGCTCCTCCACGAATTTGATTATTTACAAGCATAGGAATAGCAAATCTATCATCTGCAATAAAAGAAATTTTTTCAAGGGTTATTTTATTGGCAATTTGAGTTGAAATTTTTAAAGATGGCCTACCGTTGCAAGTAATGGACACATAAGAATCGCCTATGTGATAATGTGCTTGGCTACCCTTAATGCAAAAATCATCTAAACTAGATTCTCTAAGCATTCTATCTATACGAAATCTATAAAGCTCTGCTTTGACATTTGCATTTTTTGCTATATCTCTTAAAGCTATTTTTTTATAAATCCAGCGAAAAAGCGACAAAAGCTTTAAAATCACACTCTTGCCACTACCACTCTCGCCGATAAATACCATAAAAGGCTTTATTTCTATCCTAGCATCAACAATAGGACCGAAATTTTTAATGATAAGTGTTTCTTTGCTTTTCATAGTTTGCCATTTTACACAAAATTTCTATAAATTTTCCAAACAAAAAACAAATTTTTCAATTCACCCTCGCATACCTATAATACGCCGCACAAGCACCCTCGCCTGATACCATACAGCTAGCTACCTAGCTTTTGGGCGTATAACCAAAAACTTTGCATTCATAAGGCTTTGCAAGCCCCTTTAAAATCTGATCGCAAATGCAAGCCTTGCTCTCGCCCTTGCTCTTTACACTGCAATCAAAGCGTTTTTCAGCATTTAGCTCATCAATTCAGCCCGCAGTTTCAGCCCGCCATTTTTGATGACACCAAGTCCGCGAAATTCAAAGTCGCAAGGCTCAAAATACCTTTTTACCATAGTTTGCACACTTAAATTTCTATCACACAAATGGCACACGCATACTCAAATAATAATGTATAACACAAAGATGTGCCAAATTTAAAGATTTGCAAAAAATGCTAAAAATTCAACATAAAGCTTTATATCAAAGTTTGCTGTCAAAATTCATCAAAACTCGCAATTGAAAAGCTTATCAAAAGACCTTAATTTTAATCTAAAACCTCACCACCTTAGCCCCAAAGCCTCCTTGATTTATGGGTGCGTCTTCAAAGCTTTTCACGCTTTTATGCGTGCTTAAAAAGTCCTTCACAAGTGCGGCTAGTTTTCCCGTGCCTATGCCGTGAAAGATGATGACCTCCTCAAAGCCAGCCATTAGAGCATCTGAGATAAAGGCTTCAAGCTCGCTTAAAGCCTCATCTACTCTAAGTCCGTGCAAATCAAGGCTCATATTTGCATTTTGCTTTTTTTCAATGCTAACAGTTGCCTTGAAATTTGGCTTGGTTTGAGAAAGGCTTTTTTTAAGCAAGGAAAGCCCCACGCGAAGCCTCAAACCCTCGCTTTCGACTATGGCTTCATCCTTTTTGATGCTTAAAATCTCCCCCCTCATAGCATTATAGCTTACAAGATCGCCTACCTTTAAATCCTCAGTTTGTAAAAATTCAGGCTTTTGAATTTGTTTTTTTAGCTCATTTGCCTTATTTATAGCCCTTTGCTTGTCTTTTGTGTCTTTTAAATTCAAGCTTTTTTTAGCTGCCTCAATAGCCTCATAATAAGCATTTTCAAGCCTTGAAAGTGTATTTTTTAAACTTTTGTCATTTTCTTCTTTTTGATTTTTTAAAGAGTTTAAAAGTGCTTCTGCCTTGCTTTCTTTATGATTTGCTAGTTTTAATTTCTGCCTTAATTCTAGTTCTAAATTTATGTTTTTGCCGACAAGCTCCTCTAAATTTTGCTTGTTTTCTCCGTTTATCTTTCTTGCTAATTCCACTAAATTCGTAGCTATGCCGTAACGCAAAGCCGTCTCAAAGGCGTAGGATTTTCCAACTGTTCCTTGTAAAAACTCAAATCTAGGAAGTGCCATTTTTTCATCAAAAAGTGCAGCTAATAATTCAACTTGCTCAGCTCTTGCAAGTAGCATAGCAAGGCGTTTATGATGGGTTGTGATGATGATTTTAAAGCCCTTTGAAATAAGGCTTTGGATTAAAACTGTGTAAAGACTAGCAGCTTCCTCAAAATCCGTGCCAAGTTCTATCTCATCGACACCCAAAAGCAGATTTTTTTCTTGCAAGAGCCTTGAAAATTCAAGCATCCTGCCAGCGAAGGTAGAAATGTCGTTTTTGACATTTTGCGGGTCATCAATGATGGCTTTTATGCCGCTAAATTTGCCTATTTTGCTGTGTGCGGCGTTGATTTTCATAGGCAACAAGTGCTTTGCAAGAAAGGCAGCACTTAAAATGCCCTTTAAAAGCATAGATTTACCCCCTGCATTTACGCCAGTAACCAGCAAGACCTGTTTTGTAAAGCTCACGCTAACGCTTTTAGCATTTTTTAAGGCAGGATGTGCAAAATCCTTTAAAATTATATCCTTGCTCTTATCGCAAAGAATTATTTCATAATCTTTTTTACGGACTAACAAAACCCTTGCAGAATACGCATCAAAGGTATCGTAAGCCTTGTCTATAAATTTCAAAAAAGCAAGTTCTTTTTGAAAAATTTGCGAGATTTTCACTGCGTATTCGTAGTGAATTTTTTCTCTTTCAACATAGATTTTTTCCTTTTCAATTTGCAATTTTTCAATGTCCTCAGGCAGGATATAAAAGCCTCCATTGGCACTTCTAGCAATGATTTTAGCCTTTATTTTATGCCCTGCTTTGACAAGCAAACACTCGCTTTGATGGATAAAATGCACCTGCGTGTCTATGAGATAGCCTTGCAAAGCCTTGCTTGAAAGAAGTTCTTTAAAATGAGATTGAATTTGCTCACTTTTAATCTTATCTGCCTCATTTAAACACACAAGCCTTTCATCAAGCTCTTCTTTAAGCTCTCCCTTTTCATCAAAATACTCGCAAATTGACATTAAATTCAAGGGAATAATGATTTTATCAAGCCAAGTTTTAAGAGCAAGCTCGAATTTCAAGCCCTTTAAATAGCCAAAATAGCGAAAAATCTTTACAAACTCAAAGCATTCAGTTAAATGTAAAATGCCTTGCTTGCTTAAATGCACTAGCCTTTGAGTGAGATTTTCACAAGGCGTGGGCGGGGTAAAATCAAGCTCAAAAAGCTCCTTAATGCGTTCAAAATGAAGGCGGCTATCTCCTTCTAAAAAAAGAGGCTTTTTCCTTGCACAAAGTGCGTTAAACTCCTCTAAATAGCCACTTAAATCAAGTTTTTCAATTAAATTTTCACCCACCCTATACCTGCCTTTAAATTTAAAAACTTATCTTTAATAATTTTTATAATTTCGCTGTCCTTTTTTGTGAATTTTAATCATTTTAGTCTTTAAAAACTCTTGCAAGCTTTAAAGTTCACTCATTAAATTTACATTCTTTTATGCTAAAAATTTGTGCCTTAACGCCCTTTTCTTTGCTAATAAAGCTCTTTGTGCCATAATCATAATTAAAATTTTCAACGCTAACATTAAGCTCATTCTTACTAGCGTCCTTGCAAAGCAAGGCTTTGCCGTTTGAAAATGCCAAAAGCAAGGCTTCGTTTTCTTTGCTTTTGTGATAAACGCCAAATTCATAGCCAAAAATCACAATGAAAAGGGCTACACAAAGTCCCACAAAAAGCCACAAAGCCCCCTTTTTAAGCCTTTCTTTAAGCGAATAAGAAATTAGCGCAAATAAAATTAAAACAAGCACATAGATTAAGATCTTTGCCATTTTTGTCCTTATTATTTTTATGTAAAAATCATCTTTAAATCAGAGTACACATAATCTTTAAAACCCTCGTAAGATGAGCCTTGTTTATTGTAATATATCAAATTAACAGTTATTTTAATGTCTTTGAAATTTAAATTTTTTCCCTTAAAAAGAGTTTCAAAACCCTTTATCTCTTGGATTTTGTTCACGCTAAGCTCTTTGGATCAACAAAAATAATGCTAAATTCGCCCTTTTTAGCCCATCTTTGTGCTTAATCCAAAAGATAAAATCAGAATAAATTTACGCATTTCTTGCAAACTTTCATCAAAGTAAAAAAAATCTCATCTACATTTTCTACCAAAAGACAAAAGCACCACTCACAATTTTTTAATGCCTTATTTTCACTTGCTTCAGCCAAATCACGCAAAAACTCCACCTCGCTAGGATTTTTTATAGCATAAATTATGCTTCCTTTGCTGCTATCTCTGTCCTTTTCATCGATGATTAGTGGATTATAATAATGCCTTGAAAGGCTAGAATCTAGCTTGTATCCATAAACTTCATCTATGGCTTTGCTCGTGCTTGATTTTATCATTTGTGTGTATTCTTCTATGCTTAGCTTGCCACTTTTTACCTCATCCATTAGCTCAGCCTCGCTTTTTTGCCCCTTTGTGCCACTTACTAGCTCTTTGATTTTTTTATTTATTTCATTTATCACCATCTCATCAAGCGTGCTTGTAAATTTCTCAAAATGACAAATTTCATTATCCAAATCCTTAAATTCTTTAAGTTCCTTTCTTTTGCTATGAAAAAAGCTATCTACAATCACAAAGGCATTTTGCATCCTTAATCTCTCTACATTGCCTTGAATTTCAAAGCCTTTATTTTTCAGCACATTAGGCTCTAAATCCTCTAAGTTTTTATCAAATTTTAAAGGCTCAAGATACTTTAACAAAATTTTCTCTTATCAATTTTAATAAATGTTGATGAGAATTTTGTCCTAAAATTTTTGTATTGTATCTAATTCTATTTCCTTTAAATGAAGCACAAAATTTTCTTTTTTTAGCTATTAAATTTAACTAAACGAAACTTTGCAAAGTCATAGAAATTCACAATTTCGTTTATGTAGTTGTGTCCCTTTGCAAACTCATTTTTAGAGTGTTTTACCCTATAATGTACCTTTGCACAAAAATCCACCAAGCCATCATAAGTTTTCCAACTGTCGCTGTAATTTTTACTTTCTTTAAGCTTTGCAAAGTCCCTTATGATAGGCAGCAATTCTTTGGCAGAGCAGTGTTTTACCATCTGTGTATAAACACAGCCGTTACATTTTAGCATTCCTTCTGCTAGCAGTTACGAGTGCGTAGCACGAAGTAAAAACACAGACGTTTTCTTGCCAGCCCCACGCCCACGCTTGCCACGTACTCTGCGAGCTTCTTCTACTATGCAATTGCGAGTGTAACGAAGTAAAAAATAACTCTCATCAACTTCAACCACTCATCTTGCTGATTTTTTCGCACTCTTTTGCAATTAAAATGCGAATTTCACGCAAAATTCTATTCACACAAGCACGAGTTATTTTGCAAATTTCTGCGATTTTTTTCGCCTCTAAATCAATTCTTGCAAAGTTACGAGCCGTAAGGGGAAGTAAAAAATAACGCAAAATTCCTTAAATTTCTTTTGAGACAATTAGGGAATGTATCATATACTTGTTTTTCATCTAACTCTTTATATTTTAAAATGATATTGTGTCAAATTAAAGTATCTTGAGCCTTTAAAAATAGCGCTTTTAACTTTTTTACGGATATAAATCAAATAATTTGTTGTAATTTTGAGTTTTTGTATTGCAATTTTGGCTGTTTTTTATAGGATTAACAACAAAATGCGTAATGATTATACAAAAATACAAGATTTTGTATAGTGTAAGCTTGTTTAAGCAGTGATAAGATCATATGCGAAGATAGATTAAAATTCACAACAAACAAACTCACACTAAATTCAAAACAAACAAGCTAAATACTCAAGCGCTCCAAAAACTTTGCGTGTGTATATTCTCAAAGGCTTTTTTAAGGCTTGTGAAAAGCTTTGGATTTTCCCTTTCAAGTCCTGCTAAAAAGCCCTTTGCTTCCTCTCTTGCGTGGGGAAATTTGACATTTTTTTCGCTTAGTTTCATACCAGGGCAAAACTCATTGCCAATCACTTGTAAATTATTTGCACTAGCGTTTTCTCTTAGCTGTCTTTCACGCACAAAGATAAGCGGACGAATGACAGTAACCCCTCTTTTGCTTGTGTAAATGGGTGCAAGCGTCCTTAAAGCCCCATTATGAATGAAATTCATCATAAAGCTTTCAGCCGCATCATCTAAATGATGGGCTATGGCTAGCTTGTTAAAGCCTTTTTCAAGGGCATAACTATACAAAGCCCCACGTCTCATACGAGAAAAATAGCTACAAAAGCTTGAATTTTCGCGTATGGTATCCTCTGAAATCTCATAAATTTTAGAGTTTATCACCTCGTGTTCTATGCCGTGGGATTCGCAGTGAGAGTGAAGCTGAGAGTAGTCCTCGCCCATTCCGTAGCTTAAAGTAACGGCTTTGAGCGTGAATTTAAAGGGTGCGTGAGCTTGCATTCTTTTTAGTAAATGTGCAAGTGCTAGGGAGTCCTTGCCTCCGCTTAATCCTAGCAAGACTTTGTCGCCCTCATTTATGAGAGAAAACCTTGCATTTGCCTGTGCGACTTGGCGTATGAGCCTTTTGCTTAAACTTATCATAGCTTTTCACACATTTTAAGCACAAATTCAGCTGAAATTTTAGCTGATTTTGTTAGAAATTCATCAAAGTCAAACTCAGCCTTTGTGCCTGCCTCATCGCTCATCGCACGAAGCACAAAGCAAGGCGTTTTCAAGGCTTGACACACCAAAGCCACGCTAGCACCTTCCATCTCGCAAGCCTCGGCGTTAAAAGTTTGTGCGATTTTACTCTTTTTAGCCTCATCGCAAACAAACTCATCTCCTGTGGCTATGATGCCAAAATGAAGCTCTTTGTTTAGCTCACTAGCCACCCTTTTTGCCAGCTCGTTTAAGCTAGCATCTGTTTCATAAAATATCTCATTTCCCGGCACAAAGCCCAAGGGATGCCCAAAGGCTGTGATGTCTAAGTCCCACTGACAAAGCTTGGTAGCAACGAGCAAATCGCCTATTTTAAGCCCCTTTAAAGCCCCTGCTACCCCTGTGAAAAGTAACACCTCAGCCTTGAATTTTTCTATCATCACCGCTGCTGAAAGCGTGGAATTTACCTTGCCTATCTTTGAGTAGGCTAGCACAAGCTCGTGTTTGCCGCGCTTTGCAAGATAATAGCTATTGTTGGCGTAGTTTAACTCCTCATACTGCCCCAGCATTTCAAGCAAGGGAGTGATTTCTTCTTGCATAGCACCTAAAATTCCTATCTTCATTTCTTTCCTTTTTGTGAATTTTAATGTTTTTTAATAAATGTTTGCGTTTTTAGTGCGTTTTGTGCGTTTTAAATTTTTTGAATTTTCTTTAAAACTTGTAAATTTTTACATTTTTTGCTTTAAATTCAGTGAATTTGCGTGAATTTTCTTTAAAAAATTCACAATTTTTCGTTTTTAATCATTGACATTAAACAAATTTTTACCTTATAATCTCGCCACTTTCTAGGGGGTCCTTTGTCCCCCACAAATTCACACCCTACTCAAAACCCTCATCAAAATAATCGCTATCAAGCTTTTTAAGCTCATATTTATACTCTAATTTCACGCCCAAGTCGTGTTCTATCATAAGCTCAGCAAGCCTTGTGCCGTCAATTAAAATGATTTTCTTGCCTGATGATTGTATGTCTTCGCTGTATTTTCTAGCCCCACTCGTAAAATCAGAAGTAGTGATGAAAACGCCTTTTTTCGCACCCTTGCCGTCTAATGCACCTGCAAAGGCTTGAATTTCGTTGCGTTGAACGCTCCCGCTTTTGTAGCATTTAGCTTGTATGTAGATGACATCAAGTCCTAGCTTGTCCTCTTTGATAATGCCATCAATCCCGCCATCTCCGCTTTTGCCCGTAACTTCCGCTACGCCCTTGCTTAAAGCCTCGCTAATGTCCTTTTGCGAGCCGCCATAGCCCATTTTTACGAGCAGTTCGACCACGAGTTTTTCAAAGAATTTGGACTTGCTTTCAAGGGTGTTTATCTTGTCTAAAATGTCTCTTGCGAGCGTTAATTGTATCTTTTCGTAGGCTTTTCCCATTTGCTCTTCGGGGGTTTGCGTGCTTTCGCCATTTTCGCTACTTTCATTTAAAAGGGCTTGATTTTTGGCGTTTTCATTTTCGTCCTTGCCTCTTTGTTGAAAGGCGTTAAATTCATCAAATTGCCTTAAAAATTTTATGTCTATTTCGGATGGCTTTGTGGATAAAACTTCCTTGCCACGATTTGTGATTTTAAAAATCCCCCTATTGCAAGCGACAAGAAGTCCAGCTGCTTTCATATATTGAGTAGCCCATTGAGTGCGGTCGTCAAACAATGTTTTTCTACCACTTGGTATTCTTTGTTCGAGTGCTGTTTCATCGAATTTAAACTGCCTTATTAACTCTACTCGAACTTCTTTTAGTGTGTGTTCCTTGCCATCCGCAAATGCTTGCAAAATCGGCAACATAAAGGTTTGAAAGCCGGGGATTTGCATAGTTTTTCCTTTTTAAATTTTTTTAGCATTTTATAACATTTTTATAAGACAAGCAAAAATTCACAACTTTGCGTGAATTTTTGGAAAATTTCACAAAAAATTTACACTTTTTGATTTTTTAAACCCTTTCAAACTCTATCAAATATAGAACTTCCCACGATTTTTAGCTCGTGGCTTGCTTTCACAAGGGGGACAAAGGGGCTTTACTTATGATCCCCTTATCCTCCTTGCAACCCCCAGCCCGCTCCCACTGCCCTGCGGAGCTGTTCGTGTGCGGACAGCGTTTTTACTCCACAAATTTCGCTTTTTTTGATTTTGGCTGCACGAAAACCAAAAAAATCTCACATTACACAAAAACGCCCGCACGGATTGTCTGCAAGACGGCTTTTACTGTGAATTTTTTATGTCGTTTTTTGAAACCTATGAATTTTCACGCCAAAATTCAGCGAAAATTCACAAAAAAAATTCACACACTTTCAAAAACTTCACGCAAAATTTCTCAAATTTATGTTTTCAAAGCCTTTAAAAACTCCCTTGCCTCGTTTAAATTGCTAACTGCATAGCTTGGCTTGGGGGTAATTTTTTTGTTAAGCCCTGTTAAAACGTTGCTACCAAGCTCTACAAAGCATTCCACGCTATCTTGCACTGCTAAAATGCTTTGTTTGTAAAGCACGGGCTTAATTAGTTGCTCTTTAAGCAAATTCAAAGCCTCGCTTTTTTGGGTGTAGGACCTGGCATTTACATTTGAGATAACAGGTGCAAAGCTAGGATTTAAGGCACTTTCAAGTAGCTCGCCAAGCCTTGTGCTTGCATTTTTTAAAAGGGGGCAATGACTTGCCACGCTCATATTTAAAAGCATAGCCCGCTTTGCACCAGCACTTTTGAATTTGCCCTCAAACTCTGCTAAATCAGGCTTTAAGCCGGCTACTACTATTTGCCCCTCGCAGTTGTAATTTGCAGCATAGATTTGCTTTTCATTTTTTTGAGCCTCCTCGCAAAGTCCCTCAACTACGCTATCTTTAAGCCCTAAAACTACCATCATTCCTGCTTCTACCTTTTGGCAATCCTCTTGCATAAACTTGCCCCTTAAATTCACAAGTTCAAGCACCTTTACAAATTCAAAGCCTCCTTGCACAGCAAGCGCACTAAATTCACCCAAGGAATGCCCCAAGGCAAATTCGCCCTTAATGTCAGCTTCTTGCCTTAAAAACAAATAAGTCATTAGGGAGTTTAAAACTATGGCAGGCTGGGTGAATTCGCTCCTTGCCAAGTCCTCATTTTCGCTAAAAAGTAGCCTTTTAAAATCTATCTTACAAGCCTCGCTAGCACTGTCGAGCAAGGCTTTTGCCTCCTTTGAGCTTTCATAGAATTCAAGCCCCATACCCACCCTTTGTGAGCCTTGTCCGCCAAAGATTAGTCCTATCTTCATTTTCATCCTTTTTTTGAATTTAACCCTTTTATCAAAGGGTGTTTAGTTATATTTATCTTATCATTAGCCAAAGATCTTAAAAAATTTGCTTTGGCTAAGCTTGTCTTTTTAGGCTTTTTCTTACAAAAGCTAAGCACAATAAATTTATGTCAAAATCAACACCTTTTTATAACAAGCCTTGAATTTTAAAAATTTTAGCACCTTTAAAAAGCACAGCATTAAGACAAAGCTTTTGCACCTTGCTTAGCTCATTTTTAAATTTAAAATATCTAGCAAATTTTTTACAAAAATACATTATTTAAGCATTAAAACTTACTAGCCTATAAGCGTTCCTATGCCTTGATCTGTAAAGATCTCAAGCAATAAGCTATGTTCAACTCTGCCGTCTAAGATATGCACCTTTTTAACCCCG
Organism: Campylobacter troglodytis; assembly: GCF_006864425.1. Classification (GTDB taxonomy): domain Bacteria; phylum Campylobacterota; class Campylobacteria; order Campylobacterales; family Campylobacteraceae; genus Campylobacter_D; species Campylobacter_D troglodytis. The sequence goes on along the minus strand of NZ_QHLI01000002.1, from coordinate 27,957 downwards.
TTTTGACAAGCTTCTACGCAAGAATTTAGCTTAACTAGCATACCTCCTTGGGTCTTTTTGGCAAGTTCTTTTGCCTCCTCTATGCTTAGCTTTGAAATAAGCGAGCCTTTGTCTGTATAATCTTTATAAACCCCCTCAACATCGCTTAAAAATACAAGCTTTTCAGCCCTTAAAGACCTAGCAATAGCACAAGCTACATCATCTGCGTTGATATTATAGCTATTATAGTCCTCATCCATTCCTATGGGTGCAATGATGGGCAAAAAATCCTTCTCCAAAAGATCCCTTAAAACCTCGCCCTTGACAGCTACAATCTGCCCCACAAAGCCTAGATCCTCATCCCTTTGCTCACATTCAATTAGCCCTGCGTCCTTGCCACAAAGCCCTATGGCTCTTACGCCTTGACATTGTAAATTTTGAACTAGATTTTTGTTTATCTTATAAAGTGCCATTTCAGCAACATTTACAGCTTCTTTTGAGCTAACTCGAAGTCCATTTTTAAACTCGCTTTTCACACCCAAGCTCTCACAAAGTGCGGTGATTTCTTTGCCTCCTCCATGAATAATCACAGGCTTTAAGCCAACTAGCTTCAAAAGGGCTATATCTTGCATCACAGAGATCATCAGCCTTTCATTTTCCATAGCTGAGCCTCCGTATTTAATCACCACTATCTTTGCATTAAATTTTCTTATGTAGGGCAAGGCTTCGATTAGGGTGCTTGCCTTGTCTAAATATTTTTGCATAATTTTGCCTTTTTTAAGAGCTATTATACTATAAATTCTTTTAAAGCAAATTTTGCTTACTTGAAGCTGTGAATTTTAGATTTAATTTTTGTTTAAATTCAGCTTAAAAGCTAGTTTTTAAAAATATGCAAAGGGTTTCAAGGCTAAAACTAGTTTGAAAATTCATTCTAAGGCTTTTAAGTTAAGAAATATCGCTATAATGTTTGAAATTTTTTAAGGATAATTTAATGTTTGAGTGGATACTAAGTATAGATGCCTGGCTTGTTTTGCTTACCTTGACGGCTTTAGAGATTATTTTAGGCATTGATAATATCATAATGCTAGCCATTTTGGTAAATAAACTACCAGCCAACAAAAGAGACAAGGCTCGCTATTTAGGGCTTGGCTTGGCTATGTTTGCTCGTATAGCCTTGCTTTTTTCGCTTTTTTTGATTATGAAGCTTACTGCTCCTCTTTTTACTGTGCCCTTGCCTGAATTTGTGCCGCAAAACTCTGGGGTGATTTCAGGAAGGGATATGGTTTTGTTTTTTGGAGGACTTTTTCTTATCATAAAGCCTATTTTAGAGATAAAAGAAGAGCTTAAAGGAAGCGAAAATGAGGCAAATCCTAGCTTTTCTAGCAGCTCCTTTGCTCTAATAATCGCTCAAATCATCTTCTTAGACATAGTATTCTCTCTTGATAGCGTAATAACAGCAGTTGGCATAGCACAAAATTTAAGCATAATGGTTCTAGCCATTGTTATAGCGGTGCTTGTGATGCTTTTTGCAAGTAAGCCTATAGCGGATTTTGTTGAAAAATATCCAAGCATAAAGATCCTAGCCCTTGCCTTTTTGGTGCTTGTGGGTATCATCTTAGTCCTTGAAAGCTTTGATGTGCATATTTCCAAGTCTTATATCTATGTGGCTATGGGCTTTTCTTTGGTGGTTGAGATCTTAAACATACTTATAAGCAAGAAACACTAGGCTTTATGTGAGCTTAAAGCCTTTGCATTTTTAGAATTTAACAAGACTTTTAAGAACTTATTTAAAAATTGAAAGTTTTGTGAATTTTCTGTGCTTATTGACACTTACACCTAAATTTACAAAATACGATTTGCTTATCTTATTTTTATCTTTTTGAAAAATCTATAAGCTTGTCGTATCAAACGAGCTATCTTGCACTTTAAAAAATAGATCTTTTTGATTGTGTCAAATTGATAAGCATCTTGTTGACTCAAAAGAAAAAGAGATTTTTCGCTTTCTATGAAAGCTCAAAATGACAAGCAAAGAGCTTTTTTTGCTTGGGCTACGCTTAAAAGCCCTGCAAAGTCGTTACGGTCAAAATGACAAGTTTTGTCATTCAAAGCGAAGTAAAAATCAACTAAACCCTCATAAATAGCCAAGCACTAAAATTCCATCTTGCTAATATCGCTTAAATCTCATAGGCAAGAGATTCTTATCAAAGTAAGCTTTTACAAAATAAGTATAAACTTGCCAATTTCGTTTTAGCAAACCTTTTGTTACACAGTTACAAGAAGCTTAATAAAGTAAAAACACAGATGTTTTCAGCCCCACATCCACGCTTAGCTCACACTCTTTTTGCACCTTCGACTACGCAGTTACAAGCAAAGTCTTGCAAAAAATAACTCTCATTTATTTCAATCTTGCATTTTTGAAATTTTTTCACATTCTTTGGAGATTAAAATTCTAATATTTAAATGGCTCAAGATACTTTAACAGGATTTTCTATTATCAACTTTAATAAATTTTGATGAGAATATTGCCTTAAATTTTTCGTCTTAATTTTGTTTCTTTTAAATGAAGAACAAAATTTTCTTTTTGAGACGTTAAATTTAGCAAGTCTAAATTTTGCAAAGCCACTTTTGCTTACAGTTGCGATTATGTAACACGAAACAAAAAATTCTCTATTCCGTTGATATGCTTTCGTCCCTTTGCAAACTCGAATTTGGCGTGTTTTACTCTATAATGTGCCTTTGCACAAATTCGCTTAAGTTGTCTTGGGCTTTAAATTTACTTATAAGAATTTACACAGTTTAAAATTATATTTTTTAAGAAGTTTTAAACTTAGCATCATAAGCTAAATCAGCTAAGAACTCATCTTGCAAAGGCATTCAGCAAAGAATTAAAAAGTCCATTAAAAGACAGTTTTAATGCAAATTTTTAGTTAAGTTCATTTAAATTCAACAGTGGCTAGTTTGTTTGGGTTGAATTTGTATCATTTTCTTCTATTTCGTTTTGATTTTTAATTAGCAAGGTGATCTCAGAAGCCTTGGTTGGTTCCATCTTTGAAAGCACACTTGAAACCTTGCGAGGCTCCAAAGATAATATAATCTTACTTGCTTCTGAAGCTTCCATTTGAGAAAGCACATCGGCTACGGCATTATCCTTCATTTGACCGTAAATTTCTTTGACTAGCCCCATACTCTTTTGATCCACAGCTTGAAGGCTTTCTTGGGTTTTTTGCAAGATAACCTCATTTGCCTTTTTTTCTTTTTCTATCTTGGCTAGGGTTGCATTTATGTCAGCTTCCTTTTGTATCAAGGCGTCCATTTTTTGCTTTTGCAAGGCTTCAAATGAGGACTTGTAAGCTTCTAATGCCTGTCTTGCTTCGTTTAATTCTCTTGCTTGAATTTCAAACTGCTGTCTTTTTGTTTCTAAATACTGCTCCTCTCCTGCACCGTTTAACAAGCACAGCAAAAACACACACAAACTAAGCCTTTTCATTCCTCTTCCTTTCCCTAAAATACTTACTAGTAGCTATCTCATCAAGGGCTTTTTCCTCTTCTTTTTTAAGCTTTTTTTCAAGCTCTTTAAGCTCTTCTACTTCTAAGTATTTAAGCTTTTCGTAGTTTAAATGAGCCTTTTTGTAGAGGTGTTGATAGTGGTTTATTTCTTGATGAGAAAGCCTTAGTTTTTCTTGTGCTAAATCCTTCATTTGCTTGGCAACTGCTTTGTAATTTAAGCTTTGTCTTAAAAGCATAGCATTTCCTTCTTTTGGCATAACTAGGCTAAGATACTCAGCCTCGGCAAGCATTAAGGTTTCCTCATTTTGCCTTTGCCTTGCTCTTGCCTTACTAAGCTCTAGCTCAGCCTTATCAAGTTCTTGTTTTTTAACCTTTACAACAGAGGAAAATTTGCTCTTCATAGTACTATGGTATCTTCTCTTTCTGGGCTTGTTGAGATGTATTTTATCTTAACGCCTATTAAATCTTGCAAATAGCTTATATAAAGTTTAGCATTTTGAGGTAATAAATCAAAGCTCTTAATACCAGCAAGCCTATCCCAGCCCTCAAGCTCCTCATAAATAGGCCTTGCACCTTGCAGATCATAAGGCATATGCGTAATTTCCTTGCCCTCATACTCATAAGCACGGCAAATTTTTATCTTTTTAAAGCCATCCAAAACATCAAGCTTCATCAAGGCAAGATAATCAAGCCCATTAAGCCTTGCTGTGTATCTAAGAGCCACAGCATCAAACCACCCACATCTTCTTTTCCTACCTGTGCTTGTGCCAAATTCAGCCCCAGCCCTTGCTATTTTTTCTCCATCCTCTCCTAAATCCTCGCTTGGAAAGGCTCCGTTTCCAACCCTAGTAGCATAAGCCTTCACCACTCCTATGATGCACCCAGCATCCTTTGGGCTTAGTCCAAGCCCTGTGAGAGCGCCTGAGGAGACTGTGTTTGAGCTTGTTACAAAGGGATAGGTCCCATGATCTATATCAAGCATAGAGCCTTGTGCTCCTTCTATAAGCACCTTTTTATTATCCTCTAAGCCCTGCCATAGAAGCCTTGTGGTATCTGTGATGTAGGGGCTAAGAACCTGGCTATACTCTTTTAAATCCTTTAAAAGACTTTCCTCGCTTGGAAGTTCTATCTCTAAGGCTTTAAAATAGCCCTCATTTTCCTTAAAATCCCTCATCAAAGCAGCACAAAGCCTTTTTGGATCTAAGAGCTCTCCTACACGGTGTCCTGTGCGAGAGATCTTGTCTGCATAGCTAGGACCTATGCCTCTAAGTGTGGTGCCTATGGCTTTTGAGCCCTTTAATCTTTCTTTTGAGGCGTCTATGAGTGCGTGGTGGGGGAAGTTTAAATGAGCCTTGTTGCTTAGATAAAATCTGCCTTCTATATCCTTAAACTGAGCTAGTTCATTTATTAGATCCTTTGGGGATACTACAACCCCGTTGCCTATTAAATTCACGCAGTTAGTATGCAAGATGCCAGAGGGAATTAAATGCAAGGCATAGCGAGTGCCATTTGTCCAAATGGTATGTCCTGCGTTGTGTCCACCTCCGCTTCTGCATACAAAATCATAGTCTTTTGATAAATGATCAACTATCTTACCCTTGCCCTCATCTCCCCATTGAATGCCTACTACTATGTCTGCTTTTTTCATTTTAACTTCCCTTTATATTAAAAAAGCTAATTTTAACAAAAATTTATCCTCTTTGCAAAAAGTTTTTTAAAATCTTAAATTCAAACAGTTTTAAATTAGCATTCTTGTGTTTATAATTAATATTGTGAATTTTAAGCCTTAAATTTCTCAATTTAACTTAGAAAAATTCAAGCTTAAAAATTCAAAATCTGTTTGAATTCAAAGGATTTAAAACTTACACTTGTTAAAACAAGTGTCTTAAATTCAAGCTTCTTTTGAAGTTTTGAAATTCACAAAATTCAAGGCTTTTTTAGTTTTAATATTTACCGTGCAAGATAAGTTTCTTAAATTCAAATCTTTTAAATTCAAGCTTTTTTTAAATTCAAGTATTTTAAAATGGGCAATTTTTCTTAACTTTAAAAAGTTTGCTTTAAATAAAAAGCCTAAAAAAACTTATTTAAATTCAAAGATCTTTGAATTTAAGCCTTAAATCTTTGTTTTACAAGTTTAACTAAGTTTTGTCTTGGCTAGAAACTTCTTGCCAACAAGGCTTTCCTAATTTAAAATCTTGGCTAGAAATGTCTTATAAGAAAGACTTTGCAAATTCTAGCTAGGAGCACCTTGCAAACAAAGGCTTTGCTATTTAAATCCTTGCTAGAATTTCATCACAAACATAGGCTTTGTCTTTTAAATCCCAGCTAGGATCTTCTTACAAAAGAGGCTTTGTTTTTTAAATTTTTGCAAGTAGCCTTTGCAAAAAAAAGAGCCTTTGTAAGCCACTTTTGCAAAAAATTTGCAAGAAACAAAAGCCTTTGTAAAAAAAGCGCTTTTGCAAAAAATTTGTGAATTTTTATTTAAAATCCCTCTTTGGATGCACAAAAATGCTATCTCTAAACACCTCTATCTTTTCATCATCCACAGCAAAGGCTCTAATTTGCATTGGCAAAATGGTATCTTCTATCTCGCTTTTTGCTAAATTCTCACTTGCTTGTAAGACAACTATCTTTTTTACATTGCCCCCAGCCTTTAACTCAAAAGGCTCACTTGGACGAAGTATCTTTATGCCACCTTCTTTGTCCTTTAATCTTGCTTCAAAGTAGTAGGTATGAGCCTTGTTGTCGCTGTTGTGAAATAAAAACACATAGGCATTATTTACCACAGCCTCTCCATTAACAAGCTTTATGTCGTAAAGCTGGCTTGATCTGTTGATATTTAAAAGCATATATTCTTTTTGAGAACCAACCACGCCCAAAACCACAAGCATTATACACAAGACTATGCCATAAGCTACTGTTCTAAAACGAAGATATTTTGTTTTAACCCTCTTTTGAGTAGCCTCAAAGCTAGTCCAGCCTATGAGGCTTGGTCTGTTGAATTTGCCCTGAACTACAGAACAAGCATCAGCACACTCTAAACAGTTTATGCACTCAAGCTGCATACCCTTGCGAATGTCTATGTGAGTAGGACAAATGCTAACACAGGCCTCACAGCCTATGCACTCTCCTTGAGGTGGCTTTTTATGTAGCTTGGTGGCTCCTTCAAAGATCTTGCCCCCTCTTTTTTCATCATAAATTACTTGCAAGGTGTTTGTATCAAACATTACAGATTGAATTCTAGCATAGGGACAAACATAAATACAAAAATTCTCTTGCAAAAAGCAAATATCAAGGGTAAAAAGTAGGCTTGAAATAATCAAAATGCCCATCAACAAACTATGTTCGCTTGGATCTTGCAAATAAACAAAAAAATCCTCAGGTGGCACAAAATACCAAAGCAAATTACTAACTGCTATTAAAGATATGAGCTGAAACAAACAAAGGGCTATGAATTTTTGAATTTTGTGCTTGTTGTCTTGTTTTTGCTTGTTTTTGATTGATTTGTGAATTTTAAGCATCTTTGTTTGGATCAGATCCCTATAAATTACCCTAAATATAGTCTGAGGACAGCTCCAAGCACACCAAATCCTACCTGCTAAGGTGGTTACAAAAAACACAGTTAAAAAAAGCCCAATGAGCAAAAAGGGCATAAGATAAAGCTCTTGAGTATCAAATCTAACAAAAAATAAATCAAGCTTTTTATGCTCAAAACTTAGCAAAAAGAAGTGATTTCCATCTATTCTAATAAAGGGCAAAGCAAGGACAACAAGGGCTATTAAGGCATAAACTATATATCTTTGCTTGGTGTAATTAGTAATTTGCTTTGCATAAGAAGGGTTTACAGCTTGCATTAGGGCATCCTTGTAATGAATTTTTTATTATAATCTTAGGCTCAATTAAAGGATTTTTTCTTATAAACTTTAACAGATTTTTATGAGAATTTTGTCCTAAAATCTTTGTATTATATCTAAATTCTATATTCTTTTAGGCGAATGATGAAATTTTCTTTATTGATCCATTAAATTTGGCAGGTCTAAATGTTACAAAACCCTATAAATTCACAATTTCATTGATGCGTTTTCGTCCCTTTGCAAACTCGCTTTTAGTAGTGTTTTACTAGGTATGTGCCTTTGCTCCTTATTACAAAGCCACAAGAGGCTTAACGAAGTAAAAAAATACTTCGAAATTTCAATAAAGTGCATTTGACGAAATTAACAAACGAAGCTTTGTTTTTCATAGGTGCTAACTCAAAAAATCCTTTGTTTTAAGTTTAATTGAGCCTAATTTTTTAAAATAAAATTAAAATTTGCAAATTTTATGCTATACTTTGGCTTTACATACAAGAAAGGTGGTGATAAACTTGCCAGGAATTAGAGTACATCAAAATGAAAGCTTTGAGGAAGCTTATAGGAAGTTTAAAAAACAAGTTGATAGAAATCTCGTAGTTACAGAGGTTCGAGCAAGAAGGTTCTTTGAGCCTATGACTGAAATTCGTAAAAAGCAAAAGATCTCAGCTCGTAAAAAGATGCTAAAAAGATTATATATGCTTAAAAGATACGAAGCAAGATTATAAAAAAGACACGGTTTAGCCGTGTCAAACTTTTCTTAAAAACTTACACAAATTCTTTGTTTAAATTTATCAATTTTAGTTAAAATTTCTCTCATCTTAAATTTAGGACAACGCAATGAAACATATCAAAAAGATCTTAGAACTTAGTATGCTAGGAGGGCTTAGTGCTATTGTGGCTGGCTCACTTAGTGCTTGTTCTGAGGATCCCTTCCAAGAACAACAGTCTCAAGCAACAGGAGCCTTTGTCATCATAGAAGAGGTAGCAAAAGGAGAATACAAGATCAAGGATCAGTATCCAAGCTCTGAAACTCGTGTGATCTTACAGCAACTTGATGGAACAGAGAGAATTTTAAGCAAAGAAGAAATGGACGCTCTTTTAAAGGCTGAAAATGAAAAGATAGACAATGGCACCTCAAAACTAACCCAAGAAAACGCCCAAGTTAGTGGGGGCGGGCTTTCTTTGGGTGAGGCCTTACTTGCTAGTGCAGCAGGTGCTATCATAGGTAGCTGGATAGGATCAAAGCTCTTTAATAATCAAAATTTTAACAACAACCAAAGAGGAGCCTTTTCAAATCAAAGTGCCTATCAAAGAAGTGCCAATAGCTTTAATCAACAAGGTGCAAGAGCGGGCAGTGGGGCAGCAAAATCTGGCTTTTTTGGAGGTGGCTCAAAGGCAGCTGCAAGTGGTGGTAGCTTTGGGGCTTGACAGATTACAGAACACGGATTACGGAAAGTGGATTGCAAAAAGCAGTTTGTAGATAAGACGGAAGGCGGTTTGCGTAAAATTCACGCAAGATTGTAAGATTGTGTGAATTTTTTGTATGAAAATTAGTGTCAGCGTGAATTTTTTAGAAAATTTATAAGAATTTTAAAAAAAATTCACGCAAGATTGCAAAACTGTGTGAATTTTTGTAAATTTTGTGTCAAAGAATTCACGCAATTTTAAAGTAAGCATAAAACAAAAATGGCTACAAAATGGTAGCAATAGCCTTACTGGCAAGATTAAAAGGCAAGGTAATAGTTGTGATAATGGCACAATGTGCAAACAGTTCTAATCAAACACAAACTTTGCACAATTTTCAAAATAAAAATTCACAGCTAAATTCACAAAATCTGCAAAACACAAAAAATCATCAACAGCAAAAAATCAGTAATTTTCCTAAAACACAAAAAATACTTCACAAAACAATGCACAGCAAAAACACACAAAAATTCACGGCAAAATAACAATTCTTTAAATAAACAAAACTTAAACTCACACAAGACAAAAATCCTAAATAAATTCAAGCCAAGTCCTTTTGCCTTTGCAAAAGATTACAAGCATAAAAGATGAGCCTTTGAATTTAAGCAAAGCCTCAAAAAAAATGATCTTGTTTTTAGTGAAAAAAATGAGTTTATCATACTCGTTAAAGAACTATACAAAGGCGGTGAGGGCGTTATTTATGAGACAAATGGATTTTGTGGCTAAAATTTATTTTAAGGAAAACAACACAGCACACAAATTTCAAAAGATAAAACTAATGACAAGTAAAAATATAAGGCTCAATTAAGCTTAAACCAAATTGAAAGGTTTTTAAGTTATGATTACGCCTATGAAAAACAAATACATAGTCCGTTCCCGAATTTCTGAAAAGAAATGTAGGGAATTTTTGAAGTATTTTGCCCTTGATTTAGAGGTAAAAAATTGCTGAATTTTGTCAAATTCGTCATCAAAGTTTGTGCAAAATTTTCAAAGAAATTCGCATTTTGATAGCCAAAGAGTGTGAAAAAATCAGCAAAACGAAGTTTCTTTAGAAAATGAGTGGTTGAAGTTGATGAGAGTTATTTTTTACTTCGCCTTACGGCTCGTAACTGCATAGTAGAAGGAGCAAAAAGAGTGCGTAGTAAATGTGGGCGTGGGGCTGGTCGCAAAAGTTTTTACTTCGTGCTACGCGTCTTGTCCCTTTGCAAGAAGGTATGCTAAAATGCAATCGCACGAGTTTATACGCTCAAGCACTTGCTCTGCCAAAGAATTGCAGTCCATAATAAAGGAATTTTCAGAGCTTGAAGAAAGTGAAATTTACAGCGTTGGTCTCAAAGCCTACGGTGCCTTGGTGGATTTTTTACTTCGTTTCGTCTTGCAACTGCGTAGTAGAAGGAGCAAAGGCACATTATATGGTAAAACATAGCAAAAACGAGTTTGCAAAGGGACGAAACCACATAAACGCCATTGTGAACTTTTTTGTTTCGTGTTACATACTCACAACTGTAAGCAGAATAGGCTTTGCAAAATTTAAACTTGCTAAATTTCATGGCTAAAAAGAAAAGTTTGTTCTGCATTTAAAAGAAACAAAATTAAGACGAAAAATTTAAGGCAATATTCTCATCAAAATTTGCTTAAATTGATAAGAGAAAATCCTAGTAAATTTAATTGAGTCTAAATTTTTTGCCAAATTAATTTATCATTTTTATCATTCCTTACATTTTGCGCCAAAGAAGCTTAAAAATTTCACGCTTTTGCGTGAATTTTAATACCTTGCTTTTAGCTTGTAGAGCTTGCTTATGCAAATGCTTAAAATCTTTTTTGTTTCTAAAATAACAAATTTTGTATAAAATCAATACCTTCTAAAAAAAGTCTTTTAACTTTAATGCTTGAATTTAAGGCATTTGATCTTTATCAAAACTTCACACCTGCTCAAAATATGTAACAAAAAACTTACTTTTTTATAAAAGTTTTTTTCTTAATTTGATAAAATTGTATATATTTGTATTTGGAGTTATTATGAAAGAGCTAAAAGAACAAAAACTTAAAAAATCCACCCTAAGACAAGAAAAAATCAAAGTCGTAGCCTTGGAGCTTTTCTTACAAAAAGGCTACGAGGAGACAAGTTTAAAAGACATTATCAAGGTATCTGGTGGTTCATTTTCTGACATTTATAACAATTTTGAAAACAAGCAAGGGCTCTTTTTTAGCGTAATTAGCGATATAATCTCACAAAAGTATGAAGAGGATCTAAAACATTTAAAAAAGGATCTGTCCTTGCAAGATTTTTTATATGTCTTTGCTAGAAATTTCATAGATCTTTTGGGTAAAGAAAAGGACTTAGCCATCTTTAAGCTTATCTTATCCCAGCTTTATAGTAGCTCAAACAAAGCCTTGGTGGATTTTTTCAAGGAAAATCAAGACAGGGGTCCAGAGCAAATCCTAATCACTTATTTTAAAGGCTGCAAGGGAGAATTAAGCAAGGAGCCAAAGCAATACGCCATGCTCTTTTTACACATACTAAGAGGCTATGTGATTGAAAGGATTATCTTAAACTCACCCCTAATGAGCAAGAAAGAAAGAGATGAGCTAACAAGCTTCATTGTGAATTTTTTCCTAAAAGCACTTCGTTGAAATTATTTATTAACCAAATTCAAGCTATAATTTTAACTCGTAGTTTCAAATCTTGTAATTTTTATTACATTATTTTTTGAGGAAAGAAAATGAACTTGTTGAAATTTAGCCTAATTCCCCTTAGCTTTTTTATATTTGCTTGCTCAAAAGAAGAGCCCATACAGCCAACTCCCCCACAGCCTGTAACAACCCTACTTGCCAAGGCCGATAATGTGAATTTAAGCTTTTCATATCCTGCAAGGCTTGTTAGTGAGGAGGATGTGATCATAAAGCCAAAGGTTAGTGGGGCTGTGGTGAAAAAATTCTTTAAAGCAGGTGATAAAATTCAAAAAGATGAGCTTTTATTTTTAATAGAACCTGAAAAGTATCAAGCAAATGTAGAAATGGCCAAGGCAGCAAAGCTAGTAGCCGAGGCAAATTACGAAAATGCTAGCAAGGATCACGAAAGAAATGAAATTCTAATTAGCAAACAAGCCATCTCTCAAAAAGAATACGACACAAGCCTAGCTAGTTTTAATAGCGCAAGAGCAAATTTAGAAAGTGCTAATGCTCAGTTAGAAAGTGCTATCTTAGATCTTAATTACACCAGTGTTCGTGCTCCATTTAACGGCATAGTAGGAGATGCCCTTGTAAATGTGGGTGAGTATGTAAATGCTAGTTCAAGCCAACTTGTAAGGCTTACTAATTTAAATCCCATATATGCGGATTTTTACATATCTGATCTAGAAAAGCTAAATATAGAAAAAAACCTAGCAGATGGATCCTGGCAAATTCAAAATGTAGATGCTAGCATAAAAATTGACGGCAAGGATCTTAGGGGGAAATTATACTTTGTGGATTCTGTTATTGATGAAAATAGCGGCAGTGTAAAGGCTAAGGCTGTTTTTGATAATAACGACTCAAGGCTCTTGCCAGGAACCTTCACCACCCTAACCTCAGGAGGCTTTGTGCAAAAAAATGCCTTTAAGATCCCTCAAATTGCTATCTTACAAGATGCAAGAAATACCTATGTTTATACCCTAAGTGCAGATAGCAAGGTGCAAAAAACTGTGGTAAAGCTTAGCTATCAAACAAATGATTTTGTGGTTGTAAGCGAGGGACTAAAAGAAGGCGATAAGATCATAATAGATAATTTCAAAAAAATTCACCCAGGTGCAACAGTGCAAGAAGTTGCCACCCAAACCCCACAAGGTTAAACGGGGGTAAAAAATGTTTTCTAAATTCTTTATAGATAGACCCGTTCTTGCCTCTGTTGTTGCCATCATCATTTGTCTAGCAGGAGCAATTTGCATTAAGATCTTACCTATGGAGCAGTATCCTGCCCTAACCCCTCCAACAGTAAGCATCACAGCAACCTACACAGGAGCTGATGCAAGAAGTATAGCAGAAGAGGTTGCTGTGCCTCTTGAAGATGCGGTAAATGGGGTTGAAAATATGATATATATCGACACCACAAGCTCAGGCGCAGGATATATGAGATCAACTGTGTATTTTGAAATAGGCACAGATCCAGATCAAGCAACCATAAATGTAAATAACAGAATTTCACAAGCTACAGCCAAACTACCAGAAAGCGTAAGAAGGCTTGGAGTAACTGTGAGAAAGGCAAGTCCTTCTATGCTTGCTGTAATTTCTGTATATTCAAAAGACGGCTCAATGGATCCTACTGAAATTTACAATTATATCTTGCTTAATATCTTAGATGATCTCAAAAGGGTTCCAGGGGTTGGTGATGCAAGTGCCATAGGCAACAAAAACTATTCTATGCGTGTGTGGCTTAAACCTGATTTGCTGAGTAAATACGGCGTTACAGCCAGTGAGGTCATAGCTGCCATTAACGAGCAAAACGCCCAATATGCAGCAGGTAAGATAGGAGAAGAGCCCCTTGAAAACAAGGCTCCCTATGTGTATGCCATCACTATAAATTCAAAGCTTAAAACCCCAGCTGAATTTGAGGATATTATTTTAAGGGTAAATGCCAACGGCTCTTTTTTAAGGCTTAAAGATGTAGCAGATCTTGAAATAGGCTCACAGCAGTATAACTCACAAGGAAGATTAAACGGAAACGCTGCCGTTCCCATAATGATAAATTTACAGTCTGGTGCAAATGCTATCGAAGTGGCTGATCTTGTAAAGGCTAAGATGCAAGAACTTGCAGCAAATTTCCCAGCAGGACTTACCTACAACATACCCTATGATACCACAACCTTTATCCTAGCCTCCATTAAAGAGGTGATTAAAACCTTTGTAGAAGCCTTTGTGCTTGTGGTTTTGGTTATGTATTTGTTTTTAAAGAATTTTCGCTCCACAGTTATTCCTATGATAGCAATGCCTGTTTCCTTGCTTGGCACTTTTATAGGACTTTATTTGTTAGGATTTAGCATAAATTTGCTGACTTTGTTTGCTCTTATTCTTGCCATAGGCATAGTGGTTGATGATGCCATTATCGTGGTTGAAAATGTCGATAGAATCATACATGAAAATAAAAATATATCAGTAAAAGAAGCAACCATAGAGTCAATGAAAGAGATTACAACGCCTGTCATTTCAATCGTGCTTGTTTTAAGTGCTGTTTTCATACCTGTTAGCTTTATGGAGGGCTTTGTGGGGCAAATTCAAAAGCAATTTGCCCTAACCCTAGTTGTGGCTGTTGCTATCTCAGGCTTTATCGCCCTTACTTTAACCCCTGCCTTGTGTGCAATCTTTTTAAAGAGAAATATGGGCGAGCCTTATAAATTTGTAGTTAAATTTAATCACTTTTTTGATCTAAGTAGGGATTTTTTTGCAAAGGGAGTGGGCTTTGTTTTAAAAAGGATAAAGACCTTTGTGCTTGTTTTTGTGGGGATATTTTTTGTAATTTATGGCTTGTATAAGATGGTGCCAAATTCTCTTGTGCCAAATGAGGATCAATCAGTGGTAATAGCCATCACAAATTTACCCCCAGCCTCAGCCCTTTATAGAACCACAGAGTATATAGACACTATCTCAAAAGAAATAGATCAAAACTCAACAGTAAGATTTAATATGTCTATGATAGGCTTTGATCTCTTCACTAACTCCTTAAAAGAAAATGCTGCAGTTTCTTTTATTGATATGCACGATTGGGATCAAAGAAAGGAAAGCTCCTTTGAATTTGCACAGTTTCTAAACGCAAAATACTTTATGAATCCAAACGCTCAAACCTTCTTCGTAAATCCACCACCAATTCAAGGACTAAGCCTAACAGGGGGCTTTGATATGTATGTGCAAAACCGCTCAGGCAAGAGCTATGAGCAAATTCAAGAAGATATAAATGTGCTTTTAAATGTAGCCAGGCAAAGGCCTGATCTTATGAATGTTAGAACAACCCTTGATACCACCTTTCCTCAATTTAAGGCAGAAATAGATAGAGATAAGATTAAATTCTACGGACTTTCTATGAGTGAGGTATTTACCACGCTTGCTTCTACTGTTGGAAGTTACTATGTCAATGACTTTCCTATGCTGGGTAAGAATTTTCAAGTCAATGTGAGAGCCTTGGGGGATTTTAGAAATACTCAAGAATCCCTAAAAAATATCTATGTTCGCTCTTCTAATGGGGAAATGATACCTCTAAGCTCGGTAATTACCCTTGTAAGAACAACGGGTGCTGATGATGTTAAGCGCTTTAACCTCTTTCCCTCAGCTCTTGTGCAAGGAGAACCTGCTGCTGGTTTTACCTCAGGTGAGGCTATAGCCGCCATAAGTCAAGTAGCAAAGGAAACTTTGGGCGATGATTATACCATAGCTTGGTCTGGTTCGGCTTATCAGGAAATAACAAGTTCTGGAGCTGGACAAACTTCAATGATGCTCGGTCTTATCTTTGTTTTTTTAATCCTAGCAGCCCAGTATGAAAGATGGCTTGTGCCATTGGCTGTGGTTACGGCGGTGCCTTTTGCTGTATTTGGTTCTTTGCTCTTTACTTGGATGAGAGGCTTAAACAACGACATATATTTTCAAACAGGACTCTTGCTTTTAATAGGACTTGCCGCTAAAAACGCCATACTCATAGTAGAATTTGCAATGGAAGCTCATCTTAAACAAGGCAAAAATCTCTTTTATGCTGCTGTCAAGGCGGCAAGATTGAGATTTCGCCCCATTTGTATGACCTCACTAGCCTTTTGTCTTGGAATTTTTCCCCTTGTAATAGCCACAGGAGCAGGAGCAGAAAGTCGCCACGCACTAGGCACAGGGCTTATTGGAGGGATGGTAGCTGCTTCGACCTTAGCACTTTTCTTTGTGCCACTGTTTTTTTACATCTTAGAAAGCTTTAATGAAAATTCAAGAAGCTATTTGTCAAAATTTGCAAGCTTTTTTAAATTCAAAGCACTTTTAACTTTTTTTGCTAGCTTAGTGTCTAAATTTAAGGTTTTTGTAAATAAATTCACAACAAAAAGGAGTAAGGATGCTTAGAACTTTTACTGTTTTAATCCTAGCTTTTTTCTTTGTTTCTTGCTCCTTTAAGCCCTTTTACAAGGAGCCAAAGCCAAGCTTTAATGCCAATCTTAGCCTTAGTGAGTGCATTAATTCAAAGGGAGCTGTTTGTAATAACACAGGCGGACTTAGCGAGGTTAAATTTGAAAAGGAATGGTGGAGAATTTTTAATGATCAAAACCTAAACTCCCTAGTTGTCAAGGCTCTTAAAAATAATACAGATCTAAAACTTTCTTTCTTGCGTTTTGAGCAAGCTGCTCAAAATTTAGGCATAGAAAGAAGTGCTCTTTTTCCAAAGCTAAATGCAAGTGGAAATGCCTTAAGAACGCATAGCAATAAAAATGCCTCAGCACTTGGTGTATCAAGTACTACAAATAATTTTAATCTAGGCTTTAATCTTAGCTATGAATTTGATCTTTGGGGCAAGTATAAAGACAGCTACCTAGCAGCAAGTAGGGCTTTAAAGGCTTCTGTATATGATTTTGAAGCAGCTAGACTTTCTTTGATCTCAACTGTGATTAAGCTTTATTTTAACTCCGTTCATTTGAATAATCAAGTACAAATTTTAGAACAAACTGTTGAGGATTACACAGCCTCTTATGAGCTAAAAAACGAGCAATTTAAAGTAGGTGCTATTAGCGAATATGAACTTTACAGCTACAAGGCTCAGTTAGAAAGTGCAAAAACCCAGCTTGTAAGCCTAAGAACAAGCAAGGATGCAAACGATAAATCCTTGATGATCCTTGTTTCTTCTGATTTAAATGAGATCTTATATGCTTCTACTGATCAAATGGAAATAGAAAGCTTTAAGGTAGAGCTTCCTCAAGGAATTAGCTCAGAGATTTTACTTCAAAGACCAGACATTAGGGCTGCTTTGGAAAGATTAGAACAAAGAAATTATTTAGTAGGGGTAGCAAGAACTGCTTATTTGCCTAATATTTCACTCACAGGGCTACTTGGTTTTCAAAGCCTTGAGTTAAATAATTTAGGATCAAGTCCTACCTGGAATGCTGGGGCAAGTTCTTTGATGCCTATTTTTAGGTGGGGTGAGATTACTTATAATGTGAATTTAGCCAAGCTTTCAAAGGATGAGGCTTATTTAAACTATGAAAATGTCCTAAAAACAGTCTTTGCAGAGGTCAGAACTGCTTTGATAGAAAGAGAAAGTGCCTTTGAAAACGAAAAAAATTATGCTGATTTGCTAAGCTCGCAAGAAAAAATTTACAAGCTCGCACAAATTCGCTACGACAATGGCTCAAGCTCTCTAACAGATCTACTTGATGCAAGGAGAAATTATCTAAATGCAAAATTAAGCTATGAAAGCTCGGTGTATACACTTTTAAGCTCGGTGGTTGATGTGATCAAAGCCTTTGGTGGAGGCTTTAATGTCAAAGATGAAAAAAGCCTTAATATCAAAGAACAAGCAAGGGATTTGGATCTAAGTTTTAGGGAGTAAGGAGCTAAATTTAAAGCTTTTTTGTGTCCATATTAAACTTAGGCTCAAGATACTTTAATTTGATACAATATCATTTTAAAGTATGGAGAGTAAAATGAAAAATAAATATATGATTCATTCCCGAATTGTCTCAAAAGAAATTTAAGGAATTTTGAAGTATTTGCGCCTTGATTTAGAGGCGAAAAAAATCGCAGAAATTTGCAAAATTTC
Organism: Campylobacter troglodytis; assembly: GCF_006864425.1. Classification (GTDB taxonomy): domain Bacteria; phylum Campylobacterota; class Campylobacteria; order Campylobacterales; family Campylobacteraceae; genus Campylobacter_D; species Campylobacter_D troglodytis. Next base: position 10,404 of record NZ_QHLI01000002.1, on the reverse strand, counting down.
TCGTGTTTGCGTGAATAGAATTTTGCGTGAAATTCGCATTTTAATAGCCAAAGAATGCGAAAAAATCAGCAAAACGAAGTTTCTTTAGAAAATGAGTGGTGAGTTAGAAGTCGATGAGAGTTATTTCGGTGGTGTGCGTGGAAAAAATGGGGCGTGGAGCTGGAAAAAAGACACCTGTGTTTTTACTTCGTGCTACGCACTCGTAACTGCTAGCAGAAGGTATGCTAAAACGCAATCGCACGAGTTTATACACTAAAACACTGCTCTGCCAAAGAGCTATTGCCTATCATAAAGGACTTTGCGGAGCTTAACGAATGCGAGATTTACAGAGACAGCTGGAAGGCTTATGATGGCTTGGTGGATTTGTGTGCAAAGGCACATTACAGGGTCAAACACGCCAAATTCGAGTTTGCAAACGGACGAAACCACATTAACGAAATTGTGAATTTCTGGAGCTATGCGAAGTTTCGTTTAGCGAAATTTAAGGGCTAAAAAAGAAAATTTTGTGTTTCACTTAAAAGAAACAGAATTAAGACGAAAAATTTAGGACAAAATTTTTATCAAAGTTTATTAAACTTGATAAGAGAAAATCCTATTAGAGTATCTTGAGCCTAAACTTAAAAAGGATTTTTAGCTTAACGCCTATGAAAAACAAGGCCTTGCTTTTGAATTTCATAGATTAATTTAAGGGAGTTTGAGGTATTTGTTGCTCTCATCATTTTTAAACTAGCTTATCAATTCTTGCTTTTAAATAAACACATCTTAACGAAGTTCAAATCTTGCGAAATCCCTTTTGAGATCTTTTTGCTGGGGCTACATCTTAGAATCTAGCAAGGCTTGATAAAATTTAATGCTTTTTAAAAAAGTTGCATTAACACTCACAAGCTTAAAAAATCTTTAAAGATAAATGTCCTTAAATTTTAAGGCTTCATTAAATTTAATGCAATTTTGGCTTATCAATTTTAATGGCTCAAGATATTTTAATAGGATTTTTTCTCATCAAGTTTAATAAACTTTGATGAGAATTTTATCCTTAAATTTTTCGCCTTATATTTAAATCTATGTCCTTAAAATGAAGGGCAAAATTTTCTTTCTTAGACCTTGAATTTAACTAAATCAAATTTCGCAAAATTTATATTTATAACTCAAATCCTCATTTCAATGAGTGCAAACGCTAATGCGATCTTCTAAGATTTTAATAAAGCAAGGCTCAATGAATTTTAAATTAAAGCATTTTTAAGTTACATCCTATGAAAAACAAAGCTTATTTTGCAAATTTCGCAGATATAATGCAGAGAAATTGTGAGGTATTTTGCTTCCTTGCATTAGCAACTGTGTAGTATAAGGGGCTAGGATAGTGGAGTGGGGCTAGTGCTGAAAAAACATCTGTGTTTTCATTTCGTGCTACTGTATTGTAACTTTGCGAGAAGATATATTAAAACGAAATTACACGAGTTTATACATAGATAGTGAAGCATTGCTTTGTAAAAGAATTACTGCCTATCATAAGGGATAAGGCTTGATGAGTGCGAGATTTATAGCGATGGCTTCAAGGTTTATGATGGATTAGTGGATTTTTATTTGGCTCTTGTCTTCGCAAGAAGGCACAAAAGCATACTATAAAGTAAAACACAATAAAAACGAATTTACAAGCAAACAAAAGCAAATCAATGAAACTGTGAATTTTTTACTTCACGCTCTTGCAACTGAGTAGTAGAAGTTTGCTAAGTTGAATTTAACCAAATTTAAAGGCTAAAAGAGAAAATTTTGTTTTTAACTTAAAACAAAATTAAGACAAAAAATTTAGGACAAAATACTCATTAAAATTTGTTAAAGTCGATAAGAGAAAATCTTATTAAAGCACCTTGAGCCTTTTGAGCCAAAATTTTATCAAAACTGATAAGAAAATATCCGCTTAATATGGGTTGAGCCATAAAATTTAATCCCTTAGCCAAAATAAAGAAAATTAAGATAAATGCTAAAAATTTTAAGATCAAATTTTCATCAAAATTTATTAAAATTCATAAGTCAAAATCCCATTTTAAGTATATTTAGCCAAATTTATTAAACTTGATAATCCAAAATTACCTTAAATGCAATTGAGACCTTTAAATTCAACCCACCTTAAATTCAAGCTAGAATTCAAATCCACAAAGGGTTTCAAACAAACACCACATTTCAAAGCCTAGAAATTCAAGCTCTAAGTCATTTTAAATTCATACTAAAATCCAAATTTGCCATACTTTAAAATCAAGCCTAGAACAAGTAAAATTCACACAATCTTCAAGCCTTGCTTATTAGATCCTCATTTATCAGCCTTGCCACATCGGCACTTTCAAGCTTTTCTTGCTCTAAAAGTGTCTCTGCAAGGGCTTTTATCTTGTCCTTCATAGCACCAAGATAGTTTTGAATCTCTCGTTTTTGCTCATCAAGCAGTTTTTCATCAGCCATATCAAAGCTTAACATATAGCTTATAAGCTCCTTTGCCTTCATCAAATCGCTTTGAGAGTTGGTGTAGCTTTCATTGTAAATCAGTTTCATCGCACAAGAGCCTGCTAGATAGACCTTTATCTTGTTTAAAAGCTCTGATTTAGACCTTATATGATGCTCATATTCATTAAATCTATCCTCAATGAGAGTGATTTTTTCAAAGCCTATGTCAAAATAATAAGCACTCAAAGCCTTTGCCGCTTGATAAGTGGCTTGAATTTTCTTCTCATCATCGCTAAAAGATAAAATCTTTTTCTTTCCCAAAAGCACCTTGTTTAGCACCTCGTAAAAGTCATTTTCCTCCACCTGCAAGGCATCTCGTCTTAAAGCATTTATGGCTGCTTCATTAACAAGGGTTTCAAGTGCAGCCCCGCTAAAACCGACACTTGCTTTGGCAATGTGGCTTAAATTCACATTGTTTTTTTTATCCTTCATATAAATTTCAAGGATTTTAAGCCTGTCTTTGTAATCAGGAAGGGAGATGAAAATTCGCCTATCAAAGCGACCCGAGCGAAGCAAGGCAGGATCCATTAGCTCTATTTTATTTGTCGCTGCTATGACTATGACGCCGCTATTGTCCTCAAAGCCGTCCATTTGAGTTAAAAGCTGATTTAGGGTGCTATCTCGCTCGACATTGCTAACCTCGCCCCTTGCTTTTCCCACAGCGTCTATTTCATCGATGAAAATAATGCTTGGCGACATAGCCTTTGCCCTTGAAAAAAGCTCCCTCACGCGTTTTGCGCCCATTCCTACATAAATTTCCACAAAGGACGAGCCGCTTTGATAAAAAAACGGCACACTAGCCTCGCCAGCTACGGCTTTGGCAATGAGCGTCTTACCAACGCCAGGAGGTCCTACCATAAGCACGCCTTTTGGCATTTTAACCCCAAATTCCTTGTATTTTTTAGGATTTTTGAGAAAATCAACTATCTCGCTTAACTCAACCTTGACATCATCAACGCCCGCGACATCCTCAAAGCTCACGCTTGAAATGACAGGCTTTATGCTATTTAGGCTGTCTATTGAATTTATGGGAGCTTGGGCTGGCTTTTTGATGGGAAATTTATCCACTTGCTTTTTACGCACCCAAAAGGCAGCACTTGCAAACATAGCAAGCAAGGCACAGCAAATAAAGATAAAAAAGCTAGTATCAAACTCCCTAGCGGGGCGGACTGGCACACGGCTTAAAAGCTCGTTCATATCAATGCCTTCTTTGATGATGGCGTATTTGCGCCCTGCTGCACTTATCACGATTTCATTGCTTTGTAAGGTGGCTTCTTTGATGGCATTTTGCTCCAAAAGGCTTTGATAAAATGCCTTGTCTATGAATTCAGGCTCGTTTTTGAGGTAAATGATGCCTAAAAGTAGGCATAAAACAACTAAGGATGCTAGGATGATTTTTTTGTTTTTATTCAAGCTTTTGCTCCCTTGAAGGCTCTTTATCCTTTAAGGATAAATTACGAAATTGTAGCCTTGTTGTGAATTTTTGTCGTATTTTACCCTAAAATTGCTTAAATTTAGAGAATGTGTAAATGTTTTGCCTAAAATACCTTTTAGTTATTTTTTAAACTGTGTTAATTTTAAACAAACTAATTCTTTTTAAGTGTCTTTGGCTAAAAAATTAAGCCTTTAATCATATGAAATTATATTTCTAACAAAGCCTCTTAGTTCTTTTGTTTAGAAAAAGCTTCCTTAAACTAGTTCTTGTCAGCTATTTTAAAATGTAAATTCAAGCTTTATTCTTGCTTAAAGCTTTTAAAATTTTGAAGATTAAAATTCAAGTATAAAGGTATCAACTGTCAAAATTTTTTACCCTAACTTTCTTTTGAATTTAAATGCCCATTTGAATTTAAATGCCAACAAAGTCCCTTCATTTACCATTTTTCAACTAAATTCAGTATAATTTAAAGAAAAATTAAGGAGTTCAAAATGAGAGTAAAAACCCTAGTTTTAGCGGCTTTCTTAGGTATTACTGCCGCCTTTGGTGCGCAAAAAGTGCTTGTGGGTGCAACCCCTGTGCCTCATGCTGAAATTTTAGCCTTGATAAAGGATGATTTGAAAAAAGAAGGTTTCGAGCTTGTCATTAAGGAGTTTAACGACTATGTCCAGCCCAATGTAGCTACTTGGAGTGGGGAACTTGATGCGAATTTCTTTCAGCACAGCCCCTATTTAAACGAGTTTAACAAAAACAACAAAACAAAGCTAGTAGCCGTAGCTGGCATTCACTTAGAGCCTATGGCTGTGTATTCTACAAAGCACAAAAGCTTTGATACGAAGAATCTAAAAAGCGGCACCAAGATAGCCATTCCAAATGATACCACAAACGAAAGCAGAGCCCTTGATGTCATAGCTAGCACAGGGGTGGCCAGCTTTAAAGAAGGTGCTCTGAAAACTGTAAGGGATCTTACAAGCAATCCAAGACAAATTAACTTCATAGAACTAAAAGCAGCCCAGCTTCCAAGAGCCTTGCAAGATGCCGACTATGCTGTGATTAATGCTAATTACGCCCTTTCTGCAAATTTAAGCCCAACAAAGGACGGACTTGTGCTTGAGGGTAGTTCAAGCCCCTATGTAAATATGCTTGTGGTAAAGGCTGGAAACGAAAACAGTGCCAAAACAAAGGCTTTGATCAAGGCCTTGCAAAGCCAAAAGGTTAAAAAATTCATCACCGACAAATACAAAGGTGCGGTGATACCAGCCTTTTGAGCTAAAATGATAGATTAAAATAATGGCTTTGGAGTTAAAAGTTGAATACTAAAATAATCTTAGCCCTTTTGTTTGCTATCTTGGCATCCTTTGCAAAAGAAAGGCTAGTCATAGGGGCTACTCCTGTTCCTTATGCTGAGATCCTTGAATTTTCAAAGCCCTTGTTTGCTAAAAAGGGTTACGAGCTTGAAATCATTGAATTTACAGACTATGCTGTGCCAAACAAGGCTTTAAACGAGGGCAAGTTAGACGCGAATTTGTTTCAGCATAAGCCTTATTTAGATGAGTTTAACAAAAGCAATGGCACGGATTTAGTGCCTACGCAAAGTGTGGTGCTAGTGCCTATGGGCGTGTATTCTAAAATCATTAAAGACATTAAAGACTTGCCAAATGGTGCTTTGGTAAGCATTCCAAACGACCCAACAAATGAAGATAGAGCCTTTGAGCTACTTGTTAAAACTAGGCTTGTTGAATTTAAAGAAAAAGATGGGTTTAAAACCCCACAAGATCTAGCCAACAACCCCAAAAAGCTTAAATTCAAAGAGCTAAAAGCCGCCCAGTTACCTCGTTCGCTTGATGATGTAAGCCTAGCCATCATCCCAACAAATTATGCTTTAGATTATGGGCTAAGTCCTGTTAGGGATGCACTGTTTATAGAGGATAAGGATAGCAACTATGCCATTATCATCGCTGTGCGAAAGGCAGATAAAGAAAGTGCGAAAACAAAGGCTATAAACGAGGTTTTACACTCAAAAGAGCTGCGTGAGTTTATACTCAAAAAGTATGGCGGCAATGTAATTCCCACATTTTAAAAAGGATGCAATGATGAAAATAAAGGCTTTACTCTTGGCTTTTTTGCTTGGCGTTTCAAGCCTTGCTAAAGAAACTATTGTCGTGGGTGTAACCCCTGCTCCCTTTGATGCGATCATGGAATTTGCTCGTCCTTTCATAGAAAAAAGAGGCTATGAGCTTAAAATCGTTGAATTTACAGACTATGCGGTGCCAAATGTTGCCTTAAACGAGGGCAAACTTGATGCGAATTTATTCCAGCATAAGCCTTATTTAGACGAGTTTAATCACAGCAAAAATACAAACTTAATCGCAACTACAAGTGTGGCCATCTTTCCAATGGGGGTGTATTCAAAAAGGATTAAAACACTTAGTGAGTTAAAGGATAATTCCTTGGTAACAGTGCCAAATGATCCCACAAATGAAAACAGAGCCTTAGAAATCCTAGAACAAGCAGGACTAATTGAGCTTAGTAAATCTAAGGGCTTTAAAAGCCCAAAGGACATAATCAACAACCCCAAAAAGCTTAAATTCAAAGAGCTAAAAGCCGCCCAGCTTCCTCGCTCGCTTGATGATGCTGATCTAGCTGTGATTAACACAAACTATGCTCTTGATTATGGTTTAAATCCTATGAAAGATGCCATCTTTTTAGAGAAAAAAGATAGCCCCTATGCGAATTTTGTAGTCGTAAGGCAGCAAGATAAAGAAAGTGCTAAAACGAAACTACTTCACGAGGCATTAAGAACAAAGGAGTTAAGAGAGTTTATACTTAAAAAATACGAGGGTAGCGTCATTCCTACCTGGTGAGGATTAGTCCTTTGAAAAAGATCTTCTTGTGCTTAATATGCTTTTGCTTAGCCCTTCTTGCAAATGAGCTACATTTTGAGCAAATTAAATTTGCTTTGGCACAAGAATTTAAGTTTAAATTCCAAGGACTTATAATCAACGACATACAACTAAGCAATGCAAACTTACCCAAAAATTTTGACAAATATTACTTCTTAAAACTAGCCCAAGGAAGATTTGACAGGGCTAGCGGCTATGTGAGGGCTGAGTTTAAAACCCCTGAAAATATCAAAAAAAATGTTTTTTTTAGATATTTTATAAAGGCAAAGCTTGAGGTTTTAAGATCAAATAAAGAACTTCAAAGAGGAGATGTTCTCACAGGGGCTGATTATACACTCAGCCTTGTGGATTTTGACAAGGTGCCACCTGCTATTATTTATAAGGATGATGATCTAAATTTACTAGCAAGAACAAATATAAAAAAGAACAGCATTTTAAGACGAAATATGTTTAAGGCAAATTATCTTGTCAAAAAGGATGCCATTTTAAGAGGCATACTTGAAGAAAATGAGATAAAAATGATCATAGAGCTTGTAGCCTTAGAATCGGGAAATGAAGGGGATCTCATCAAGGTAAGAAACAAGGATGGAAAAATTATGCAAGCCTTGATCATAAATCGTAATCAGGTGAATTTACAGTGAAGATCCTAGTAGCCTTAAGTGGAGCAAGTAGCGTTGAGCTAGGCTTTTATCTGCTTAATGCGCTTGAAAAATACACAAGATCAAACGATGAGCTTTTTGCCATACTTAGCAAAAACGCAAGATTAAGCCTTTGTGCTGAGAATTTGATCTTACAAGGAGCTTTGCGTGAATTTAAAGGCGAAAATTCAAGCTTGCATAATGACAAATTAGCCAAAAGCAAGGTGAAGCAATTTACACAAAGCAAATCCAAGGGGGACACAAGGTGCGAAACGACCATAGACTTGCAAGGCAAAAAAAACAAGCTGAAAGCTCAAAATTTAAGCCAAAATGATGAGTTTATTAGCATTTGCAAACAAAATTTTGCCCTACACAAAACGCATTTTTTTGATGATGAGAATTTAGCTGCAAGCGTAGCAAGTGGGTCCTTTGGCATAAATGCTACCATCATAGCACCTTGTTCTTTAAACACCTTGGCAAAGATAAGACAAGGCATATCAGACACCTTGATAAGCAGAAGTGCAGCGGTGGCTCTTAAAGAGCGTAAAAAGCTCATTTTGGCTGTGCGTGAAATGCCCTTTTCTACGCTCGTGCTCAAACAAATGACAAAGCTTTCTAAAATGGGTGTTATCATCGCCCCACCTGTGTTTGCAAGTTACTCAAATGCCACAAGTTTAAATGATTTACGAAAATTCATCATAGGTAAATGGCTAGATCTACTTGAAATAAAGCACGACTTATATCAAAAATGGCAAAACCCCTAAATGCAAACTCGTGCAATTTTTGCTAAAAATGGACACATAAATATAAGGCTCAATTAAACCTAACAAAATTTATTAAAATTGCTAAGAGAAAATCCCATTAAAGTATCTTGATTCAAAAAATTATATAGATTTTGCTAAAATAGATATATTAAGGAATGCAAATAGTGCCACGAGATAAAACCATATACAAAGGATTAGAGTGTCATTGCAATCAATTTCAGCAAATTCCTATATCTAGTAGGGATTTTGGGATAATTAAAAACATATCTACTTATGGGGTTGCAATAAGCAAATCTTATGCTGTCACAAAAGTAGATAAGCTTTTTGATAATAAAGCATATAACAAGCATTTTAAGTATATTCCAATAGCAAAGATCAAAATGAATGCAGGTATAGTAAGCTTTCTACAAGCAAAAATAGAGGGCAAATCTAATGAAAGAGCATTGATAGAAATAGGTGCTTGCGAACATATCAAGGAGGACACTAGCATATGAAAAACAAAAACACAAAAGCAGCTTTTGATCCGCTTTTATTTGATGGGCTAGGCAGTGATAGAGATAGAAAGTTAAATAACATACTTTATACAGTATTTGCCAATATGAATGCTATAATGTTTATACTAGGCATAGTGATTATAGCTAAGATACAAGAGCATAGCGAAAAAACTTGGTTTGCTATTTTAAAAGTATTTAGTGAAGTAATATTGCTATTATATTGCTTAGTGTTGCTTTACTGCTACTATTTAATATGGCGACACACAAAAGCAAATAAGTACATAAATAAAAATAATCCTATTTTGATCTGTGAGTATCAAGGCAATTTTAGATCTTATTGTGCGTGGATTTTTGGGGGATTATTTATGTTTATTTTTTATGTATTTTTCTTTATGCTCTCTTTTATTGCTCCACCTTTTATGGCTATTGTGTTATATCATTTTTATTTCTTTAAACCATTTTTGCTAAAACGAATTTTATTATTTGAAAATTATGTAATATTAGAATATAAAATATTTGGCAATATTAAGTTAGATAGAGAAGGCTTAGTGTTAATGAAAACTACGCCAAGCACAAAAACGATAAACCTATCCTTTGTGCGACCTATGATTTTTGATACCAACAAACATACTTTTTTCACCAAATATCTAGTGGCTTATTTTTGTTTGCAGTTTAGTAAATTTGGTATGAATAATATTGATAAGATCTATGTAGAATTAAATGACAAAATGCAATTTAACTCAGATGAAATCATTGCAAGATGGCATAGAATGTGGATATATGCTTTTAGGTATCCTCTAAAAGAAGGTGAAATGTGAAATTATATGACAAAAAAACAATAAGAACTTATGGCATAGCTTTAAACTACACTACAAATGATAAACCTATGATAAAAGACAGTAAAATAGAATTTTTTGAATGTATGAGCGAAGATGAGATGATTAGAATCAAAGAAGAAAAAGATGAGGATTTACTAAAAACTTATCTTTTCAATATGTTAAGTATGATGGATTCTACTATTAGTGCAATTGCAACTAAAACAGCTTCTATACACATAAAGATTATTTTTGTTGTCAAAGATGGAATAAAAGGTTCTACTTTAAATATAGGCAATGAGGATGTGAGTGTAATAGAAACAATCGTTTTGGGTGGAATTACGATTGTGGTTGGGATATTAACTGCTTTGACTTCATCTGGTGCGGTAGCTTTTATCGCAGGTATAATAATTTCTTACATTCTTACTTGGCTATTAAACAAGATTTATATTGACCTACGAGATAATGCTTTACAACTTTGGCAAAATACAAAAAACACAGTAAATGAAGCGTGGCAATATATAATGTCTCTTATTGAATCAGATCCAAACAGCTTAAATTTAAAAAAACAAGCACTCACTCAAAAAGCAGCTAAGGCGATTTTACACTCCATTAAACAGGATCAAATAAAGCAAAAAGACTATGAAAAATGCATAATGTTTTTATGCGAACATAATCAAAATATAACAAATAATTCATCAAGTAATCAAAAACCCCCTCTTAAATCTTGCTCTCCCACCCCCAACCAAGCTATCACTCAAGCTTTCAAGCCTTTAAACCCTCACTCAAGCGACACATTTTCTTTTAAACTCATCATCAAAGATTATGATTCCTCAAAGCCATTAAAGAACAAAGAAATTAA
>NZ_QHLI01000001.1 GCF_006864425.1 Campylobacter troglodytis | reverse complement strand
GCATAAAATGGCAATTTTGCTTACGCAAATGTCAGCACAAAAACACTCTAAAATCTGCCTAAATTTTCGCTCCGAAATGTAGGGCAAAAATATATACTTGTTTAACATCGATTTTACCAATCTTTCAGCCGTAATTATATCAGCTAAAAGTATCAATAGCCTTTTTTTTAAAGACTAAGCCTTAAAGGGCTTAGTCCATTTGCCTTCTTAAAAAAGCTGGGCTGTCTAGGTAGGTGATGGTCTCCTCATCGTTGTGAGTGCCTGTTCTTCCTAGGCTGACATAGGGCATCTTTTTTGCCTCTTTTTCTTCTTTTGAAATGGTAGGCTGGGTGGTTTGCTCTTGATACTCAAAGCCTGTTACTATGATGGTTACTTCGATCTTATCCTCGGCTATGTTCTCATCTGAATTTATGCCGTATTTAAATGTTACATTTTCATTTAGAATTTCTTGCAAACTTTTTGCCGCATTTACTATCTGCAAGAAAGGAAATTTGGGACTGTTCTTGAAATGAACTATGACACCCTTTGCATTTTTAATATCTAGGCTATCAAGTAAGGGCGATTCAAGAGCATTATTTAAAGCCTCCACAGCAGCACTAGCCCCACTGGCTTCACCCATTCCCATCAAGGCAAGTCCTCTATGGCTCATAATTGCCTTAACATCGGCAAAATCCACATTAACACGGCTATTTTCCAAGAGTATGGACACCATACCCTTAACAGCCCTACTTAAAATGTCATCAACAAGGACATAGGTCTCATCAAAGCCTACATTTTTATCTATGAGGTTTAATACCCTATCATTTTGTATCACAAGTATGGAGTCGCTTTCTTTTTTAAGCTCTATTAGACCTGCTTCGGCAAGTTCTTTCTTTTTTTTACCCTCATAATCAAAGGGCATAGTTACAACAGACACGGTCAGCGCACCTATTTCCTTCGCAGCCCTTGCTATGATGGGGCTAGCACCAGTTCCAGTGCCACCTCCAAGCCCTGAGGCTATGAAAACTATATCGCTATTTTCTAATGCAGCCTTAATTTCTTCAAAATTTTCTTTTGCGCTTTCACTTCCAACCTGAGGATTGCCACCAGCCCCTAGCCCTCTTGTGATCTTTTCACCGAGTTGAATTTTAGTCTTGGCTAAATTTGCTGCAAGGTGTTGTCCATCGGTATTAGCAGCTATTAGATCTAAATTGTTATAAGATGATAGCCCCATTTTTATCATATGATCTATCATGTTGCTACCACCACCACCGCAACCTATAATCTTAATCTTTGCACCCTTTGCGTGTCCAGCCTCTTCAACTATGAATTCGTTCATAATCACCCCTAATTTAGAATTGATTAACAAGTTTATGCCACATATTAGTGAGAAAATTCTCCTTCTTGGCTCCTAAATTTAAAACCTCTTTATTAATCGCTATTGTATCATTTTCTTGCGAATTTTCATTAAAAATTTGACTTTTTTCTTCTTTTATTGGAGTGGGTTCTTTTTTTGCTATTTCATTGTAGAGCATCTCCTCGCCCTTGCAACGCAATTTTTGATTAGAATCAAGCTCATAAGGGGTAAAATATCCAGCCTCATACAAGCAAAGTCCCACAGCACAAGTATTTTCTGGATCCTTAATAGCCTCATCAAAGCTAGAAATAAAGCTATCTCTAGCACTAGCAATTCTAATGGCCTTTTTGTCAAATATAGCAGTAGCGAGCTTATCAAGCCCTGCAAGCTTTGTCATACCACCTGTTAAAACCACCCCAGCACCAGCACTTCTAGCAAGTTGGGTCTTACTTAGAATTTGTGCTAATATCATAAGGGTTTCCTCAGCCCTTGAATAAATCACAGTAGAAATACTTCCTAAATTACACTCAACAACCTTGCTCTCATCGCCCATTGAGGGAACTTGTATGATCTTTTCTGGTTCTTGTCCTAAATTTGCATAAGAAAGCTTGAGATTTTCAGCCTCTTTTAAGGGAGTATGCAAGGCTATACTTAGATCCTGAGTTATGTTTAAAGAGCCTATTTGTAAGCATTCATTGTAGCGTATGGCATTACCCATATGTATAACTATATCGCAAATGGCACCGCCCATATCCACAAGTATGGTGCCTAATTCTTTTTCGCTCTCATCAAGACAAGCAATAGCAGAGGCATAGCCTGAAAGAACTAAATTTGAAACCTTTAAATCTGCAAGCTCAACAGCCTTTTTGAGATTTTTAATATGAGCTTCTTGGGAGATGACAATGTGGGTTGAAACCTCAAGCCTCTTACCGCTCATACCTAAGGGATCCTCAACATAATCAATGTCATTTACCTTAAAATTATAAGGCAAGACATGGATGATCTCATAGCCATTTGGTATGTTTGCCTTAATCTTTGCGTCTAAAACAGCCCTTTGAATTTCTTTTATGCCTATTTCGCCTCCGTTTGGATTAATAACCAAACCAGGGCTTTTTACATACTTGGTATAAGCACCAGAAATAGAAACAGCCACCCTATCGAAATTCTTTACCCCAGACATCATTTGCACTCTTGCAACAGCTTGTTGTATGGATTTAGCAGCAAGTTCTATATTTGTAATCGCACCCTTTTTAACGCCTTGAGTCTTAGACTTGCCAAAGCCTATAATGGCTAGCTCTTCTCTATCATCCTCAAAGCTTTTTCGGGTCAAAATGACACAAGTTTGCGTTGATCCTAAATCAATACCTAAAATGTTCAACTCTTTTGCCTTTCGTAATAAATTTCTACCTTGTATTTTTTCTTAAGCTCAGCAAGTAGTTCTTTTCTAAGCTCATTTGCCTTGATATTTTTTATATTTTGCTCCAAGGTTGGCTTATACTCTTCTAGCTTGGCTGAATTTAAAAGACTTTGGGCGTTAATTTTATACAAGATAGCCTTATCATCAAATAAAACAAAGGATTTATCCTTGTTAGAATTAAAAACATTCATCAAAAAAAAGCTAAATTCAGCATCATTCATCAGATCCTCGCTAACTCTTTGCTCATTTCTTTGTGTGTCCCTTGCGACAGAGCCTATGTTTTTGCCCTTGAATTTTTCCAAGGCCAAATCAGCCTTTTGAGCTAGGGCTTCTTTTTGTCTTTGACTCTTATAAAGTGGCAAAAGCTCCTCCCTTGCCTCCTCATAAGTCTTTGTCCTTGCTGGATTTATAGAATTTATCCTTGCTATCATATAGCCTTTTTGTCCGTTTTGCTCGAAAATAAAGGGCTTTAAAACGGTATTTGCCTTGATAAAAAGCTCGGTTGGATAATATACATCATTGTCGCTGATCTTTTTATCTGCTTGAAAATCAAGCTCTTTTTTGCTTAATGCCAAATAAGCCTTATTTGCCTCGCTTTTAATCTGCTCTAAGCTATAAGAAGAAATAAGCTCGTTTTTTGCTTGCTCAAAGCTTAGAATTTTACCGCTAAAATCTGTGTAATTTTGCTTGTTTTTCTCGTAAAAGGCTCTTAAATTTTCTTCATTTACTGTTTCTTTTTTGATGGGCAAGAAATAAGTTGATAATTCGTAATATTTTTGAGTTTTAAAATCCTCCTTGTGATTAAGCCAAAGCTTGTTTAAGGCATCCTCATCTATACTTGCATTAATATTTTTATCTGCTCTTACAAGCTCTATACTTAACACATCTTGCATAAAAAAATTTGAAGCAAGCATTTGAAATTCATCCTCTTTAACAGGGAGATTAAAAAGCACGCTAAGTTTGCGTAAGGCTATGCTATCTGCTAGCATTTGCTCGTAGTCTTTGGTGCTGATCTTATTTTGTGCTAGTAAATTGTAATATATATTTTTATCAAAGCTTCCGTTTATGTCGTAAAATTCTCTATCTGAAAGCAAGATGCTAATGATCTCATCCTCGCTACTTCCTATGCCAAGCTCCTTGGCGTAATTTAGCAAAAGCTTGTCATCAACCAAGCTTTGCAAGGCTACAAGATCAAGTCCTTGCTCCATAGCTTGCTGTTCTGTAAGGGCACCGTCGCTTATTTGCTGATAATAATTAAAAACCTGTGAAAATCTGCTATTAAATTCAAAAAAGCTTATCTTTTCATCGCCAACACTTGCTACTGAGGAGCTGCGAGTAAGATTAAGATCATAAGTACCCCAGCCCACAAAACCAGCTCCAACAAAGGCTACCGTGCTAATCCAAATAGTTACAACAAGCCATTTTCTATGTCTTTGCATCCAAGTAATCATTAATCTTCCCTAAGTAAAAAAGAGTATTTTACCCTAAGAGGCATTAATTGAAGTTTAAATTCACTAAATTTCTCTTGTAAATTAGGCATTATACCATAAAAAATTTAAATAAGACACATAAAATAAGCTTTTTGCTTTGTGTTTCTTTTTGTAATCTTGCTTAAAAAATTTATAAGTTTTCAACAAAATATAAGCTAGAAATATTATAATAAGTGTTTGCGAAAAGATAAATTTTAAGGTTAGAAATGACATATTTTTCTTTAGAATTTAGCATTATGATGATAGTGTTTTTTGCGATTTATTGGGCTTTTCGTGAAAAATACCTCACGCAAAATATGCTAGTTTTAGGCTTTTCATACCTTATTTACATACTCATTAATCCCTATTTCGCCCTTGTTTTGTTTGTTTATACCTTTTTTATTCATTATTTTGCCTTGCTGATTTTTGTGCGGCAAAAGAAAAATATCTTCATAGCCTGCCTTGCCTTTGCGGTGCTGAATTTATGCTTTTTTAAGTATTTTCCAAGCATCAAAGATAGCTTTGATGCCTTTTTGGAATTTTTTGGCTTTGGATATTTAAACTCAGATCTTATCTTTCCCATAGGACTTAGCTTTTATACCTTTGCCTCAATCACCTATCTAGTAAGCGTTTATCAAAACAAAAAGATAGAAAGCTTTTTAAATTTAGCCACCTATCTTTCATTTTTCCCAACGCTTTTGCTAGGTCCTATTATGAGAAGTGATTTTTTCTTTGAGCAAATTCACAAAAAAAGAGAATTTAAAAACGCAAATTTAATCATAGTCTTACTTTTATTTGGCATAGTCAAAAAGGTCTTAATCGCAAACTATCTTGGCATATACTCAAAAGAAATACTCTCAAATCCCTCAGCCTTTAATTTTTTAGAGCTTTTATGTGGAATTTATGCTTTTAGCGTTCAAATTTACTGTGATTTTAGCGGTTATGTGGATTTGGTTTGTGCCTTTGCTTTGATGCTTGGCTTTAAGCTTCCTTTGAATTTTAATATGCCCTATCTCTCAAAAAATTTGCGTGAATTTTGGACTAGATGGCATATTTCACTTTCAACCTTCATAAGAGATTATATCTACATACCCCTTGGAGGCAATAGAAAAGGCAAGCTTAGAAGCTATGCAAATTTATTAATAGCCTTTGTGCTTTCAGGAATTTGGCACGGAAATACCATAAATTTCTTTATCTGGGGACTTTTGCACGGACTTGGAGTGGTGTTTTTGCACTTGCCCCTTGTTAATAGGATAAATCTTAGTAAAATTCCATATTTATCCGTCTTTTTAACCTTTCATTTTGTAAGCTTTGCTTGGATCTTTTTTTATTATCCTAGCTTTGAGTCAGCTTGGGAATATCTTAGATCTTGTTATGATAATTTCTTTATGAGTGTAAAATATGAAGATATCTATGTTTTTGCAGGCTTTGCAGCCCTTTTTATAGTTTATCCCTTGTTTATAAATTTTAAAGCCTACTGCGTTAGAATTCTAAGTATAACCCCTCTTTTGTTAAGACCCATAGTGTTGGCATTTATCTTGCTTTTGATCTTTGCCTTTATGCCAAATGGCATACCACAGTTTATTTATGAGAGTTTTTAATGAGTATAGTTAAGTTCTTTTTTATCCTTGTTACTGTTTTTGCCATAACTGTTTTTGTGATGAATAAGAGCATTAGTTCTTACTTGGAGCAAAAATACCATGTTCATTTTTACCCACAAAGCGATGCGCTAAATGAAGCAAACAGCTTTAAGGTGAAATTAGAACAAATCAAGGTCGTTTTGACAAATGATCATTTCATAGCAAATTATGAAATTTTAAAAAATGCCCCAGATACAAATAGAAGCATAACACCTCAAGATCCCCAGCCCTCATATGAAGAAATAAGCGATGATATATCTGCAATAATGCCAACAAATCAAAAGCTTTATGTGAGTGTGGATGAGGAGTTTTTGTTGATAGGAGATTCCTTGATGCAAGGTGTAGCACTTGCATTGATGAGGGATCTTAAAAAACTTGGCATAAAAAGCACAAATTTAAGCAAACAAAACACAGGGCTTTCTTACAAGGGCTATTTCGACTGGGCTAAGGCTATGCAAGTAGCCTTAAATAGCAATGCTAAGATAAAATACATAGTCATCTTACTTGGGGCAAATGATCCTTGGGACATAAAAAATGAGGGTAGGTTTCACGGCTTTAATACCAGCGAATGGACTAGAATTTACACCCAAAGGGTAAACGAGCTTATACAAATAGCAAAGGAAAACGAGGCTAGAATTTTATGGTATGAGATCCCACCTGTTAAAAGGGATCTTTTAAACGAAAAAATTCAGGTCTTAAATAAAATTTACAAGGAAGAAAACATAAAAAACAACGAAATTTTCATAGATACAAGCAAGGCTTTAAGCGAGGATGATAGGTATTCTAGCTATGTTAGAGATGAAAATAATAAAAGCATTAAGGTTAGGGCTGATGATGGGGTGCATTTTAACATACAAGGTGCTAGGATAATGTCTAATCTGCTTTTAGAGTATATTAATACCTCAGATCTTAATCAATGAGTTCTTTAAAATCCTTTCTTTTGCTTATTTTAAGCTCCTTTTTAATCCTAGCTTGTACTGCCTTGCAAGAAAAAAAGATGAAGCCTTCTTTGACTAAGTTTCAAAATCTCAGCACCTCTATGAAAAATTATACCTCAAGGACTAATTTTGCAAGATTAAAGGCAAATTTTCAAAAGAGGGATTTAGCTTTGCGAATTTTTGGGGATTCTCATATGGCGGCTGATTTTTTTTCAAGACAGCTAAGAAGGCAGCTAATAGAAGTAAATGCCGTTGGCTTTGCCTACCCCTTGCAACCAAAATACCACCAAAATCTGCTTTTAAACTATGAAAGCAAGGACTATGAGATTTTTAGCTCCCAGCAAGATAGCACAAAAGATTACCCCTTAGGTGGAGTGATAGCAAGATCCTTAAAAGAAGGAGCTAGCATAAGCTTAAAAACAAATTTGCAAAGGCAAAATTTCAAGGTAGGTTTTGTATTTAAGGGCGAAGGCAAGGCATTTTTAGTAAGGGATAATAAAAACAAAAGCCTTGTTTTAAATGGCAAAAAAGGCAATAAATGGTCTTATGAGGAGTTTAAGGATCTAAGCTTTCCTCTTAAAATAGTGTCCTTAAAAGAAGGTGCTTCCTTGGGGGGATACTTTATTTACAATCAAACAAATAACAAGATCCTTGACACCCTAGGCATAAATGGGGCAAGATCTGATCTTTGGCTTAGATGGAATGAGGATTTGATCTTGCAAGAATTAGGCATCATTAAAAACGATGTTGTGATCTTAGCTTATGGCTCAAATGAGGTCTTATCAGGCGCTTTTAACGCAAAAAGTTTCAAGGAAAATTATAAAAAGCTAATAAGAATGTTTTACAAGATAAATCCAAACACAAGCATCATTTTAATATCCCCTCCAACAGTAACAAAAAAGGTAAAAGACGAGTACGAGTTAGCAAGTGAATTTGCTGAGGTTAGAGACGCTATTTACGAGTTAGCAAGAGAAGAAAGGCTTTTACTCTTTGATATGCATGATTTTATGCAAAAAAGTGGGGGGAAGGATCTTTGGATAGAACAAAACCTATCTTTAAGGGATGTGCATCTTAAAATAGAAGGCTACAAGCTTATGGCAGATAAATTTTATAGCGATCTAAGTGAGCTTTTGAATTTTTAGTTTGATTTTTGATTAACACAAGGCACTTTAAAAAAATTTTATCTTAAAACTTGGCTAAAGATATTTTAATAGGATTTTGGCTTATCAATTTTAATAAAAATTTGATAAAGCACTTGTTCTAAATTTTTCGTCTTAATTGCGTTTCTTTTAAATGAAAGACAAAATTTTCTTGTTTAGCCCTTAAATTTAGCAAGTCTAAATTTCGCAAAGCCTCTTTTGCTTACAGTTACGAGTGTTACGAAGCAAAAAAATTCACAATTTCGTTTATGTGGTTTAGTCCATTTGCAAACTCGTTTTTATTGTGTCTTACTATTTAATGCATCTTCGCTCCTTCTTGTAAAAAAAACAAGCGAAGTAAAAATCCACCAAGACACCGTAGGCTTTGAAGCTATCCTATAAATTTTACTTTCTGTTAGCTCGGAAAAATTCATTGTATTATGGATAGCAGCTCTTTGGCAGATCAGCATTTAACGACCTACATTCAAACTCAGTCGTTTCGTTGTAGTATGCCTTACAGCTACAAGATGAGTAACTAAGCAAAAGTATGGATGTTTTTAGGCCAGCTAAATGTCTACGATTACCGCAAATAGAACTTGCTCCTTGTGTTACACAGTTGCAAGTACAAGGAGGCAAAATAATTCTCGCACTTCAAGCTCACCGCTCATTTTAAAGGCTTTCTAGCATTCTTTAAGGGTTAAAATGCGATTTGCTTTTACGACTAACTTTATTGTTGAATTTGACAAACTTAGTGGGTTGTTTTCTATTCTAAATCAAGGGCGAAATACTTCAAAATTCCTTAAATTTATTTTCAGAAATTCGGAAACGGACTATGTATTTGTTTTTCATAGGCGTCCTCATAACTTAAAAAACTTTTCAATTTGGTTTAAGTTTAATTAAGCCAAATAAAAAATTCACAAAAAAGCGTGAATTTTGTAAGCTTATTTACCTACAAAGGCTAAAAATGACAAAGCAAGATTTTTTGAAAAAAGCCAAGTTAAATAAAACCAAGTTAAACCTAGCTTGATTTTTCTAAATTTAGCCTTAGATTTAAACACGCAAACTTTCATTTAAGGCTAATTTTTAACACATAAGTTTAAATTCACACAAAGGCTTTTACACTCTTTGCTAAAAAAAGCTTATTTTTTAAGCCACACCACAGCCATAGCAAAACCCTTATCGTGGGCTATGCTTAAATAAGCCTTTTTGAACTTGAATTTTTTGTGAATTTTTTTTGAAAATTTAAGTTTTGGAGCATTTTTTTTATCTTTGTAGATCCTTATATCCAAAAAGCCACAGTCCTTGCAAATACCACAGCCCAAAGCCTTACTTGCTGCTTCTTTTGCAGCAAAAAGACCGGCTAAACTCGCAGAGCTTTTTACTAATTTTTCTTCTTTTTTGCTTAAAATTTTAGCTAAAAATTTACCCTCGTAGCGAGAGTAAATTTTTTCTATCCTAGAAAGATCAACTAGATCACACCCTATCATTGAACGACAAAGTCTGTAAAATAGATGTTTTTAATAAAGCCATCTGTTAAAACCTCATTTATCTTGCCAACAAGCTCGTCTTTAAGCCTTTCCTTGCCCTTGGTGGTGCTTACTTCTTCAAAGGTCTTTGAGGTTAGGGTTCTTATGACTATATCACGGATCACAGGCATTTTTTCTCAATTTCAGGCTGTAAAAGCTCTGTATTTTGCTCAAGCTGCATAGAGCATTTCACATACCTAGACCCACTATCGCTTAGTAAATTCAAGGTAAATGCCTCCAAGGCTATCATAACCCCGATATTAGAATAATCAGTTCCCCTTTGATGCGTTTCTTGTTGTTTTTGTTTGGTATCAGCTGCTGGGGCTGCTTGTGCGTTTGCAGCATTTGGAGCTGCTGCATTTTCATCTGCTGGACCTTGAAGCATCAAAAAGCCTATCAAGGCAACAACCGCAAGTAGCAGTATAAAAAGCACCAAAACTACGATTAAGACTAAGGATCCACCCTTTTTGGGCTTTTTTTCTTCTCCTGCTTCTTCATCTGCCATCTCTTATCCTTTTTAAAAATATTTAAAAAAACATTGTAAAATTGTAGCAAAAATTCATCAATATCCAAATTTTTTAATTTAATTTTTATAAAAAGGAAACTTATGCTTGAGGTAATTTTTAGGGAGTATGATATTCGTGGGCTTTATGGCAAGGAACTTAACGAAAAAAGCGTCAAGGCTATAGGGTATTTTTTAGGGCTTAGTATGCTTAAAAAGGGCTGTAAAAATGTCAGCGTAGGATATGATGCAAGATATAGTGCCAATGAGCTTTTTACCTATCTTTTAAGTGGGCTAAATTTCACAGGTCTTAGGGTTTATGATCTAGGGCTTGTGCCAACTCCGCTTGGATATTTTAGTCTTTATGAGGGGGCGAAATTTGACGCAAATATTATGATAACAGGCTCGCATAATCCAAAGGATTACAATGGCTTTAAGATTACCATTTTAAAAGAAAGCTTTTTTGGAGCTGAGCTTAAGGCTTTAGGACGCGAGATTATTGAATTTTTAAAGCAAGGCGAAAAAGATCAAGGCACTAAGCTTAATGAAAAATTAACTAAAAATGATGAAGCCTATAAAAAGAGCAAGGCTTCAAAAGATGCTAAAAATTTAGCCAAATGCGTAGAGGATATCCCCATCAACACAAAATGCGAAAAATATGACATTTTAAGCCTTTATATTGAATTTATGGCTAAACAGTTCTCGCATTTACAGGGCTTTGATTATGAATTTGGCATTGACTGTGCTAATGGGGCAAGTGGGATTGTCATTGAGCCGCTTTTAAAAGCCTTGAATTTAAAGGCTGAAATCCTATTTGCCAAGCCTAACGGACAGTTTCCAAATCACGCACCAGATCCAACAGAACGAGAAAATTTAAAGGCTTTGCAGGAGTTGCTTGAAAAAAATTCAAGGCTCAAAATGGGCTTTGCCTTTGACGGAGATGCTGATAGAATGGTGGCTTTAAGCAAAAAACACATTTTTGCAGGAGATGAGCTTTGCTATCTTTTTGCTAAAAATATCCCAAACCCTCGCGTCTTAGGCGAGGTAAAATGCTCACAAAATCTTTTTGATGAGGTGGGTAAATTTGGCGAGATTTTTATGGGAAAAACAGGGCATTCTCACATAAAAAAGGCTATGAAGGCTCAAAATATTGATCTAGCAGCCGAGGTAAGCGGACATATCTTTTTTAAGCACCGTTATTTTGGCTATGATGATGGAATTTATGCCTTTTTACGCACCTTAGAGCTTATTCACAAGGGCTTTGATTTAGAGGCTTTAATCAACTCCTTGCCAAGACTTTACACCAGCGAGGAGCTTAAAATTCCTGTGAGTGAGGATGAGAAATTTAAGCTTGTAGAAAAATTCAAAGAAGCTGTGAAAAAAGGAAGGCTTGATGAGGAATTAAAAAACATTTTAAGGCAAAATCCTCATAGTTTGGCTGAATTTAAAGACGCTAAAAACTCACAGGACCTGGCTGAATTTAAAGAAAAAAATTCAAGCATTTCAAAAGAAAGACAAGAGGAAAAAAATTCAAAGCCCTCGAAGGAAAAAAACGGTGGCACTAGCACAAATTCAAGCAAGCTAGATCTTGATCAGATAACTGTTAAGGATCTTTGTGAGATAGATGGTTTAAGGATTGATTTTGGCTTTGGCTGGGCTCTTCTTCGTGCCTCAAATACAAGCCCTTATCTCGTAACTCGCTTTGAGGCTAAGAGCTTAGAATTAGCAAATGCCTTGCAAGAAGCTGTTTTTAAGGTATGTAACAGTATAAGGGCTTAAATTAAGCCTATTTGAATTCAAGGGCTTTTTTGAAAAAATGTTGATCTTTGTTGCACTAAGCCTTTTGAAAGAGCTTGCAAAGAAGAGATTCTTTAATATTTTTTAAGAATGGCAAAATGCAAATACATCCTTGCCAAGCCTTGCGAAGTATTTATTTTCCTATCATACTAGACCTTTTATAAAAGGCAAGGCATCTTAATCCTTTGTCATACAAGGAGTTGATCAGTATCTCAAACATTAAAAATAGATTTTTTACCCTTTTAAAAAGTCTCAAAATGACAACACACAAAAATTCACAAAACCCACAGTTTGTCGTATCAAGCCATTAGAAAGATCTCAATGCTGAATTTTTTGCCCCTTTTGGATCAATATTAACAAACTAGTTTAATAAATTCAACAGTTTTAAAATATCCCTAAAATGCCTTTGAAAGCACTGTTAAAATTCAAAAATCCCACCTTCGTAATAGTAAAAAATTAAAAGATAAAAGCAATGTGAATTTTTTTATAAAAAGATCAGATCCAAAAAGTAAATAAAATTCACTCCCTTGTCTAAAAGCCTCTTATCCAAAAATTCACAGTTACAAAATAAAGATTTTTAAACAATAAATTTTAAACTAATTTAAAACTTATTTACTATACAATATAAAAACTACATCGAAAAAGGACAAAAATGAGTGCTTACATAAACAAAATCTTAGAAGATCTTAAAAAGGATCATCAACCCATCTTCTTACAAGCTGCCACAGAGGTCTTACTCTCCTTAGAACCCATACTCAAAGCAGAAAAAAAATACCAAGATCATTCAGTGCTAGAACGTTTGATCTTGCCTGAAAAATCTACTATTTTTAGGGTTGTTTGGCTTGATGATCAAAACAAGGCAAGGGCAAATTTAGGATACAGGGTGCAGTTTAATTCTGCACTTGGACCCTACAAGGGAGGGCTTCGCTTTCATCCTAGTGTGAATTTAGACATTCTTAAATTCCTAGGTTTTGAGCAAATCTTTAAAAACTCCCTCACAGGGCTTATGATAGGAGGTGCTAAGGGGGGTTCAAATTTTGATCCAAAGAACAAGAGCGAGGCTGAGATTATGAGATTTTGTCAGGCCTTTATGGTGGAATTAAGCAAGATTATAGGAGATACTATTGATGTTCCTGCTGGGGACATTGGGGTTGGAGGTAGAGAGATAGGGTATTTGTTTGGTGCTTACAAGAAATTAAAAGGCTTTTATGATGGAACACTTACTGGCAAGGGGCTTAAATGGGGCGGCTCCTTGGTTAGAACAGAGGCTACGGGCTATGGCTGTGTGTATTTTGCAAATGAAATGCTTAAAAAGGCAAATCAAGGCTTAGAAGGCAAGATATGTGCTGTCTCAGGAAGTGGAAACGTAGCCATTTATACCATAGAAAAGCTTCACCAACTTGGTGCAAAAGCCGTTACCATAAGCGATAGCTCAGGCTTTGTCTATGATAAAGAGGGCATAGATCTAGCCTTGTTAAAAGAGATAAAAGAGCTTAAAAGAGGACGGGTTGGTGATTATGCTAGGGCTAAAAAGGGTGCTAAGTTTATTAGCACTAGCGAGTATAAAAGCGGCACAAATGGGGTGTGGAGTGTGCCTTGCGATGGGGCTTTTCCAAGTGCAACTCAAAATGAGCTAGGCTTAGAGGACATTAAGCTCTTATACAAAAATGGTTGTCGCTTCGTAGCTGAGGGGGCAAATATGCCTAGTACCTTGGAGGCTATAGAGTTTATGCTATCAAAGAAGGATTTTTATTTTGCACCTGCAAAGGCAGCAAACGCGGGAGGGGTGGCTACCTCTCAGCTTGAAATGCAGCAAAATGCGTCTATGACTCAGTGGAGCTTTGAAAAGGTGGACAGGAAATTACAAGACATAATGAGGGACATTTTTACTGTTTCTTATGAGAGTGCAAAGGAGTTTAAAAACGAGGGTAATTTGCTAGTAGGTGCAAATATAGCAGGTTTTCGCAAGGTAGCAGATGCTATGATAGAACAAGGCTATATTTAAGCCTTGAAAAATTTAGGTTTTTTAACCCTGTGTTAAATTAAGCTGGAAGAAAGTTAATTTGTTCTCAGTTTAGTCTTCATTAGAAATATGTTTTAAAAAGCATTACTCTTAGACAAGCTTTGTCATTTTAAAAGCTAATAAGCTTAGCAAAAAAATCCACAGATTAAAGCTAGAAAAATTCAAGCTTTTGCTTGAATTTTTTAAGCCTCTTTGCTACAATAGGCTTAAAAATGACAAATTTTTTCAGCCACAATAAAAATGTTTGATATTTTTAGCTAAGCTAAGGCTGGGTTAAATTTAAATCAAATGGTTTTTAACTTAGTGCCTATGAAAAACAAAACTTAGTTTGTGAATTTTTAAGCTTAGAGAAATTTGAAGCTTTTATTTCGCCCTATGCCTTTACAAAAAATAGCAAGCTTATCAAACAAAACATAAATAATTTACAAAAGGACAAGATTGCATAAATGCAAATTTTGCACCTTGGTTTGTAAGTGCTTATTAAAATGGATCTTGCAAGGGCTAGCTTAGTGGGTTTTACTGGATTAAAAAGAAAATTTTTACCTTCATTTGAAAGAGGCTAAATTAGATATGATGTCAAGATTAAGAGTAAGAATTTGTATAAAATTTTCTTAAAATGACTTAGGAAAATCCTTTGTAATTTTAACTAAAAGCATAAATACTTAATGATAAAAGTTTTTTACCAAAACACATTTTTAGACAGCTAAAAAAACACATTTTTAAAAAGGCAAAGCAGTAAAACAAAAAATTCTTATCATCAAGCAGATCTTACCACCATTACAAAACACTACAATAGCCAATATTATTTATCTTAGAAAACACAAGATAAATTCAGCAAAAATCATCTTAACTTAGCTAAATTTAGGCATTTTGTTTTAAATTGTAGCCAAAATTAGCCTTCTTTTTGTCTTTAAGCTACACTCAAAATTTGATTTTAACTTATTTTTAAGTGATAAAAAATGCGTGAATTTATTTTTACTTACTGCGGTGGTAGGGTTTATAAACCTGCATTCTTTGATTTTTAGTTTTAATAAAACTGTGAAATGAGACCTTAATGAGATTTGCTATTGGGGTGAATTACAAGGATAAAACTGCGGCAAAATTACAATTTACCATGAAAAGGCTTGCAAACCAGACCAAAGCTTAGCTTAGATGAATTTAGCTGCTTTGTATGGCAACGAAAATGTGCAAAACAAAATGAATTCGTAGCAAAATACCACTATACTATTGCTTGTGATCTAATCTAGCAAACGATGGGCGATAAATACAAAAGGCTCAAAGAACTAGCTATGCAGCGATGAATTTGGCTAAAAATTTAAGAATTTAAGCTAAAATGCGATGAAAGCACAAAAAGTTTAAAAAAAGAATTAATGCTAACAAAGCTTAAATTATAAAAACGAAAAAAGCAGTATTTACAAGCGTTCTTTTGATGCTTTTTTAATCTTTACAATCC
This sequence comes from Campylobacter troglodytis, assembly GCF_006864425.1. Taxonomy (GTDB): domain Bacteria; phylum Campylobacterota; class Campylobacteria; order Campylobacterales; family Campylobacteraceae; genus Campylobacter_D; species Campylobacter_D troglodytis. The sequence goes on along the minus strand of NZ_QHLI01000001.1, from coordinate 96,084 downwards.
GCAAAAAAGGTGGCGAAAATAGCACAAAAGCTACAAAACAAGCTTTGCACGATATGTCGATAGCTGACACAAAGCGAAGACGAAGCTTTTCCTTTCAGCCTAAGCGCTTGGCAAGTAACAGTTGACGGTATTTGCAAGGAGCTATTTTTGCTATTTTAACGCATTTATAATGCAAAATTAAAGCGTTGTAATTTGTAAGCATAAATGTCGCTAATACAAACTTAAGATAACGATGTTGCAAAATAGTAGCTAAAAGAGTTATAAGCTCAAATTCAAGGGCTTTTTGTGTGAATTTATGTGAATTTTTGGATTTTTGCGAATTTAAATTCAATTTAGCGTGAATTTTGGATTTTGGTGAATTTGAATTTAACATAAATTTTAGTTTAAATTTAGCGTGAAACTTAGCTTGAATTTAATGTGAATTTTTGCTTGGTATCTTAACAAGGCGAAAATTTACGCTTTTTTACAAACTCAAACTTTTTTAAAAACTCACAGTCCCAAAAATACAAGACTCAATCCAACTTAAGCTCTAAGAAAAGAGCTTCAAGTTATGATTTACAAGGTGAAAAATAAGCATATTAATCGTTTAAGAATTTAAGAGACTAAAATTATGATAGATTCTTACATATTTTTTCACTTCGTTAAACTCGTAACTGCGTAGTAGAAGGTGCAAAAAGAGTGCGTGGAAAAAGTGGGCGTGGGGTTGGCAAGAAAACATCTGTGTTTTTAGCTAGTGCTCTTGTAACTGTGTAGTAAAAGGTATGCTAAAACGAACAAGTTTATACTCAGCTTGTAAAAACTTGCTTGGCTAAGAAGCTATTACCTATGGGATTTAAGCGGTATGAGGAAGATGGAATTTTAGTGCTTGGCTATTTATGATGGTTTGGTTGATTTTTTACAATGCTTTGCCCCATACTTTGCAAAGCAAAGTTATAGAGTAAGATACAGGGAAAATGAGTTTGCAAAGGGCACAATCACACAAATGGCATTGAGAATTTTTTTGCTTCGTTAAGCCTCTTGTAACTGTGTAGTAGAAGTTTGCAAAGTTTGATTTGGCTAAATTTAAAGGCTCAAAAAGAAAATTTTATACTTCATTTAAAAGAAATAAAATTAAGGCGAAAATTTTAAGACAAAATTCTCATCAAAATTTATTAAAGTTGATAAGATAAAATCCGCTTAAGTTGTCTTGAGCCAAAAATGATAAGAAATAATGTGCTTAACTTGGATTGAGCCAACACAAATTTTAGCAAAGCTCGCACAAAAACCAAAAATTCACGCATTTTGCCTTAAAAAATCTTGTAAATCACAAAGTTTTATAGTTTTTTCGTCCTTATTTTCCAAATTTTTATAAAAAATGCTTTCATTTTTTGCCTCATTTTCACCTATGCATAAAAAGATTTTAGCCCCACTTGTATCTGCTAAATTTAAATGCTTTGCGAGCTTTTTTGCCTCATAACTTAAATTCACGCAAAAATGCTTGCGAAGTGCTGTGGCAAGAAAAAAAGCGTCCTTTAAATAAGGCTCGTTTAAAACGCACAAATAAAGCCCCTTTCTTTGCCCTTCTTGCTTTTTTTGTGCAAGTATTTCCATTAACCGTTCAACACCAAGTGCAAAGCCAACGCCGTAACCACTCTTGCCACCTAAAAATTCAATCAATCTATCATACCGCCCACCCCCAGCCACAGCTGCTTTTGCTCCAATTTCCTCACTTTCAAACTCAAAGGCACTCTTGCAGTAATAATCAAGCCCACGAACAAGCCTATCATCAAGCTTAAATTCAACCCCGTTTTCACGCAAAAGGCTTTGCAAAAGCTCAAAGTCGCTCTTGCATTCAGCACAAAGACATTCTCTTAAGGTAGGTGCGTTTTTTAGCAAGGCTTGACAGTGCTCGTTTTTACAGTCAAGCATTCTTATGGGATTAAGTTCTTTTCTACGCAAACAGTCCTCGCAAAAGCCTTGCTCTTCATCATTTTTACTATTTTTGTCATTCTGTTCACTTTTAGAAGCGGGTTTTAAATCCTTTGCGTCCTCTTTAAGTGTGCTAAAATTCAAAGTCTTGTTTGAATTTTCTACAAAGTTAAGGAAGTTCTTGCGAAACTCATTCATACATTTTGTGCAGCCTAATGAGTTTATCTTTAAGCTTGCATTTATGCCTAGGTTTTTAAGAATTTGTGAAAGCATTAAAATCAGCGTAGCGTCCTCAAAAACGCTATTTACGCCAAAGCTTTCAACGCCAAATTGATGAAACTCACGAAGCCTACCCCTTTGAGGCCTTTCATAGCGAAACATAGAGCCGTGATAAAACCAACGTTTAATAGCCCCTGTTTTGTCAAATTTCTGCTCTATATAGGCACGTACCACGCCAGCGGTTCCCTCAGGGCGCAAACACACGGCATTTTGTCCCTTGTCAATAAACTCATACATTTCCTTGCCTACTATGTCGCTACTTTCACCTACACTTCTTTTAAAAAGCGTGGTAAATTCAAGATGAGGAGTGTTTATGAACTCAAAGCCATAATTCCTAGCCACCTCCTCGCACACCTTGATGATGCTCTCATAAAGCCTCGCCCTTTCATCTAAAAGATCCTTCATTCCCTTGATGGCATTTATATTCTTAGTCATTTATGAAGTCCTTGATCTTTTCGTGCAAAATACCCATGCTTTCTTGTGCGTCAAGGCTTAAAATGCTTAAATTTAGCCTTTTTTCTAAGATTTCTAGGCTTTTTTCAAGCCTAGCTTGCACGCTCATAAAATACTCAACACCCCTTTTTTCTATCTTATCAAGCTCTTTTGTAGCAAGTCTTTCTTTTAGTAATTCTTCACTAGCTCTTAAAAATACACATTTTTGCGGAAAAAAGTCATTTAAGGCAAAGGCATTTAGGCTTAACAGTGTTTCAAATTCAAAGTCGCTCTTTGCGTAGGCTAGATTTGAGATAAAGCTTCTATCTGAAATTATTAATTTATCGGCATTTTCACGCAAAATTTGCTCATAATGCTCAGCCCTATCAGCCAAAAAAAGCAAAAGCTCAGCCCTCTTGCTAAAATTCACAGTTTTTTCAAGCAAGATCTCACGCAATACCTTGCCAAGCCTTGTGGCACCTGGCTCAAAGCTAAAAATAGCATCTTTAAATTTAGCCTTTAAAAGCTCTATTTGAGTGCTTTTGCCAACCCCATCAACCCCTTCAATTACCACATACATCTTTTTCTTTCATAAGGGGGATAATTTCTTTGGGGACAAGATTACTTAGATCTCCGTCATATTCATTTACAGAGCGAACTATGGAGCTTGAAATGAAGGCATTTTCAAGGCTTGGCATTAAAAAGATGGTTTCAAACTCCTTCCACAAGGCATTGTTAGCATAGCTTAGTTGCAACTCGTATTCAAAGTCGCTAACCGCTCTTAAGCCCCTAATAACAGCACCTATATTCATCTTTCTAGCTAGTGCAACGAGCAAGGAATCAAAGGTAATAATCTCCACCCCATCAAGGCTTTTTGTGGCTATGAGGGCAAGTTCTTTTCTCTTTTCTAGGCTAAAATAAGGACGCTTTTGCTCATTTTTGGCTATGGCTACAACCACCTTGTCAAAAAGCCTTAAAGCCCTTTTTATAACATCTAAGTGTCCATTTGTGATAGGATCAAAAGTACCAGGATATAAACAAGTCATTTTTACTCTACTTAAAAAGCTAAATCATAGCAAATTTATGTGAAATTTTAACTAAAATTCACAAATTTTGCTTTAAATTCTAAGCATAAAATAATCAATTTGCATCATAAAAGCCAAAATGTGTAAAGAAAGATTTGCCCTCGCATTTAATGTTGAGATATACATATAATGCAAAGCTCGTTTTTGTAGCCTTTTTGCTAATTGACATAAAGTGCAAGAAGCTTAAATTCATTGTTTAAAAATGATAAGACACGAAGCAAGATAAAAGTGGATGTTTGCAAATTTAAAATAAATGCAAGATAAAGAAGGATAAAGAGTTTGCAAATTCAAAAAAACAAGATTTTAAAAACGAAAATTTCACAGCTTCAAAAGAAAGCTCGCAGGAAAATTCACAAACAAGATTTTCAAGGCACAAAGGAGGCAAATTTAAATCCCAATTTACAAACAAACTTGCAAAAATTTCGCACACAAAGGAAAATTCACAAAAAATTCAACAAATTCAAAGGCAATTTCAATGAATTCACACACAACTTCACAAGAAAATTCACAAGGCATTTATAGCCTACTTGATGATTTAGAGACTAAATTTGGCTTTCTTTTGGCTGTGCGAAAATTGACGGTTTAAGCAAGGCTTTTTGATTTTCTTTTAAAGCACTTGGCATTTGCAAGGCTTGAAACAAAAGAATTTTTGACACTCAAAAATAACAGATAAAAGCATTTTGTATTTTAGCTAGGCTTTTAAAATGCTTGATTTTCGCGTTTTGGAAATTAACTTTAAAAGCTTTATTTGCAAGTTGGGCTTGATAAATTATAATTTTAAGGCTAAATTTATAAAACTGAGTTTTTGTTGAATTTTTTTAATTTTTACTGTGAATTTGGCTTGAATTTCACGCCTTTGCGTTTGAATTTTAGCTGAATTTATAAGCTTTGAATTCGGCTTGGTTCGTCCGTTCAGATTACAGATTACGAAACACAAAATACAAACTTTTTGCATAATTTTGTTTTAATAAAAACATATATTACATTTTCTGTAATCTTTGTGCGAAAAACTAAATATAGAATACAGATTTTTAATTTTGCATAGTTTTGTTTTTTTGCAAAAGTCCGTCCTCCATTCTCTATGATTCTGTAATCCGTGTTTTGTATGCACCTTAATTTTAAATTCACGGCAAATTCACAAAAACCTGAATTTTCACTTTATGCTGTCATTGCGAGATTTGACGAAGTCAAATCGTGGCAATCCACAAAATTCACGTTTTTTGACAAAAGCCTGAATTTTCGCTTTGATTTCAAGTAAATTTGTGAATTTTTGCACGAAAATTCTAGAAATTTTGCAAATTCCCACACAATTGCCGCATAAAATTCAAAAAAAATCACAAAAAAATCCACACCCAAAAAAGCGTGAATTTTTACAAAATTCACAAATTCCCAAAAAAATTCACAGCAAAACTCAAAAAATTTCACAAAAAAATCCACACCCAAAAAAGCGTGAATTCTTACGCAAATTTCGCAAAAATTTCACAGCAAAGCTCAAATCCCAAACCCCACCCTTGAATTCTCATTTTGCAAATCCTTTACTTTCACTTCATCTGCTAATCTTTCGTAAAAATCCAAAGCATTTTTTAAAGGGCTAAATTTACTTAGTCTTTTAACAGCGGCAAAGTCTCCACTACTTAAATTTTCAAGGCGTTTTACTTTTGAAAGCACAGTTTCATCTCTTAAAAGCTCATTCTCATCGCTTAAAAGCTCATTTTCACCACAAGAAATTCCCAAAAGCTCGCATTCTTTTTCAAAGAGTTTTACGCGTTGCAAGGGCGTTAAAACCCTGAATTCAAGCTTTAAATCAAAGCGGCGAAGGCAGGCTTTATCAAGTGCGTCCATTAAATTTGTCGTGGCTATGAAAACCCCTTTGAAATTTTCCATTTGCACCAACGTTTCATTGACTAGGGTTTGCTCCCAGCTTTGTTTGGCTAGATTTCGCTCACGCAAAAAGCTATCCGCTTCATCAAAAACAAGCACAGCGTTTTTTTCGCTTGCTTCTTTAAAGGTTGCGGCTATGTTTTTCTCGGTATTTCCTACAAGGCAGTCAAAAAGCTCGCTCACAGGCTTTACAAGGCATTTTCGTCCAAGTTTTTGTGCTAAAAATCTCGCATAAGCACTCTTTCCCGTCCCACTTGCACCATAAAAGCAAAGTCTAGCATTTGGATTTTGCAAAATCCCATCAGCAAGCGTTTCTAAGTCATAATCCGCGTTTATAAATTCAAGCGAATAGCTTTGCGGAAGCTTGCAATTATTAGCTTTTTTGTGCTTTTTTAGATTTAAATTAACATAGCTTGCTTTTAGGGTGTTTTTTGTAAGCGTCTTAAAATGCTCACAAAAATTCCCATCCAAGCACGAGCTGACCTTGTTTGCACGCTCTATTATGGCAGGTGATAAAAGCTTTATTTTGCTTGCGTAATTTAGCGTTTTTTCGTCTATTTTGTCCTTGCAAATTCTTTGTAAAATCCGCTTCCTGTGGGCGATTTTAGGCACTTTGACATTTAGCACGAAATCAAATCGGCGAATTACCGCATTATCGACATTGTTTATATTATTTGTTATCCAAATGCTTGCAACAGCGTTATTTTCAAGGCTTTCGTTGATAAAGGCTTTGTTTTTTAGGCGGTTTTCATCGTTTGAAAAGCACAAAATGTCCTCAACCTCATCGTAAATCAATAGGCTTTTCTTGGGCGTTAAAAGGCGTTGTGCTAGGGTGTATGAGTTTAATCTACACTCACCGTCCAAAACTTCTCCATATTTATCCATAGTGCGAACCTTGTAAATTAGGGCGTTTGCACCCTTTGCAAGTAGCTTTGCAAGCTCGGTTTTTCCAGTCCCTGGGCTTCCATAAAATAAAACATTGACCCCACTTTTTCCTTGCGAAATGGCGATTTTTAGGTAGTTTTGCAACATATCAAACTCTTTAATGTGTGCGTAATCCTGCTTTGTAAGCGTGGAGTATTCGCAAGGCTCGACTATTTCGTTTATTAAAGAGTTTGTATCACAGCTTTTTTCAAGCAGTGCGTCTGCGAAATTCTCATTTTCAAAGTCTAAAAAATACACTATGTCGGTTCTGTTTGCACTCATCCTTAAAATACCTGATTTTCGCAATTTTGCGTTGTTTTGAAGTGCGGCTTTTAGCTCATCATAAGGTGCTTGTATGATTTTTGCTATCATCATTATGCACTCTCTAACGCTTAAATCATCATACATTCTAAAAAAATTCTTAAACATCAAAATCTCGTTTTTCATAACGACAAATTCAAGCAAAGCAAGCTCACTCTTACTCAAATCAAAGGCATCTTGCAAATAAGCGAAATTTTTTTGCAAGGTTTTATGCACTAGCTTTCCTTGCTTTTGGCATTTTTGCAAAAGCTCTAATTCAAACTCGCAGTAATGCAAAACCTTTTTTCGCACGCTCTCGTTTTTAAGGTAGGAATCAGGATTTTCACAAAGCTTGTAAAACCCCAAAAACTTCGCAAGTGCATCAAATCTATGCTCTCTTTTTAGCACAAATTCATCGAGTGCGTTTATATGCACTATGCTGTGAAATATGCAAAGTTTGGCTTTGTTTAAAAGCGCTTGTTGCTCCTCATCCACTTGGCTGATGAGCGTGCTTAAATCTTGCTTTGCTAGTGCTTTTGCACTCACACGAGAGCTTTGTTTTGCGGGGCTTTGAAGCTTTGTCATTTTTTGTCCTTTCATACAGATAACAGAATACGGAACACGGAATTCAACTTTTACCCAAAAAGCCCTCTGCCTTGCGGAGGGTTTGCCCTTGAAAGCCCCCCTCCCTTGCGGAGGGGGTTGGGGGTGGTATTTTAAGCGTGAATTTTTGTAAATTTTTATTTTAAAATTCACAAGAATTCACGCAATTTTATAATTGCGAAAACGCAAAAAAAATTCGTCAATCCAAAAGCCCCCTGCCTTGCGGAGGGGGTTGGGGGTGGGTAATAAAATTGTCATTGCGAGCCGATGAAATCGGCGTGGCAATCCACAATCTTTATCATTCTGAGTTTTTTGCAAAAAAGCGAAGTATCTCAACTTGTGTCTTGTCATTCTGAGCTTTCATAGAAAGCGAAGAATTTCTTTTTTAGATATTTCGCTGTCGCTCAATATGACAATGTTAGAGTTTCTTCGCCTTTTTTAAAAGGCTCAAAATGACAATTTAAAAGCGGCTTTGCCACACTTAAACAAAGCCGCAACAAAGGCTCAAAAAACTCAATTTGCTTTAAAATCAATCAAAGCATCATTTAGCTTTTTAAGCAAACTCGCATTTGCTTTGAAACTTTCAAGCACTTGGGGCAAAAACTCGCTAAACTCCTCGTTCGCACAAAGCTCCACAAAGGCGTAATGCTCGCTTTTCAAGGCTACATTAACACCCTTTTTACGCAAATGCTCTTGCACGCTTGGGGCTAGCTCATTTGTGGGGGCTGCTTTGTCCTTTGAAAGCAGGGCAAGTCCTGCCCACCAGCACTCATCGAAATAACCCACAAGCACTCCAAATCCAAGCTCATCACGCTCATAAAGCAGCAAGCTATCCTCCTCATCACTCTCACTTTTAAGAGTGATTTTAAGCTCAGCGGCTTGGGCTTCAAAAGCCTCACGCATAAGGCTTAAACGCAGATTTACTGCCATCTGCTCGATAATCTCCAAAAAGGCATTTCTCGCAATGGCATTTGAAACTAAGTCTTTCATAGACTCTCCTTAAAATGAAATCAACCCGCCAAAGCCTAGTATGTCGGCACTTGCCGCACTTGTTTGGCGAATTGTTGAGCAGATTATGACACAAAAAGAGAAGTAAATCTATTATAATAATTTTATTATTTTTATGAGTTTTAAAAAGTTAGATTAAAAAAGCCCCCCGCCCTTGCGGAGGGGGGTTTGGGGGCGGGTCGTCATTGCGAGACTTCGCTTTGCGAAGTCGTGGCAATCCATAAAATTCACAAGGCTTGGCTCGGCTTTTAGCGATAAAATGATTTTTGTGCGTTCGGCAGACGCTTCGCTTTCAGTCTAGCCTTCACGCACAAAAATCATTTTCTCATCTAAAATCCTGTGCCTTGATTTTTTTTACGGAAAATTCACGCTTTTTTACAAAAGCCTGAATTTTCGCTTTGATTTTAAGTGAATTTGTGAATTTTAGCAAGAAAATTCACGGAATTTTAAAATTCCGTGAATTTATGCCTTTCATTTTACGAATTTGAGAATTTGTTCGTAATCGTCTCGCAACTGTTTATAAGTTACTTTTTTAAATCGTATAATGCTAGTAGGGGAAGTCGAATAAAGCGGAATAACCGATTTGCCATACTTTTTCAGCCACTCTTCAATGCCCCACTCTTTAAAGCTACCGCCGCCTATGGTTGTGAATACCATTTGGATTTCTTTCGCATTCGCAAAAAGCTCGGTTAAATCAACCTTTTGGCTGTCAGGCTCTATCATAATGAGATTGTCATCAGACTTTTTTGAGCCATCTTTTTTGTAACAATACGCCCAAATATCCCAAAGGGCGATTTTGTTTTTCAATAAAAAAGCCCTTTTTTCGTCCTTTGACTGCTCTGCCAAATTTGGATTATCTAATAAATCGCCCAAAACAATCCAAAATTGATTGTTCTTGTCGCCGTAGTAAAATCCAGCTGTTTTAGAGCTTTCAGATGGAAACGAGCCTAAAATTAACACCTTTGATTTTTCATCAAAGATGGGACCATAACCCATTTTCGTAAATGGATGCTGTTCTGCTTTAGGGTGATGCCCTTGTATTTGTGCGTTCATAAGAACTCCTTTAAAAATTTTTCGCAATTATAACTCGGTTTCATTGACTATTCATTATTCCGTGAATTTTCAACGCCAAAAGCGTGAATTTCCACAAAATCTACCTTTAAAACGGCTTAAACAAGCTTTTAAAGGTTTATAAAAGCCCTTTATGCAAGCAAGAAAGCGTTTTGTGAAAGTAATTTTGTTTGTAAAGGGCTTTTTTGCCTTATCACAAAAGGCACAAACAAGCACGCACTTAGGCTTATAGCCCTTTTTATCGTAGCTTTTAACTACCCTAAAAATAGGCATAAATTTACGCCTTAAATTCAGGGCAATCAAAACATTTTCGTGTTTTAATTTCTGCTCTAAATCCCATTTTGTAGCATCGCAAAACGCACAACATTTTTCATAATGCACTTTATCGCCACTTTTAACCTCCTTGCTAGGCTGATTTAAAAACCATTTATAAAACACCGCAAAGTCCTTAAATTCAAAGCCCTCACCCCTATGTTTAGCAAGCAAAGCCCTATGTGAGTCCCAAAGTTCCCTTGCTCCGTTAAAGCCTTGTGAAAGCTCAAAAAGCTCTTTTACCTTGCCCATGTCCTCAAAAATCTGCTGTGCTAGCCAAGCATTTATCATTTTGTATTCTTTTTGCAATTCATCAATTTTATCGTCCAAAAGCCTAATTTCAACTTTTCCATCTTTAAGACGCCCCATCTCATAAGCAGCTATATAAGCAAAGCTCGTGGCTATGGAGTAAGCTAACTCTCCGCCCTTATTTTTGATTTTTGGCTCAATGGCTAAATCAATGTATTTTTCTTGCTCTTTTCTTAGCTCAACCTCATCTTGCGACATTTTGCCTCCCTTGAATTTTCGCCATTATAAGGCAAAAATCATTTTAAATCTTTAATAATTGATTTTCAGGTGTGATTTTAATGAAAGCGTGAATTTTTTAATAAATTATGTGAATTTTCACTTTAATTTTAAGTGAATTTGAGTAAAGTTGTGAATTCTTACAAGAAAATTCAGCAAAAGCACTATGAATTTCAAGCCTTAATTAAAAAATTCAGCCAAATAGCTAGTAAATTCAAGCTTTTCATATAATCTTAAATGAAAAGATCTTAAAAATTTAAGCTTTCAGTAAACCACCCTTAAATTCAAGGCTTTTTAAGAAAATGTTAATCTTTAACTGTTTTAGAGTGAGCAAGCTGTCTAAAAAATTAGCTTCTTTAAGCAAGTTTATTTAATAAAATGACAAACTCTAGCAGCTCATAAGTCCTCCATCTGTGGCAAACTCAGTAGCCCTCCATAGACACAAAGCTTGGGGGCGATAAATTAACACTTTATTTAAACTTTGAATTTTAAATTAATGCCATTTAAGTTTGTCTTTAATTTAAGTTCTTTTAAGTGAATTTTAAATTTAACTTGACATTCTTTGTCTCTTTAATGAATTTAAATTCGCTCAAAGCTTGAATTTATAGCATTCTTAGCCAAAAATTTGTCAGGTTAATTTTTAATACTTAAAATTAGCTGAAATTGAGTAAAAATTTAAGATATTTTGTCTAAAATTTAAGTCTTAGCTTAAATTAATACTACTTTATTGTTACTTTTAAAGCATAAAATTATCAAAATTAAGCTAAATTTAATAAAAGCTATAATATCATACTTTTTTAAGGAATTTGTAAGACAAATTGCCAAAACTACACGGAGGTGAAAAATGACTATAAACGCACAAGACTTTGAAGCTCGTTTAAATGAGCTAGAAAGGCTACCTGCCTTAAATCCCAAACGTTCTATCAAGCAAGCCTTAGACGAGGCTGGTTTTTCAAGAAGGGACTTTATGAAGTGGGCTGGGACTATGACAGCCTTTATGGCACTTCCAACAAGCTTTGTGCCTATGGTGGCAAGGGCTGCTGAGCTTGCCGATAGAGCCCCTGTTATATGGCTACATATGGCTGAGTGTACGGGCTGTTCTGAGAGCTTGCTTCGTAGCGACACTCCTACCATTGATAGCTTGATCTTTGATCATATCTCGCTTGAGTATCACGAAACAGTAATGGTAGCCTCTGGTTGGCAAGCTGAGGAAAACCTAGAACACGCTATGCAAAAGCACAAGGGCAATTATATCTTAATGGTAGAAGGTGGCATACCTATGGGCGACACAGAGGGCTATCTAACCATAGGAGGACACGGCAAAACAGGATATAAAATAGCCCAAGAAGCCTGTGATAACGCTAAGTTTATCTTAGCAATAGGAACTTGTTCAGCCTTTGGAGGCATTCAAGCAGCCGCTCCAAATCCTAGCAACGCCCAGCCTCTAACCAAGGTAACAAAAAGAACAGTTATAAATGTCCCAGGCTGTCCTCCTAGCGAAAAGAACATAGTAGGCAATGTCTTGCAGTTTTTGCTCTTTAAAGAGCCTCCTTCTTTGGATGTTTATAACCGTCCAAAATGGGCTTATGGTTTGAGAATTCACGATCTATGCGAAAGAAGAGGGCATTTTGATGCTGGTGAGTTTGTAGAAAGGTTTGGAGATGAGGGTGCAAAGAATGGCTACTGCTTGTATAAGGTTGGTTGCAAGGGACCTTATACCTTTAATAACTGTTCTAGAGAGAGATTTAATTCTCATACAAGTTGGCCTATCCAAGCAGGACACGGCTGTATAGGTTGCTCTGAGCCAAATTTCTGGGATACCATGCAGCCCTTTGAGGAGGTAATGGCTGTGCATAGATTTGACACGGTCTTTGGCTCAGGTGCAGATGCAACAGCCGATAAGATCGGAATAGGAGTGCTTTGTCTAACAGGTGTAGCCATAGCCGCACACGCTGCCATAGCAGCTGCTAAGAAGAATGAGGAGTAAAGTATGGAAAAGATAGTAGTTGATCCTATTACTAGAATAGAGGGGCATTTGAGGGTTGAGGTTGTAATTGATGATAATAATGTAGTCAAGGAAGCCTACACAGGATCTACCTTGTGGAGAGGTATAGAAACCATAGCAAGAGGACGAGATCCAAGAGATGTGCCCTTTATGACTCAAAGAATTTGCGGGGTTTGTACTTATTCACACTACAAAGCAGGCATAGTTGCAGTGGAAAATGCCCTAGGCATCACCCCTCCTCTTAATGCTGTTTTAACAAGAACCCTTATGAATGCAGCCTTGTTGCTACACGATCACATAGTGCATTTTTATCAACTTCACGCCCTTGACTGGGTGGATATAGTAAGTGCTTTAAGTGCTGATGTAAAAAAGGCAAGCGATGATGCCTTTAATTACACCCCAAATCCAATTTGCACAGGTGCAGATAAGCTCTTAGAGGTGCAAAAAAGGGTAAAAGCCTTTGTAGATAAGGGAAATTTAGGACCCTTTGCAAATGGCTACTACGGACATCCTACCTATCATTTTACCCCAGAACAAAACCTCATAGCCCTTTCTCACTACCTAGAATGCCTAAGGGTACAAAGAATAGTAGCCCAGGCTCAGGCCATCTTTGGAGCCAAAAACCCTCACCCTCAAAGCCTCACAGTTGGAGGGGTTACCTGTGTTATGGATCTGCTTTCTCCTGCTAGGATGGGTGAATTTGCTGAGAAGATGAAAGAGGTTGCTGAATTTGTAGATAGGGGTTATTATGCTGATCTTATTATGGCTGGTAGGGCTTATGCCACAGAAGCAAGTGTGATTAATGATGTAGGTGTGCCAAATCTTCTTACCTATGAAGAGATGCAACTTGGTCCAAATGACTGGCTCTTTCAAAGTGGCTACATAAAAAATGGAGATCTAAGCAAGGTTTATGAGGTAGAAGATGATAAGATCACAGAACAAGCCACTCATTCTTGGTATAAACACGACGGTCCCTTGCATCCTTATGATGGAGAAACTGTACCAAATTATACAGGCTTTAAGGATGAGGAAACCATAGGACCTAAGGGCAATAAAATTCACACAAAGGTCTTTGATACCCAGGGTAAATACAGCTGGATCAAGGCTCCTAGATATGACGGAGAGCCAGCACAGGTGGGTCCTTTGTCAAATATGGTAGTAAATTATGCCAAGGGAAATCAATATGTGGTTAAGGTTGTAGATCAGTTTCTAAAAGAAACAGGGCTTCCCTTGCCTGTGGTGCTTAGCACACTTGGACGAACTGCTACTAGGTGCATAGAGGCTAAGGTTATAACAGATAATATCTTCATAGCCTTTAATAATCTTGTAGAAAATATCAAGGTAGATGAAAGCACCTGCGCTCCTTATGTCATAGATCCAAAGAAAGAATACAAGGGTCGCTACATAGGACATGTGCCTCGTGGTATGCTTAGTCACTGGTGTAGGATTAAAGACGGGGTCGTGCAAAACTGGCAAGCTGTTGTGCCTAGCACCTGGAATGCCTCTCCAAAGGATGCAAACGGCAAGGGTGGAAGCTATGAAGAGTGCATAATAGGGCTTAAAATAGCAGATGTAAGACAGCCCCTTGAGATCATAAGAAAAATTCACTCTTATGATCCTTGCATAGCTTGTGCTGTGCATGTTATGGACACCAAGGGCAACAAGCTAGGCGAATACAAAGTAAATGTGTAAAGGATAGGCTATGCAAAATGTTGTTTTAGACAAAGACGGACGCAAGGCGGTATATGAGTTTAGCATAGGAACTAGGCTTACACATTGGCTTAGAGCTGCTAGTATAGTGGTGCTTGTAGGAACAGGCTTTTATCTATCCTATGTCTTTCAAGCCCCAAGTGCTAACACAGGTCAGCCTGTGAATTTTATGCAAGCAAAATACCGCTTTGTGCACGAGGTGGCTGGCTTTTTACTGATGGCTTGCATAATCTTTAAAAGCTATCTCTTTTTTACAGATAGGGTTAGCAGAAACGAACTTGCTAGCTTTAAAAATCTTGTGGATTTTAAGCTTTGGATAGATATAATTAAGTTTTATCTCTTCATAGGCAAACACCCAAAAATCAGAGGTGTGTATAATCCCTTGCAGCTTTCAAGCTATATAATGTTTTATATTGTCATAGCTGGTATCATACTTACAGGGCTTATCTTGTATGTGCATGTTTATCACGAAGGCATAGGTGGGCTACTTTATCCTATATTAAGACCCATAGAGGCTATGTTTGGAGGGCTTTCTAGTGTTCGGGTTTGGCATAGAATTTTAATGTGGGTTGTGATCATCTTTGTGTGTGTGCATGTGTATATGGCGTTTTTCAATGCCATTAAGGGCAAGGACGGCACCCTTGATGCTATAGTTAGTGGCTATAAATACGAAAGAGAGTAGGCATTTACGCTTTTAGCCCCTTTAAGGGGCTAGGCTTTGAATTTTAAGTTTCAATTTTGCAAGGTGATTAAAATTTTATCATTTTTGTAAGGCTCTTAAATTCACAAGCTATATCTTGCAAGAGTTTCTTTTATGAGAATGAAAAATTCAATGTTCTTAGTTTTGCAAGTGTTTGTTTGCATTTTGCAAAAGACTAAAAATGACAGTCTTTTGTGGCAAATTTAACGCCTTGTCAAAAAAGACTTTTAAAAAACAGAGCTAAACAAGAAGACATTTTAATTCTACTAAAAATTACCGTTTTAATAAAAAGTATTTAGCAAATTTTTTAAATTTAAATCAAGCTTTTACAAAGGCTTAAAGGCTCTTTTGATAAAAGGCAAAATAAAAATAAAATACCTAAATTTAACACTTAACAAAGGCAAAAAATGAAAATTCTCGTTCTTGGCATAGGAAATATAATGTTTGCCGATGAAGGAATGGGCGTTCATCTTTGCAAATTCATACAAACAAATTATCATTTTACCCACCCAACTCACACGCTTGACTTCATAGACGGAGGCACACTTGGCTTACAACTAAGCTACATCATAGTACAATACGACAAGCTCATAATACTAGACTGTTTAGAAGCAGATGATGCTAAGATAGGAGATGTATTCTTCTTTCCCTACGAGGCTATGCCCCAGCAAATATCTTGGAGTGGTAGCGCTCACGAGGTGGAAATGCTTCAAACCTTGCAGTTTATAGAATTAAGCGGAGATTTGCCTAAAACTCAAATTTTAGGCTTTATCCCAAAAAGGATAGAACCTATGAGCTTTGAGCTTTCAAAGGAGGCTCTAAAAGCCTCAAAGATTATGGAAAAAACCTTGCTTGAATACCTTTCAAAAGAGGGCTTTGAGTATAAAAAAATTGCAAATTTAAGCCTACAAGAACTTGCCCTAAATTCATATAAGTCATAAATGATTGATACTTTTAGCTAAAATGGCCTAGGATTTTTCTGAGCCATTTTAACAAAATTTATACAAATTTTCATTCTTAAGCTTGATCTTAGATCTAAATTCAACTTCTTTCAAATACAGATAAAAAATTCCCTTGCCGTGAAATTTATCTAAGCTAGCCTTTGCAAAGATCCTTCTGTTTGCATTTACAAGACATGTAGTACGAAGTAAAAAATTCACAATTTCGTTGATCTGATTTCATCCATTTATCAGCTTCATTTTCGATGTACTTTACTAGCTAATGAACCTTTGCTTCTGGTGTTTACAGTTGCGAGTAAAACGAAGCAAAAAATCAACCAAGCCATCGTAGGCTTTGAGATTGTCGCTGTAAATCTCGCATTAATTAAGCTATGAAAGTTTCTTATGATATGTAGCAATTCTTTGTTTAAGCAGTATTTAACTATTTGAGAACAAAGGATAGTCTAGTGTCTTATCATCCCTTCTAGCAAAAGGACAAGATAAGTAACGAAGCAAAAACACAAATATTTCAGCCCCACATCCACGCTTTCCACACACACGTTTTGTCCTTGTGTTCACAGTTTAGAGTACAAGGAAGCAAAAAGTAAGTCTCATAAACTTCAATCTCACAACTCATTTTCTAAAAAAACCTTGCTTGTTTTCTAAAGACAACTTCGTTTTGCTAATTTTTCTTTTGTAATTAAAATGCGAATTTTATGCAAAATTATATTTACATCATCAAGGGTTATTTAACAAGCTTGGAGGATTTTTCCCCCCCCCTACATCAAGGCTTATTATAAAGAAACAGCCACACGAGCCAAAAAATATCTTAGAATTCCTTAAATTGTATCTTTAAAATTCAAAAAACAAAGCCTTGTTTTTCATAGACATCAATCTAAAAACCCTTTGGCGTCAGTTTAACTTAGCAAATCTTAAAAATCCTTTGACAAGTCCTTGTCGCTATCTATCTCATAAGCCTTGTAAATGCTTGGCAAGAGCTTTCTTATAGCATAATCATACTTGTAAAAATACTTATAAAACTCCTCCACATTGCCCTCCTTTGCCTTTTTAAAATCAAAGACCTCAGTTTTTGCTATCTTTGGAATTTTTGCATCAAAAAAGGCATAAAATTCAGCCCTTGCCTTAAAAAGCTCGTTTAAGTTGTTAATAATCTTTTCCTTTGACATCTTTTCTCCTTTTATTTAATTTTATCAAAGCATAGTAATATTTTAAACTAGTGCTTTTTTAACTAAGATTGCTTTTGTCAAGTTTTCTAGCAAATTTTTAGGCTCAAAATATTTTCATTTGATACAAGATCATTTTAAAATATGGAAAATTAGATGAAAAACAAATATATGATTCATTTCCGAATTTCTAAGAAAAAATTTAAAGAATTTTGAAGTATTTTTTACTTCGTGTTACTCGTCTTGCAATTTTGCAAGAAGCCTTGATTTAGAGGCGAAAAAAATCGCTCTACTTTGCAAAATTTCTCGTGCTTGCGTGAATGCAATTGTGCAACAAGTTTTTCATAGCCAAAGAATGCGAGAAGCTTTCTAAAATGAGTGGTTGAAGTTGATGAGAGTTATTTTTTGCTTCGTTACACTCGCAACTGTAAGCAGAAGAAGCAAGGCGTGTGCGTGGCAAGAGTGGATGTGGGGCTGAAAATGTCTGTGTTTTTACTTCGTGCTACTCGTCTTGTAACTCTGCGAGAAGGTATGCTAAAACGCAATCGCACGAGTTTATACGCTCAAACACTTGCTCTGCAAAAGAACTATTACCGATTAGGGACTTTGATTATGCCTCAAACACCACAATTTTAGGAAAGCTTCAAAGCCTACTATGGCTTGGTTGATTTTTTGCTTCGTTTTGTCTTGCAATTTTGCGAGAAGGAGCAAAGGCACATTATAGGGTAAAACATGGTGCAAATGAGTTTGCAAACAGACGAAGCCACATAAACGGAATTGTGAATTTTTTACTTCGTGCTATTCGTCTTGTAACTGCGTAGTAGAAGGGGCTTTGCAAAATTTAGACTTGCTAAATTTAATGGCTAAAAGAAAAAATTTTGTCCTTCACTTAAAAGAAACAAAATTAAGACGAAAATTTTAAGACAAAATTCTCATCAAATTTTATTGAAATTGATAAGGGAAAGTCCTATTCAAGCATCTTGAGCAAATTTTATTTAAAAAAGCTTATTTATAAAACACACCTTCTTTGATAAATCGTAGCTACTTTATACAAACAAAAATTTCTTTAAAAAATGTAGTTTCTTTGTGAAGCAAAGTTATGTGGCAAAGTGTATTTGTGAAGGAAAGTTTTTTAGTAAAAACTCTCATTAAAAGCTAGACAAGATTTATCATCCTTACAAAAATGCTAAATTTTTAACTAAAATTCACAAGGGCTTGAATTTATAAGCTTTGATATATTAAAAAAGCCTTTGTGATTAATTGTGTAAGCTTTTGAGCCTACAACCAGCCCTTCTTTTTGAAAAAAATCACAGGTATTATGATAGAAATCACCATAGCCACAAGCACGACAGGGTAGCTATACTCCCATTGAAGTTCTGGCATAAACTCAAAATTCATCCCATAAACAGTGCCTATTAAAGTAGGAGGCATCATAGCCATAGTCGCTACTGTAAAGAGCTTTATGGTCTTGTTTTGCTCTATATTAAGCTGACCTGCTAGTATGGTTTGGATATTATCTAGTATATTAAGCTGAGAGACATTAAATTCAACCAAAGAGTTTAAGTCCTTTAAAACTATGGTGATATTTTGCTTTGTTTGCTTATCCACCTTGTCGCTTTTTAGCAAGCAAGTCATAGCCCTTCTTTTGTCAAACAAAGAATCCCTCACCCTGGTGTTAAGCTCTTGCAAGCTTGAAATAGATCTAAGCATCTTATCATAAACAAATTCTCTTTTATTTTCTTCCAAAACCTCTATGCGAAGCTTTCTAGCCTGTCTATCTATCCACTCTAAAATATCAGCATCCTTTTCCACCCTAACCTCAAAAATTTTATCTATGATGTCAAAGCCATCCTCGAAATTCTTAGGACTTGCTAGAATTCTTGCTTGAAGTTCTGTAAAGGTGGTAAAATCATTATAACGAAGGGTAAATAAGGTCTGCTTTGCTGTCATAAAGGTGATGGTTTCGTTGTCAAGCTCAACAGAGCCGTTTCTTTCTGTACGAACCAAAAAGTGAGTATTAATAGTAACTGTGGTGCTATCCTCCCAATACCTAGCACTAAGCTCTATCTCCTCTCTTTCCTCTAAATCGGGTATGTCAAGATTATAATACTTAGCTATATAATTTATCTCACTAAGAGTGGGATGCAAAAGATCAACCCATAAAATTTTCTTTGGTAATTCCTCATTATCCTCTATATCAAAAACTATCTTTTGAACAAGACCGTTGTCTGCTTTTTTGTATATAGTAAGCATAAAATTCCCTTAATTTTTGCCTTAATTATATAATATTTAAACTTTGTTAAATCTTATATTTGCAAATTTAAATCAAAAATTTAGCTAAAATAAGCCCCAAACTATCTTAAAATTTGAAACAAAATTAAGAGCATTATTAAAACTACAAAGAGGGCTTGAATTTAAAAAAGCTTGAATTTTAAGTGGTTTTAAAAAAGCATTTTAAATTTAGACTTAATTAAACTTAACAAGATTTTATCTTATCAATTTTAATAAATTTTAATAAACATTTTGTCTTAAATTTTTCGTCTTAATTTTGTTTCCTTTAAGTGAATAATAAAAATTTTCTCTTTTAATGTCCATAAATTTGGCAAGATAAAACTTCGCAAGGCCACTTCTGCTACGCAGTTACAAGACGCGTAGCACAAAGTACAAGCACAAGTGTTTTTTTGTTAGCCCCACATCCACGCTTACCTCGCACTTTGTGAGCCACTTTTACTACGCAGTTGCGAGTGTAACGAAACAAAAAAATATCTCAAAATTTCCCTTAGATTTGGCGAAATTTAGGAGCGGATATTTGTTTTTCATAGGCGTAATTTTAAAAACCCTTTGGTTTAAGTTTCATTGAGCCTTTGAAATTTAAAAAAACCTTGTCTTTACAAAAACCTTTTTTAAAAGGCTTTGATCTATCAGCAAAGCAAAGGCATTAATCGCCTAACACAAATTAAGTAAGCATAAACGAAGTTTATTTGGCAAAAGATAGCTTATTTGAAAAATGAACTGTCTTTGAAAATAGCTTTTGTTGCGGTGAAACTTGCCTTGAATTTGCATTCTAAAAAGCATCTAGCAACATTCTTGCAAGGGCTTAAAAATAACTTTATAAATTCGACACTTAATTAAAAACATTAAATTTAAGCCCAGTGCATATATTATAAAAGCATTAAATTTTAAGCCCAGCACATCTTTTTGTCTTAAATTCAAAGCAGAGTATTGAAATTTAAATCCCACACATACTTGTGTATTAAATTCAAGGCTAGGTAAAAAGCTGGGTTAATATATCAATCAAAAAAGCTTATCAAAGAGCTTATTTAGCTCCTTTACTCCCCTTTCTTTAAGCTTGTCATCAGATAAGATCTTATCTACTCCTGTTTTAATTAATGACCCAAGATCCAAGCTTACCTTTGGATTATCCGTGGTTCCTGTTACTGTGCCTTTAAAATTTGCCTTATCTATGCCGATATTTATGGGTAAATTCAAGCTTTTATTTTGAGACACAACTCCTTTATCTATGACTATGCTAACCCTTGGAGACTTCATATTTAGATCTAGGATGGTTGAGTTTTTGTTTAACTTAGCGTTTAAATTTGCCTCGCTAAAAGAATCCTTTGTGAGATCGCTCTTTGTAAGGGTAGAAATTGTCTTTATGATGCCTACATTTTTAAGTTTGCCATTATTTAAATTTGCACTAGCATTGCCACTTGAAGTTGAAAGATTATAATTAAGCTTCACCCCAGCCCTAGCCTCGTAGTAATCAAGCAGATCAAGCCCCCTCATCAAGGACGCAAAATCCACTTGATTTAAGTTTGCCTCAAAAAGCTTATCCTTCAACTCAGCATTTAGCTTACCCTCAAATAAATTCTCGCTTAAAATCTTAGCATTAAGCACCTTATCAAAACTAAGATTGCCATTAAACACAGCCTTTCCGCTTAGTTTTCTATCTGCTAAAAAACCAAGCTTTGAAAAGTCAAAAAGATCCAAGACAAAACTTGAATTTAACTTCGCACTGTTTAGATCAAAGCTTCCTTTTAACTCGTTTAAATTTGCCAAATCGCTTTTTAGGCTACTAGTAAAGCTAAGTAGTGAATTTTTAATGTTTCCTGCTAGATTAAGATCATATTTTGAATTTGGAGGGAATTTTTTATCAAGCAAGGAGCTAAGAACTGCTTGATTAAAACTCCCCTTGCTTGTGGCACTAAAATCCCCATTTAACTTGCTAAAATCAAGATTACTTAGCTTAGCATTTGCATTAAGCACCCCATTTACATAGGCTGGCTGGGCTGCTAGGACAAGAAGCTTTGCTAGATCAAGTTCTTTTATATTAAGCACAAGCCCTTTGCCATCTGAGTTTGCACTGATTAACCCTCCTGCTATATTGGCATCAAGCTTGGCATTTTTAAGCTCTTGTCCTACAAGATGAGCGTTCATCTTGGCATTTGCACTGCCTTGAATTTTAGCACCTGCTAAGTTGCTAAATTTACTCAAATCATCCACCCTAGCCGTGCTATCAAGGCTAAGCTCACCGCTACTAAGCACATAAAAGCCCTTTAAATCAGTAATTTTAAGCAAATCACTATCAAGCAAGGCCTCATAATTTATCTTATCAGCACCCTCACCCCTTGCCCTTGCATTTAAATTTAGCCTTGTATTTGGTAAATTTGCAATGCTAAATCCAGCTGCAAGAAGCTTTGCATTAAGCTCGTTTAAAGCACTACCATTTAGGCTAAGATCTCCATTTAAATTCAAATTTCCCTTAATCTTGCTTTTAAGCAAGGATTCAAGTTTGCTTAAATTTGGCAGATCCAAGCTAAAATCAGTATTTAATGCTCCATTTTGAAGATCGTACTGGGTCTTTTGGGTTTTAAAAATGAGATAAGAATTTTTTAGCTCTGTGTTGATATTTAGCTCATCTCCTGCTATATCGGCTGTGATTTGACCATTAAGCTCTGAATTTTGAGGCAAGCTAAGATTAAAATCCCTTTCTAAGAGCTTATAGTTGATAGAACTTGTATAAAGATTTATGAGTGCCTTGCCCTTAGGTTTTAGATCCTCTGCTTTAAGATCGGCATTTGCATTTAAGATTCCTGTAAGATAACGAGGGCTTGAAAGCAGATCCAAAACCTCCTCAAGCCTTATGCCATTTGCACTTAGCCTTAAATTCAAAGGAGAATAATCCACAATATGAGCATCTAAGTTTATATTTGATCCAAAAAGCACCCCCCTACCCTCTGCCTTAAAATCACTAGCCACTCCTGCTACCTTACCTAAAAAGCTTAAATCCCTATCCATACTTAAATTCAAAGAATTCAAATAAGCCCTGTCTAGTGCCAGGATATAAGCTAGATCAAAACCTAGTTTAAAAAGGCTTAAATTTCCCTCAATCTTTGCATTTAGCATATTTGCAAGCCTTGCTTCTAGATCAAGTCTTGAAAAGCTTAGCTCAAATTTGCTGACATTTAAATCTAAGCCCATAGTTTTAGCCTTATCTTCTATGATATTAGCTACTATTTTATTACCCATAGGGGTGAATAAAAACACATAGACTCCTATAAAAAGCAAGACTAAGAAGGCAAGAAAAAGGCCGAGAATTTTTTTCATTATTTTGTCCTTTAAAGAGTTTTAAAGATAAAAATTTAGCATAAAATTTGGCAAAAATGGCTGAATTTAGCAAATTAATTTAAAATAAAATATAAATGTAAAATACTTGTTTTGCAAGCTAAAACTCAAAAACCTTTATGCCTTTTAAATACCTTACTAGAATTCATAGCATATTTATAAATTCAAAGCCCTTGCTTTGATAAAAAGCCTTAAAAACATAAAATTCAAATGAGCCAACTAAACATTTATAAGTTTAAACTAATAAAACTTTAGTCTTTTAAGCTAAAGTTTTATGAAAATTTTTTGGCAAGGTATTGACAAATTAAATTTTTTTGCCTATAATACCACTTCATTTTAATAAAATGTTATTTTAACATAGAAAGGACAACAAATGAATTTCCAACCTTTAGGAAAGAGGGTTTTGGTAAAGCGAGTTGAGGAGACCAAAACTACAGCTTCTGGCATTATCATACCAGATAACGCCAAGGAAAAGCCCCTTATGGGCGAGGTAATAGCCGCAAGTAGTGAAATAAGCGAGCTTAAAAAGGGTGATAAGATCTTATTTGCAAAATACGGCGGCACTGAGGTGAAGCTAGGAGATGATGAGTTCCTAGTTTTAAATATTGACGATGTCTTAGGCATTATTAAATAATTAAGGACAAGATATGGCAAAGGAAATCATTTTCTCAGACGAAGCTAGAAACAAGCTTTACGAGGGCGTTCGCAAGCTAAATGACGCTGTAAAGGTAACTATGGGACCAAGAGGGCGAAATGTACTTATGCAAAAGAGCTTTGGTGCACCAAGTATCACAAAGGACGGAGTTAGCGTGGCTAAGGAGATAGAGCTTAAAGACAGCCTTGAAAATATGGGAGCTTCTCTTGTGCGAGAAGTAGCTAGCAAGACAGCAGATCAAGCAGGAGATGGCACTACAACGGCTACTATTTTAGCCCACGCCATATTTAAAGAAGGCTTAAGAAATATCACAGCAGGGGCTAATCCTATCGAGGTTAAAAGGGGTATGGATAAGGCGTGCGAGGCGATTATAAAAGAGCTTAAAAGCCTTGCAAGAGAGGTAAAGGGCAAGAAAGAAATCGCTCAGGTTGCTACCATCTCAGCAAATTCAGACGAAAAGATCGGTGCTCTCATAGCCGATGCTATGGAAAAGGTAGGCAAGGACGGTGTCATCACTGTCGAGGAGGCAAAGTCCATTAATGACGAGTTAAATGTGGTCGAGGGTATGCAATTTGACAGAGGTTATCTCAGCCCATATTTTATCACCAACGCAGAAAAGATGATAGTTGAGCTTTCAAATCCTTATATTTTGCTTTTTGATAAAAAAATCACAAATCTAAAAGATCTACTGCCCATTTTAGAGCAAATTCAAAAGACAGGAAAGCCCCTTTTAATCATAGCTGAGGACATTGAGGGCGAGGCTTTGGCTACGCTTGTCGTCAATAAACTTAGAGGCGTGCTAAATATCTCAGCCGTGAAAGCTCCGGGCTTTGGTGATAGAAGAAAAGCTATGCTTGAAGACATTGCCATTTTAACAGGTGGTGAGGTCATAGCAGAGGAATTAGGCAGAACCCTTGAGGGTGCGACAGTTCAGGATTTAGGACAAGCTTCTAGCATAATCATAGACAAGGATAACACCACCATAGTAGGTGGATCAGGCGATAAAAAGGCCATTGAGGCTAGAATAGTTCAAATCAAGGCTCAAATAGCAGAAACCACAAGCGATTATGATAAAGAAAAGCTCCAAGAAAGGCTCGCAAAGCTAAGCGGCGGCGTGGCACTCATCAAGGTAGGTGCAGCCACAGAAACCGAGATGAAAGAGAAAAAAGACCGTGTGGATGACGCTTTAAGTGCCACAAAGGCAGCTGTTGAAGAGGGCATAGTCATAGGAGGCGGTGCGGCACTCATCAAGGCAAAGGCAAAGGTGAAGCTAAAACTTGAAGGCGATGAGGCTATAGGTGCTGGCATAGTAGAAAGGGCTTTGAATGCACCTCTAAGACAAATAGCTGCAAATGCTGGCTTTGATGCTGGAGTTGTTGTGCATTCTGTTGAAAATGGCAAGGATGAGCATTATGGCTTTGATGCTGCAAAGGGCGAGTATGTGGATATGCTAAAGGCTGGGATAGTTGATCCTGTAAAGGTTGAAAGAATAGCCCTTCAAAACGCTGTTTCAGTAGCTAGTATGCTTTTAACCACAGAAGCAACCATTAGCGAAATCAAAGAGGAAAAGCCCGCTATGCCTGATATGAATGCAATGGGCGGTATGGGAGGAATGGGCGGTATGATGTAGCTTTTTGCAAGGCATTTTTGCACTGTGATTGTGCGTTATAACGGTTTTGCGATGCGAGTTTTATGCTGAGTGTTTTTTGAATGCGATCTTACATTTAATGAAGACACTTTTAAAATGTTGTTTTGCATAATACAGTAATTTCGCAAAATATTTTTAGTGCTATGATCTTGCAAAGCTCTTTTTTTCTTGCCTTGAATTTATATCAAGGCAGTCGCTTTCTCAACCCTTGTAAGCTTGAATTCATTTTTGCTTACAAGGGTTTATCTAATTTTAGTTTAAATTCAACTTTTTCTACGACCTAAGACCCCAAATAAATTCAAGCACTTTTATACTTAGTATTCAAAGCTATTTGATTTAGCTTGTTTAAATTTAGTTTAGGATCAATATACTTTGAGACTCAAGATACTTGGCGATTGATACTTTTAGCTGAGATAATTAGATCTAAAAGCTTAGTAAAATCGATCTTAGTATATATTTTTGCCCTACATTTGAAAGCGGAAATTTAATCAATTTTAGAATGCTTTTGTGCTGACATTTGCGCAAACAAAATCGCCCTCTTTGCAAGCTTTGTTGCCCTTGTGTGAATACAATTGTGCAACAAGCTTTTAACCCTTAAAGAGTGCGAAAAATCAGCAAGATGAGTGGTCGAAGTTGATGAGAGTTATTTTTTACTTCGTTACACTAGTAACTGCTAGCAGAAGGGGTTCGCAGAGTGCGCGGCAAGCGTGGGCGTGGAGCTGGAAAAAAGACACCTGTGTTTTTACTTCGTTAAGCCTCTTGTCCCTCTACGAGAAGGGATATTAAAGCGAAACCGCACGAGTTTATACGCTCAAGCATTGCTCTGCCAAAGAATTGCTGCCTATCATAAAGTACTTTTCAGAGCTTAAAGAAAGTGAATTTTATAGCGATGGACTAAAATCCTACGGTGCCTTGGTGGATTTTTTACTTCGCTTTACTCGTCCCTTTGCGAAGCAAAGGCACATTATATGATCAAACACGCCAAATTTGAGTTTGCACACTTGCGAAACCATATAAACGAAATTGTGAATTTTTTTGCTTTGTGCACTAGCAACTGTAAGCAAAAGGCTATGCAAAGGCCAACTTAGATCAGTTTCACGGCAAGGGAATTTTTCTATTTACACTTAAAGAAAACTGAATTTCGATCTAAGATCAAGCTTAAAAACGAAAATTTGTATAAAATTTTGTTAAAATGGCTTAGGAAAAATCCTAGATCATTTTAGCTAAAAGTATCAATCGCTAGATACTTTGAATGGGCTTTTATCTTAATTAAACATATTGTAATTAAATAACTGTATAATCAAAGTTTAACTTTAAGCAAGGACTTGTTTTGTGAGTGCTTATTCCACCTCTAAGAAGCTTATTGACAATGTTAAAAATTTCCTTGACATTAAGCCTTATACTCCTTGGCAAAAAATCGATGAAAATACCATTTTTTACGGCTGGGGCAAACAAGTATCTGGGCTAAGGGCTAAAAATTTAGCCAAAAAGCACAAGGCAAAATGTGTTCTCTTAGAAGATGGCTTTCTTAGATCCCTAAACCTTGGCATAGAAAAAAGCCCAAGTTTTAGTTTAATAGAAGATGAGGTTGGGATTTATTATGATGCCTTTCATAGCTCAAAGCTTGAAAATTTGCTAAACAGCTATGATTTCACAAAAAATGATCAGCTTTTAAAAGAGGCAAAAAAAGCCATAAAACTTCTTAAAAAATACGAGTTAAGCAAATACAATAACGGCTTAAAAATAAGCAATGACTTTTTTAAAGACAAGAACAAAAGAATTCTAATCATAACCCAAAGTGCCAACGATGCCTCCTTAAAACACGGTTTAATCAAGCAATATGAAACCCTAGATCTCATAAATGATGCCATAAAGGAAAATGAAGGAGCAAGTATTTATCTAAAAATTCACCCAGATGTTTTAACGGGCAAGAAAAAAGGCGATTTTGATCCAAAATGCTTGCCTAAAAAGATCAAAATAATAGATCAAAATTACAGTCCTATGAGCTTATTAAAGCATTTTGACAAGGTTTATACAAAGACCTCTGGTATGGGCTTTGAGGCACTGTTATGTGGCTGTGAGTGCGTTTGTTATGGGCTTCCCTTTTATGCTGGCTGGGGGGTAACGATAGATAAGGTAAAATGTGAAAGAAGGCTTAAAAAAAGAAGCATTGAGGAGATCTTTGCTTGTGCTTATTTGCTTTATACAAGATATTTTAATCCCTACTTGGCTAGAAAAAGCGATCTTTTTGATAGCATAAATACCCTTTATAAGTATAAAAAGATCGAAGAGATGAACTCAAAAAATTTATATTTTCTAGGCTTTAGTTTGTGGAAAAGAAGCCTGATAAAGCCCTTTTTTAAGGCTAATAAAAATAAGCTAGTTTTTTTAAGTGAGCCTAAAAACTTGCTTGAATTTAAGCTTCATAAGGATGATAAAATTTTTATTTGGGGAACTAGCTTTTCAAAAGAGCAAATTTATGACTTTGTCAGCAAGGATATAGGGGTATTTTTTGTAGAAGATGGCTTTGTTCGCTCTGTGTCTTTAGGATCTGATCTTACAAGGGCTTATTCTTTGGTAGTTGATAGCAGAGGGCTTTTTGTTGATCCAAGTAAGCAAAGTGATTTAGAGTTTATCTTAGAGCATCATCACTTTGATGAGGGCCTACTTTTAAGGGCAAAAGCACTAAGAGAAAGGCTAATTAAACACAAGCTTTCAAAATACAACAACGCAAGGCATCTTGCAGTTAAAACAAATAAAAAAGACATTCAAAGGCTCATTTTAATTGCAGCTCAGGTTGAAGATGATGCCTCTGTGCTCTTAGGAGGACTTGGCTTAGATACGAAAAAATTAATAGAACAAGTTCGCAAGGAAAACGAAGATGCCTACTTGCTTTTTAAGCCCCATCCTGATGTTTTAAGTGGAAACAGAAAGGGTTTAAAGGATGAAAAGATTATCTTGGAATTTTGTGATGAGATTATAACAGATGCTAGCATACACAGCTGCCTTGAAATAGCAGATGAGGTTCACACCATAAGCTCAACTGTTGGCTTTGAGGCACTTTTGAGGCAAAAAAAGGTGGTTGTGTATGGGCTTCCCTTTTATGCTGGCTGGGGGCTTAGCGAGGATAAGCAAAGTTGTGAAAGAAGAACTAAAAAACTTAGCCTTGATGAGCTTGTAGCTGGGGTTTTAATACTTTATCCAAGATATATTAGCGCTAAGACAAAGTGCCTTTGCGAGATAGAGCCTTGCTTAGATTCCTTGCTTTATTTACAAGAGCTTTATTTTACAAACAAGCTTGTTAAGGCTTTAAGTGATCTAAGAAATCTTAGCCTTAGAAAGCTCAGAAGAATATATGAGGGCTTTAAATGAGGCTTGAAGAAAAGATTAAGGAATTTAAGGACAAAAATGTGCTTTTGCTTCAAGGTCCTGTGGGTCCTTTTTTTTACCGTTTTGCAAAAGCCTTAAAAAAGCAAAATGCCAAGGTCTTTAAGCTAAATTTCAACGGAGGAGATAAGCTTTTTTATCCTTTTGGCTATGATACTTACAGAGGCAATTTTAGATCTTTTAGGCATTTTTTAAAAAGCTACTGTTTGGCTAAAAATATAGACTGTATAGTATGCTACAATGACTGTCGTCCCTTGCATGTCTTAGCCATAAAAATTGCTAAAAGGCTTAATGTGCAAGTTTATGTCTTTGAGGAGGGCTATCTTCGTCCAAATTTCATAACCCTTGAAAAAGACGGAGTAAATGCCAACTCAAGACTAAGCAAAGACAAAAACTTTTATTTAAATTTAAAACCAAGTAAGCCAGTTGAAGAAAATATCAAAAACTCCTTTGCTTTAATGTGCTTTTATGGGTATTTATACTGGCTTTTTGCCTTTTTACTAGCTCCTTTTTACAACAACAAGCTTCATCACAGAAGCCTCAATCCTTTTGAATTCGTCTTTTGGCTTAGATCCTTATATAGAAACTATCTTTATAAGATAACTCAAAAAAAGATCTTACAAAACTTAGAAGGCTTGGAGTATTTCATAGGCATATTGCAAGTTCATAATGACACGCAAATTACCAAGCATTACGAGGGCAAAAGTATTGAATGCTTTATCAAAGACACAGTTTCTTGCTTTGCTAAAAATGCAAGCTCAAAACACTGCTTAATCTTTAAGCATCATCCTATGGATAGAGGCTACAAAAATTATTCTAAGCTCATAAAAGAGTTAGAAAAAAAGCACAGTCTTGAAGGTAGGCTTTTTTATATAGACAGTTGCAACCTACCCTTATTTTTACAAAAAGCTTATGGCTGTGTGCTAATAAACTCAACAGTAGGGCTATCAGCCTTATATCATAACTGCCCTATAAAATGTCTAGGCAAGGCCTTTTATGATATAGAGGGTTTAAGCTATCAAAAAAGCCTTGATCTTTTTTTCAAAGAAGCAAGGCTTTTTAAGCCAGATCAAAAACTATTTACAAATTTTAGAGCCTATTTAATCCATACAAATCAGATCAACTGTAGCTTTTATACCAAATTCAATGCTTTTTAAAAACTGTTTTGTCGCATTAAGCTATTTAAACTATCTAGCAGGGCTGTTAAGTAAAGCCAGATCAAAAAGATCTCAAAAAAAGGTTCTTAAATAAACCGCACCCTTTTTATTAAAACAAAAACTATTTGTTGAAACAAAAATATCTTTGTCAAAACAAAAACTCTTACTCTTTAGCCCAAATAACCTAGTTGGCAAAGAAAATTTATTTAAAAAAATTTAAATTTTTTTAAATTCAAGCTACTTAAATTCACAAAAGATCTTTAAACAGTATTCTTATAAACAAGATAAATTTAACTGTGTAAAAAACAAAACTTTTAAGAAGTTTAAATTCACAAGCTTAGTCTTAAAAATCATCACTGTAAAAAGATTTTAAATTCAAACCACAGACTTATGCTTTTTGGCTATCTTTTTAAGCTTCCTAGCTAGGCTAAAATACCTTGTAAAAAAAGGCTTTTTACAAGCCTTTAAATAAGCCTTGCCTAGCTTATAAGCAAGGTGATTTTTTGCCCTTAAAGCTTGCATATAGTCCTTATACTGATATAAATTCTGCCTTTTCGTTTTAACTAGCTTCTTTTTAGCCCTAGATAAAATGAGAGGCAAAAGAAGTCTTTGAATTTTATGTTTTGAATGTTTAATGATTAGCTCGCCTAAGATATAAGCAGGATCGTTTTTGATTAAAGCCAAGGCTCCTTCTTGTTTTGATCTGCTATTTAAAAAGGCAAGGCATTCCTCTTCTAAGCCTCTTTGCTTGATAAAATCCTCAATATCCTTTAAATTTCTTTCCAAGAAGCTTTCTTCTTGAAAGCTCTTAGTTTCTTCATACTGCCTTATGATCTCCTTATAAAGCTTGAAATCAGGTATTAAAAAAGCACAGTTCTTTGCCTCACAGCTTAAAGCTTTGCTTAAATTCAAACCTCTCTTAAACAAAAACAAAGAAATAAGATCTGTATAAGCTAACTCGTCCTCTTCTTTTTTAACTGTTTTTATGATGGTTTCCTCATCTATGATAAATTGTTCACCCAGATCATAAAAGGCATTTAAAGTACTTATCTTGAAATTTAACTCTTTATCCTTGTTTTTAAGCTCTAAATTTGAAGAAGCCAAACTCAATTTATAATCTTGCTTTTTATCCTCATTCCAGCTGTGAATTCCAAGTAGCTCATAGCCCTCATATCCCTTTAAAGAAAGGCTTTTGGCACTGTCTAGCCTAAACACTTCTTCATTAAAAACAGAATTGCTTTGTCTTAGAGATCTTAAATTCAAAGGCACAAAGAGCTTAAAGCTGTGAGAATGCTTAGTTATTTTGTGAGCCTTAAAATTTGCAAGGTTTCTTACAATGTTTTCTCCCAAAAGCTGCATAGCCCTAGGAAGTGGATGAGCACCAAAGAGCTCAGTTAGGCTTTCTAGCTTGTTTTCTTTAAAATAAAGATCTAAATCCACAAAATTAAAGCCGTAGCTGTTGATATTTTTTCTATGACAGTTATTTATATGCTCATTAAAGAACTCATTTGAGGGCAGGATCAGCACAAGCACCCTTGCCTTAAAACTAGCTAAAACCTCATAAAAAAGATCTATGTTTTTACAAACTATGTCTAAGCTTAAAGACTTACAGGCTGCTAGATCATTAACATTTGATTCACTTACTATAAGCCCTACTTCTTCAATTAGCCCTTTGTGCCTAATAAGCTCATAAAGATTTTGCAAAGAGCTAGTATTTCCAAGAGCAAGGCTTAAAAAATCCTCAGTTCTTGCTAAGCCCTTTTTAAGCCCTTGTTTTAAGACACTGTTACTACCACCAATTAAGATTATTTTCAAAGCCTTCTCCTTGTGCTATTATAATAATTTTTGTTTAAAATTCAGCCTCAAAGTTTTTATTAAGGCTTTAAAGGCTAGTTTTACTTATAACCAACAAACTTGTGAATTTTTAAGAATAAGGGCTTAAAATTTGTAAGCATTTATAAAATTAATTTATAATTAATTTATCTTTAAACGAGGATGAAAATTGACAAGGGATGTTTTCTACATAGCAGGCTATGATCCTAGGGGATTTAGATTTTATTATTCCATCTTTAAAAAAAATCTCCTTTTACATAGCAAGGATGAGGAATTTAAGCTTTCAAAGAGCTTTTATGAGCATCCAAGGGCTTTTTGGACTGTTGAAAGCAAGGCTTGCAAAAGCACCTATCATTTTCTAAGCTGGAACGACATAGTAAGGCAAAATTGGCATACTAGCCTTTTTTCTGTTTTAAGAGACTGTTTGATCTTCTTTAAGGCTTATCTTTTAACAGGGCTTTTTATTAAATTTGCAAAAAAATATAAGATCTCTTTAATAGCTGGTTTTTACCCTTTTTTTTATGTGATCTTTTCTTATTTTTTGGTGCTTTTGGGAATTTTTTTGCTTTTTTATCATTTAAGCTTTTTTCTTGCCCTTTTTTCATCCTTGCTTTTTTTCTATCTTGCAACAAGGCTAATCTTTAAGATAGGCAACAAGCTTGCTGTTTTTTGGCTTTGCCGAATTTATATCTTTGCCTATCTTCACTCAAAGGATCAAATTGCAAATTTAAATGAAAGGATAAAGCAGTTTACAACCTTAATCCTAGCAAAGCTAGAAGAAAATAAGGACAAAAAAGATTACGAGCTTATAATCTGCTCTCACAGCGTAGGCACCATACTTGCCATAAGCGTCATAGCAGCTTGCTTAAAAGAGGATATTAACAAAGCTTCTTTGAAAATTTTAAGCCTTGGAGAGTGCATTCCTATGCTAAGCTATCAAAAAGAAGGCTTTAAATTCAAAGAAGACTTAAATTTCCTAGCAAAACAGGATCTAATATGGTTTGATTTTAGCTCAAAGATAGACGGTGCTTGTTTTTACAAATTTAATTTCTTTAATCAAGACACAAAGACAAGGTTCTTATCTGCACAGTTTCATAAAATCTACACCCCCAAAAGCTACAAAATGCTTAAAAGAAACAAATACAAGGCACATTTTTTGTATATAATGAAGCCCGAACTCAAAGGCATTTATGATTTTTTCAATTTCACTGTTTCTGCAAATTTTCTTGAAAATAAGATCCCAAAAGGCACAAAATGAGTGAGTGCCCCTTTCGCCCAAAGGCTTACAAAAACAAGGCTTCAAATCTTATCACCTTTTTGTTTAAGCGCCGTTCTTGGCTGGATGGGCTTTATGAAAAAAGTTACAGTATGCAAATGGGTAGGGTTAAGATGCCTGGCTTTGATCTCTTTGTGGTTAATGATCCAAAAGAGGTTAAACGCATTATGGTTGATGAGGTTAGGGAATTTCCAAAAAGTGAGCTTTTGCACCGTTTATTAGAGCCACTGTTAGGAAATAGCATCTTTACTACAAACGGTGAGGTATGGAGCAAACAAAGAGAGCTTTTGCGTCCTAGCTTTGAGATGACAAGAATTCACAAGGTCTTTGAGCTTATGAAGGGTGCTTGTGATGATATGATGAAAAGATTTGAGCACAAGGAGGGGGAGTTTATTAATATTGACGAGGATATGAGCTTTGTAACTGCTGATGTGATCTTTCGCACCATAATGAGCGAGAAGCTAGATGAGCAAAAAGGCAAACAAATTTTACAAGACTTTGCCATTTTTCAAGAAAAAACCATAAAAATAGCCCTGCAAGAGATGTTTTGCTTTCCAAAATGGCTTTCAAAGCTCTTGGGCGAAAAAGACCGTTTAAGAGCAGGAGAAAACATCAGAGCTGTTTTAACAGACATTATCAAGCCTCGTTATGAGGAAGAAAGCAAGGGCTTAGCGGGAAATAAGGTTGATATACTTGCTTCATTGTTAAAAGTTGTAGATGCTGATACCAATGAAAGATTTTCTTTTAAAGAAATTTTAGATCAAATCTCAATGCTCTTCTTAGCAGGGCATGAAACCACTGCTAGTTCTCTTACTTGGAGCCTTTATTTGCTTTCTCTTAATCCAAAATGGCAAGACAAGGTTTATGAGGAGTTAAAAGACGTTATGCAAGAAGAGGAATTAAAGATTTCTCATATTAAGAAATTCAAGCTTTTAAACAATGTCTTTAAAGAGGCTTTAAGGCTTTATCCTCCTGTTGGCTTTTTTCCAAGAACGGCAAATAAGGACACAAAGATAAGAGATAGGCTCATTAAAAAAGACTCAGGACTGGTGGTGGCTCCTTGGCTTATACATAGGCATTTGAAATTTTGGCAAAAGCCTGATGAGTTTGATCCTTCAAGATTTGATGAGGCTAATACAAAGGGAATTTATATGCCCTTTGGTATGGGTGAGAGGGTTTGCATAGGACAGGGCTTTGCAATGCAAGAAGCTATGATAGTTTTAAGTAGTATTTTGATGAAGTATAAATTAAAATTAAAAGAAAATTTTACCCCAGATGTAGTTGGACGTTTGACCGTTCGCTCATTAAATGGTATGCGTATTAGTTTGATTAAGAGGTGAGAATTGAAAGAAAGACTTGTTGGAACGATTTTGCTTTGTTTTTTAGTACCTATGTTAATCATAGGCTATATTTTTATAGTGGTTGTTGGACTTTTTATCTCGGTAGCAAGGGTTAGGCACGGAGTGAGGGCGATGGATCATTTTGTCAATGCCACGCTTTTTAATGGCTATGCTTGGGAGAGCCTTTCCTCTCACGCTTGGAGGGATAGGCATAAATGGTGGGCGAAGATTGTGGTTAAAGTTACTGATTCTTTTCAAAAAAATCACTGCCAAAGGGCAAACAAAAGAGAACAGCCCATAGTTGATTTGATGCTTCAAAAAGGACTTGACAAGCAAAGTATATGGTAGCTTTAAAATTTAAGCTTTTTGTAACTTTATCCCTTGCCTTTTAACAAAGTTGATAAAACACTCACAGTAAAAATTTTTTTTCATTTTTATACGCATTTAAGCATAGCTTAAGGGGGGGGCTTATAATAAGATAAAAATTTTAAGGACACAAAGATGAGGGTATTTTTCACCGCCTTTTTAGTTTGGCGATTGATACTTTTAGCTAAAATTACATAGGATTTTTCCTAATCAATTTTAACAAAATTTTATACAAATTTTCATTTTTAACTTTAACATTATATCTAAATTCAGTTTCCTTTAAGTGCAAATAGAAAAATTCCCTTTTAATGCCGTGAAACTGACTTAATCTAGCCTTTGCAAAGACCCAGAAATTCACAATTTTGTTAATGTGGCTTCGTCCCTTTGCAAACTCATTTTTAGAGTGTTTCACTCGGTAATGTTCCTTTGCACCGAAATCAACCAAGCCATCATAAGCTTTGAAGCTGTCGCTGTAAATTGTGGCATTTAGGGCATCAGCAAAGTCATTTATGATAGACAATAGCTCTTTGGCAGAGCAATGCTTAACCACTTGTGTATAAACACAGCCATTTCGCTTTAACATTCCAAATACAGACGTTTTCTTGCCAGCCCCACGCCCACGCTTTCCACGAACTCTTTTAGCTCCAAAATAACTCTCACCCTCTTCGATTTCACCGCTGAGATTTTTTCGCACTCTTTGGCTATCAAAAGCTTGCTGCACTATTCTATTAACACAAGGGCGAGAAACCTTGCATAAAATGGCAATTTTGCTCACACAAATGTCAGCACAAAAACACTCTAAAATCTGCCTAAATTTTCGCTCCGAAATGTAGGGCAAAAATATATACTTGTTTAACATCGATTTTACCAACCTTTCAGCCGTAATTATATCAGCTAAAAGTATCAATCGCCAAAATTTAAGAGAAAATCCTGTTAAGTTCGATTGAGCCTTAACGAATTTAGCCTTGCATTTTAAATGTCTTTACTGTGAGATTTTGTTTTTAATCTAAGCTTTTTTTCAAAAAGATATTATTTTGTTATTTTTAGGTTTTTGTGGTAAAGAGATTTAAAAATTCACAGTTTTGCGTGAATTTTTTGTTAAGTTATGGAATTTTCTTGTAAAAAATACTTCTTTTTTTAGAATGATAAATGTGATATTTTGTCCAAGATTAACAGTTTTTAGCGAGGTTTCTAATACAACAAGATAAATTCCAAGAATTTTATCCTTGTTTTCTTAGGCTAAGCTCACAAAGAATTTGAGTTAAATCCTCCTTTGTTTGTTTATCAAACCACTTCACCACATAAGAAATCTTTGCCTTGCTTTCTAGAATGTAGCCTTTTTTAGCAAAAATTTTTTCTCTAAAACTCTGTGAGAGCGAAGCTATGGCTTTATTTTGATAGTAAAGATTTATATATGTTTTATCCTTAGCTTCTTTAATCCGCACCTCGCAATACTCCCCAGCCTTAAACACTACGCCCATTCTTTGCAAAGAATTTATATTATCTTGGATAGATTTTATGAAATTTCTATCCTTATCTTTTGCAAAGGTATCGCTTAAAATTAGATCTTTTAGGCTCATTATAAGGCTGATCTTATTTGCCTTGTCATCTTTTTTATCATAAATTAAAGCCTCATTAAAATACTCTTTTAAAGGGGACAAAAAATCGTTTTTACTATGCACAAAAAGCCTTTCTTTTGCCCTTGTAAAAGCCACATACAAAAGCCTTCTTTCACTAGGCTTGTGAAATTCAAAGCTCTCATTTAAGCCCACAAAAACATTATCAAATTCCTTGCCCTTTGCCTTGTGCATAGTGCTAATAATTAAGGTGTTTTTAAAATTTTCCAAACTTTCAAAGCTTAATTCCTCCAAAAAACTTTCAAAATCACTTGCCAAAAACCTCTCATCCCTTTCATAACGAAGCTGTTCTTTTTCAAAAAGCTCTATCACTGCTTCAAAGATTTCTAAATTCAAAGAGTTCTTGTATCTTTCTTTGATCCTAAGCCTTGCCTCATTTTGATCTGTCCCATCCTTTAATAAGCTCACATACTCAAAAAGCTCTATTAAATTCTTAAGCTCAAAGCCCTCTTTTTCCAAAATAAGCCTCGCTCTTATGCCTAGTTTTTGAAATTCATAAGCAAGGGCTAGGACCTCATCATTGCTTCTTACAAGCACTGCTACGCTCTTTCTTGCCTTTTGATTTATAAATTCACTAGCCTTACTAGCTAAATGAGAAAGCGAAAATTCTAAGCTATGCCTTGTAAAAGATATAAAGCCAGCTTGCTTATTGTTAGGATTTACCCTTAGATCTTCGCCCTTTAAGCCCTCCTTTAAAAATGCCCTTCTATAAGCGTTATTAAAGGCTATAAGCTCTTTATTGCTTCTATAATTTGTCATTAAAGAATAAGAAGCAAATTTATCAATGCCAAAAAGCCTATCCTCGCCTTGCTTGACATTTGGCGTAAAGTCTTTTTCAAAGTCTTTTAAAAATTTTATATCAGCTCCGTTAAAATCATTTATTAGCTGATCATCATCTCCTACAGCAATGATCTGCTTTTTGCCCGACATATTCTCATAAATTGCCTTGATAAATTCATAACACTGTGAATTTATATCTTGGTATTCATCAAGCATAAGGGTGTCTATGTAGGGAAGTGAAAGCTCATTGTTTTTCAAATCACTTGTAGCAAGTTCGATTGCATCTTTTAACTCCTCTTCCTTATTTACCTTTACACCTCTTAAGTGCAAGGCAAAGGCGTGAAAGGTCATTATTCTCACATTTAAAGCCAAAGCCCCTAAAAGCTTATAAAGTCTTTCTTTAAATTCACGCACTGCTACCTTTGAGTGAGCTAGCATTAAAAAATTCTCGCTTTTTTTGTTTTCAGCTGTTAGTAAATATGCGATTTTATGCACCAAGGTTCTTGTTTTGCCACTGCCCGGACCTGCTAGTATCATTATGGCTTTGTTTTTATCATCTTTTAGAATTTTTTCTTGTTCCAAATTTAAATCCTTAATGATCCTAGCTAGCAAGTCCTTGCTGATAGGATTTTTAACTGCTTCTTTGTCTATATTATAATGTTTAAAAAATTCGCTTTGAGGCAGGATAAAATAATCTTTCATAAAGCCCATAGCATAGTCTTTGTTCTTTGTTAAAAAGCTGTTTAAAAAGGCTTGCAAGATATGAGCATTTATTATCCTTTGTGTTTGGTATTTTTTTAAGCTAGCCTTATAGTCCTTGCTACTATATGAGGTGTCCTCTTTGTTTGTGAATTCTAAACATTCTTTTTGATGATAAATGAGCCTACCACCTGTGATCTCAAAGTCTTTTTCCAAAAGCTCGTCCATATTTTTAAGCAAAAAGGCAAAGCTTTTTTGGCTGAATTTTTCCTTCTCGTTTATTAGCTCATAAAGTTCCTTGCTAGGCAAAAAGAGCTCTTGTTCCTTGTCTAAAATTTCGTTCTTTGGCATATATTTTTCTTTAATTATTTCAAGCATCAAAGTAAAAATTCTTTCCCTTACTTCTATGATCTTTTTAAGCTTATCAAGCTCATTAAAGCCTTCAAACACACATAGATCTTGCTTAAAATACACCATTAATTGCTTTTGAGTAAATTGAAGCAGCCTCTTCCAAGAATTTATGATGAATTTTAGAGTATAAAGTGGATTTGCCTTTGTATCAAGCTTGAATTTTTTAAGCTCCTCATCATTAAAAAGCCTTAAATCAACCCTTCTTCCTTCTTTAATATCATCCTTAACAAGCTCAAAAAAGCCCATTTCAAAGCTTAAAAACTCACGCATCTTCTTTTGAGCCTTTTTTATATTTATAAGCACCCTTATATCATTTTCCTTTGAAATTAACTCGTTTTGACTTAGAAGCTCTAATGCTTTGATTAAATCCCTCTCATTAACCCCTCCTACTAGATCGCTTAACTCATCAAGGCTTACCGTGCTTTCTTGCTTGCTTTTTTGAATGATATTTTGCATTATTAAGATCATAAGCTTATAAAGCCTTAAAAAGTTTTTTTCGCCCTCGTTTAACTCATAAGTTTTGGCTTCTAGCCTTTCTTTTTGAGGATCAAGGACGGTTCTAGCCTGTGCCATTTTATCTTGTCTTAGCTTAAAAGCACTTGCATAAATTTTCGTAGATACCCTTTTTCTTTGTAAAAGCCCTGCCTTTTCAAGCTCTAAGAGTGCTGTTTTTATTAAAGCTTGCTCAAATTCCTCCTCGCTTTTGCCCATTTTTTTGTGTAGTTGTTTTAATGATATAAGCAAGGGATTTTTCTTTCTTGTGTTGTATTCGTTTTTCAGCACAGCCGCTAGTTTTTGTATCTCGCCAAGGTCTAAATTACTTCTTCTTAAATGGGCAAAATTCTTATCTATATCATTTTTATCATACAAAATATAGCATTTTGCTTGATATTTTTTATCCCTTGCACCTCGTCCTGATTCTTGAATATAAGATTCTAAGCTATCTGAAAGCTCATAATGTATGATAGTGGTAATGTTTGGCTTGTCAATGCCCATACCAAATGCCGTTGTAGCAATGATAATATCGATCTTATCAGCTATAAAATCTTGCAAAATTTCACCTTTACTGCGTTTATCCTTGCGTTTATCCTCATCAAGCCTTGAAATATCATCATCAAGCCTCGCATAAAAGGCTTCTATCTTCCAAGAAAGACTGTATTCTAGGCATTTTTCTCTTAACAAATCACGCAGTTCTTTACATTTTCTTGCATTTTGTGGGATGTAAATGATGGTTGGGTTTTTATTATGCTTATTTTCACCCTCATATATATCAAATAAGATATTAAAAAGCTTATCTTTTTTGTCCTTTTCATCTATCACCTCAATAAGCTCGTAAATAAGCTCTTTCCTCTCAGTAGCTGCTACAAATTCTTTTAAATCTAGATTTAATGGAGCCTGATCTGGTTCTTTGGGTTCTTGCTTAAAATAAGCCTTTATATCCTCAATCACCTCAGGCTTTGCTGTGGCTGTGAAACAAGAAACAGGGATCTTAGCTTGATGAGGGCTTTGTTCTAAGTCTTTTATCGTTTGGGCTATGAAATGGTAATCTTGCCTAAAATTATGCCCCCACATAGAAAAGCAGTGTGCCTCATCAATGACAAATCTTTCAATGTAGCGGCGTTGTAAGGCTTTGAAAATGGCATTTGAGCGAAGAGATTCTGGGGATAGATACAAGATACTTATACTCCCATCAAGTAATTTTTCGTAATTTTCAGCCCTTTGCATAGGATCTAAAAAGCCACTGAGTGCTTCAACTGTGAAGTTTTGATTTTTTAGCTTAAAGCTATCGATGTGATTTTTCATAAGAGCTTGCAGGGGCGAAATTACAACCGTTAGCCCCTTATACTGTCTAGCACTAATTAAAGCTGGCATTTGAAAGCTAAAGGTTTTACCACCTCCTGTTGGC
The DNA here is from genome assembly GCF_006864425.1 of Campylobacter troglodytis. Lineage (GTDB taxonomy): Bacteria > Campylobacterota > Campylobacteria > Campylobacterales > Campylobacteraceae > Campylobacter_D > Campylobacter_D troglodytis. The sequence goes on along the minus strand of NZ_QHLI01000001.1, from coordinate 56,499 downwards.
AAGATAGCCAAAAAGGATTCGCCCTTTAAGGCACTTTCAATTAGATCTTTTTGAGAAAACTCATCTTTTATGATGAGTGTGTCTTTGTGTGTCATAAGATTAAGTTGCTCTTCTTGTATTTTAGGCTTTTGCAAGGCTTTAAAAGAGCGAAATTCAAAAATACCAAATTCATTCTTGGCAAAGTCCTTTAAATTTTCTTGCTTCTTTGTAAGGGCTTTTAAAATCCTAGTAACAGTGCTGTGATTTTTTAGTATGTAGGGCGAAAAGTATTTAGAATCTTGACTAAAAATACGCATAAAAGATAAGACAAGGGCTAGTTCAACACGAGAGCTTAAAAAGGATTCAATATGATTAAAACTAAGCTTAAACTCATCTTGTAAAGCTGTTTCAAAATCTTTGTTTATAGGACTTTGTTTATAAAGAAAAAAACCTTTAAATTTTTCATCATCTTTTAGTAAAAATTCAAAAATTACTTGTAAATTTAAGGGCAGTTTATCAAAGATCTCATTCAAATGATAAAAAAGTGCCCTTGAGCTTTTAGCATCTTCAAGGGGTGAATTTTCAGGGCTTTCTCTTTGAATTTCTCTTTTGTAGGGCTTATCAAGCTTGTGTTTTGTTTTATCAGGGGCTAAAAGCAAGGATAAATAAAGCGTATCAATGATGGGGATATTTTGCAAAATTGTGTTAAAAGAGGTCTTTTCAAGATATTTTTTGTCAAAATTCACAAAATTATGTCCGCAGATAAAAGCTATCTTGTTTTTGTCAAAGATTTCTTTTAAATTTAAAAGGCTAAGCCCTTCATAGCAAAGCTCATCAAACAACAAGCCTATGTTTTCGATTTTACCACTTATCGTGCTAATTTCAGTGTCTAAAAAGGCTATTTTTGCATTATCTTGCATACAAATCCTTCTCATTTAAGGATAAATTATAGCTTAAATTTTGTTTAATGTTTTTACACCTAGTTTTGTTAAAATAAGCTTTTTTTAAGCTAAGAAAGGGTTTAAATGCAAACAAAGATTGATTACAAAGCACTTACAAAGGAATTTAACACGCCTTTTTATCTTTATGATTTTGATAAAATTCGGTCAAATTTTAAGGCACTCAAAGAGGCTTTTAGAGCCAGAAAGTCTCAAATTTTTTATGCTGTGAAGGCAAATTCAAATTTAAGTTTGCTTTCAATGCTAGCAAGCCTTGATAGTGGCTTTGACTGTGTTAGCATAGGCGAGGTAAAAAGGGCTTTAAAAGCGGGTGCAAAGCCTTATAAGGTGATTTTTAGCGGGGTAGCAAAAAATGAAACCGAGCTTAAAGAGGCTTTAAAACTTGGCATTTTATACATAAATTTAGAAAGCTTTGAGGAGATGAAAAGCCTTGAAAAAATCGCCAAAAAACTTCACATAAAAGCGAGAATTTCAGTGCGTTTAAATCCAAATGTCGATGCAAAAACCCATCCTTACATATCCACAGGTCTTAAAGAAAACAAATTTGGCGTTAGGCTTGATGAGGCTAAAAAGATTTATCTTTACGCCGCCAAAAGCGAGTTTTTAGAGCCTGTGGGGGTGCATTTTCACATAGGCTCGCAAATTACTGATTTAAAGCCCATTTTTGAGGCTGCTACGCTAACCGCAAAGCTGGTTAGAGAGCTTAATGCAGCCAAAATCGAGCTTAAATTCTTTGATGTCGGAGGTGGGCTTGGCGTGGTTTATCAAAATGAGAGCGAGCCTGATTTAAATGCCTACGCACAGGGCATTTTGGCTAGTTTAAGTGGGCTTGATTTAACCATTTGCCTAGAACCAGGGCGTTTTTTAGTCGCAAAGTGCGGAGAGCTAGTAACTAGCGTGCTTTATGAAAAGATGAACGGCGACAAACGCTTTGTCATAGTAGATGCTGCTATGAATGATCTTATGCGTCCTAGCTTATACAAGGCTTATCACGCCATTGAAATGCCTTACAACAGCGGTGAAATGAGCCTTTGCGATGTGGTGGGGGGCATTTGTGAGAGTAGTGATTTTTTCGCTCAAAATAGAGCCCTGCCAAAGGCTAAAAATGGCGACATTCTCATCATCAAAGACGCTGGCGCCTACGGCTTTTCAATGAGTAGTAATTACAACACCCGCCCAAGAGCTTGCGAGCTAGCCCTTGAAAAGGGACAAATTCGTCAAATTCGCAAAAGAGAGAGCTTTAGGCAGCTTATAGAAAATGAAGTGGGGTTTTTGAAGTAAAATTTAATGAGAAAAAAGTTGAATTTTGTTACAATAAAACATTTTGTAAAGGCTTTTGATGAATACATTAAATTATGATTTGTATGAAAATGATTTTATTGAAAAAACACAAATTCGCACTAGTGTATTTAGCGTAAAACCCTTTGTCAAGTGGGCTGGAGGCAAGAGAGGGCTACTTCAAATCCTACTTGGTCTAATGCCTAAAAAATTTAATGCTTATTTTGAGCCTTTTTTAGGTGGCGGAGCACTCTTTTTTCATCTTGTAAGTGCTGGGCTTTTGCAAGATAAAAAGATTTATTTAAATGACAAAAATACCGAGTTAATCAACTCTTACAAGATTATCCAAAGCACACCAAAAAAGCTTTTAAAAGAGTTAAATTTAATGCAAAAAGCCCATAATAAAGAGCATTTTTACAGCATTCGTTTGCTAGATAGAAAAGAGAATTTTCACTCTTTAAGCCCTATTTTCCGTGCAGCAAGATTTATTTATCTTAACAAAACCTGCTTTAATGGGCTTTGTCGCTACAACGCAAAAGGGCAATTCAACGCCCCTATGGGTAGCTACAAAAACCCCAAAATTTACGATGAAGAGCTGATTTTAAACGCTCATTTTGCCCTAAAAAATGCTCTTATTTTAAATGAGGATTTTGAATTCGTGCGAAATTTAGCTCAAAAAGGAGATTTTGTGTATTTTGACCCGCCTTATTTTCCGCTAAATCCTACTTCTAGCTTTGTTAGCTACACGGATAATTTTTTACAAAACGAGCAAATAAGGCTTTGCGAGCTTTTTAAAGCTTTAAATTCAAGCAAGGTAAAGCTCTTGCAAAGTAATTCAAACACAGAATTCATTAAAAAATTATATGCAAATTTTGACATTCAAACCGTGCAAGCCAAAAGGGCTATAAACTGCAAGGGCGATAAAAGAGGCGAGGTAAGCGAGCTGATTATAAGGGGTGAAAATGAGTAAAAATAATCAAAGCTGGGCGAAAATCTATAAAGATTTAGGCATTGCAAAGCACTGTTTTAGCAAAGCTCCATTTTTCATAAGTGCCGAGCAGATTAAAATTTGTGTCAAAGACTTTGCCAAAACTTCGCAAAAAGAAGTGCGTGTGCTTTGCAAACAAGATAGTCGTGAGGAACGCCCACAAGTTTTTATCGACAATGAGTTGTTTATTTTACCTATAAAAAACGGCGAATATATCATTTGCAAGGGTGAGGGCTATGTCAATATCCCTGAAATTCACACACCTTGCCTAGACTACACAAGCAAACTAGATTTTAAGCTTAAAAGCTCTCAAATAGGCGACAGCGAAATGCAACACTTGGACTTTGCCTATGCTTCATCGCTTATCCGTTCGTTTTTGGGCGATGATAGCCTTGTTTTAAGCATTCGTGGGCGAAAATACACGCCAAAATTCAACTTTAATACAAATTTGTATCAAAATATTAGCGTGGTATCCGTGCAAACCGAAGTGGATAGTGGCTTTGAGGGGAGAGATAAAGTCGTGCTTGTCGAAGCCAAAAATTCACATACGCAAAATGTCATAATTCGTCAGCTTTACTATCCGATGAGGCAGTGGAGCATTTACACACAAAAAGAAGTCATTACTCTCTTTTTTTTGAAAAAAGAGACAATGAGTTTTTGCTATGGGAATTTGGTTTTGAGGATATTTTTGACTATAATAGCATTTTTTGTAAACAAAGTGCGAAATTTAAAATTAAGGAAAAATAATGCTTTTTGTAGATGTGCAAGGGACTTTAATAAGTGATGTGGATAAAAGCTGTATTGATGGGGCTTGCGAGCTTGTGAGCTTTTTGAATTCAAAGCAAATTCCTTATCTCATCATCACAAACAACACCAAGGACTTGAATTTCTTAGAAAATTTACGAAAAAAAGGGCTTGAGATTAAGGAAAATGCCTATTTAGATCCCTTTTTTGTGCTAAAAGAAAGCTTAAAGCCTTGCAAGGTAGCGGCTTTTGGGGATAAGAAATTTAAAAATGCCCTTTGTGAGCTGAATTTCAGCCTTGATTATGAGGAGCCTGAGGCTTTGATCGTGGCAAGTTGGGATCAGTTTCATTTTGATGACTTTGCCTTGATGATAGAGCTTATAAAAAAGGGCGTTAGGCTCATTGCTATGCATGAAACAAGCATTTACAAAAAGGGCGATAAGGCTTATCCTGGAGTTGGTGCTATGATGCAAATGCTTCACTATGCTACAAATGCTGAGTATGAGGTCTTTGGAAAGCCTAGTGTTGCCTTTTATGAGCTGGGTTTAGAGCTACTTCAAAAGCAAGAAAAAGGGGCTAAATTTAGCGATATATTAATAATAAGCGATGATTTTAAGGGAGACTTAGTAAAGGCAAAGGAGCTAGGAATGAAGATAGCCTTGGTTTTAAGCGGAAAGATAAACTCAACAAAGGGGCTTGATTTGAAAGATGAGGATAGGGTGTATGCTAGTGTGAAGGAGTATTTAAAAGAGTTGAAAGGGGCTTGAATTTAATGTTTTGCTGTGAATTTAAACTTTTTTTTGTGGGCTTTTTAAATTCGGCTTGGCTCGGCTTTGGGCGATAAATTGATTTTAGCGAACTCGGCAGACCGCTACCGCTCTTGCCTTTCGTCCGCTAAAATCAATTTCTTACTTCAAATCCTATGCCTTTAATTAACGGAAAATCCACGCCTTTAAGCGAATGTGTGAATTTGAGTGTTAAAAATGCGTGAATTTTCGCCTTAATTTTAGCGATTGCGTGAATTTTTACACAAACTTTGTGAATTTTTTGTAGAATTCACAAAAAACAAAGGACACAAATGCCAGATTTAGCAAAGCTAAGACAGCAAATAGACACCCTTGACGAGCAAATACTATCCCTTTTAAACGAGAGAATGGCTGTTGTCAAGCAGATTGGCAAGTTAAAAGATAAGACCCAAAGCCTAATCTACCGCCCTGAAAGAGAAAGAGCCATTATAAAAAGGCTTGAAGCCCTAAATTCAGGGCTTTTAACAGCAAAGGCAATAGAAAGCATTTACCAAGAAATCTTTGCCTTTTCTCGCAACCTAGAAAAGCCTCAAAGCGTGGCTTATTTAGGACCTGAGGGCAGCTACACGCATCAAGCAGCGATGAGCCGCTTTGGGGCAAGTAGTGCTTATTTGCCCCTTGCAAACATAGAAGCTGTCTTTAAAGAACTTGCAAACAAGCAAGTAAATTACGCCGTAGTTCCCATAGAAAACAACACAGCAGGAGGGGTTGGCGACACCCTAGACTGCCTTAGCAAGTATCAAAATGTCAAGATTTTTGCCGAGCTTTTTATGGACATTCATCATTCTTTTGCTAGTTTAAATAGCGATTTAAAGGGCATTAAACGCATTTTTTCTCATCCTCAAGGCTACAATCAATGTCGCTTGTTTTTAGAATCTCATAATCTTTCTGAGCTTGAATTTATAGCTTCAAAATCCACCTCAAACGCTGCTTTTTTAGCCTCAAAGGACGCAAATGCGGCTGCGATTTGCTCTAAAATCGCTGCAAAGCTAAATAATTTACCCATACTCTTTGAAACCATTGAGGATAATGCGGCAAATCGCACGAGATTTTTGATTTTAAGCACCGAGAAGTTTCCCAAAATGCAAGGCTGCAAGACTTCCATCCTAGCTCACACCGCACATAAGCCAGGAAGCCTGAGCGAGCTTTTAAATGATTTTAAAAAATCTTGCATAAATCTAACCCGCCTTGAAAGCCGCCCTGTAAAAAGCCGTGCCTTTGAATACAGCTTTTACATAGACTTTGAGGGGCATATTGATGATGAAAATGTCCAAGAAATACTTGCTAAAAACGCCGACATAGTGTGGCTTGGGTCATATTTAACAGGAGAAAACAATGAACTTTAACGAGCATTTAAAGAATTTAGCAAACTACGAGCCGGGCAAGGATATAGAGGTGATTGCTCGTGAGTATGGGCTTAAAAAAGTCATCAAACTAGCAAGCAATGAAAACCCCCTTGGCACAAGCAAAAAGGTCGTAGAAGCCTTGAAAGAGTTTGCCAACACAGCTCATCTTTACCCTGATGATAGTATGAGCGAGTTAAAGGGGAAGTTAGCAAGGCATTACGAGGTGAGCGAAAACGAGCTTATCATAGGGGCAGGAAGCGATCAAATCATTGAATTTGTAGTGCATTCAAAGCTAAATTCAAAAAACGCCTTTTTGCAAAGCAAAACCACCTTTGCTATGTATCAAATTTATGCAAGGCAAGTGGGTGCAAAATGCTACAAAACGCCAAGCATAACGCACGAGTTGGCTGAATTTAAAGAACTTTACACCGCGCATAAAGATGAAATAAAGGTTGTTTTTTTATGCGTGCCAAACAATCCCATAGGCGAGTGCTTAAACACTAGCGAGGTGCTTGAATTTATCGAGCTTGTAGATAGGGACTGCTTGGTAGTTTTAGACTGCGCCTACAATGAATTTGCAAGTTTTAAGGACAGCAAAAAGCATTTAAACCCCCGCGAGCTAATAAACAAATACGACAATGTCCTTTATCTTGGCACTTTTTCAAAACTTTACGCACTTGGAGGGCTTCGTGTGGGCTATGGCATCGCAAGGGAGCAAATAATCAAGGCTTTTTATAAATTGCGAGCGCCCTTTAATGTAGCAAATTTAAGCCTAAAAGCCGCTTGTGCGGCTTTGGATGATAAAGAATTTGTGGCAAAAACCCTTGAAAATAATTTCACTCAAATGAGGCTTTATGAGGACTTTGCGAGGCAAAATGGCATAAAATTCATTAATTCTTATACAAATTTCATTACTTATTTCCTTGATGAGGGTGAAAATTCAAGTTTAGAAAAAAATTCAAGCCTGAATTCTAAAATGAATGTGGCACAGAATTTAGACAAAAATTCAAGCTTAAATTCAGTGGCAAGTTCGCAAAAAGGATTAAACAGCACAGACTTAGCAAATGCCTTGCTTAAAAAGGGCATTATCATTAGGGACTTAAAAAGCTATGGGCTTAATGCCATTCGCATCACCATAGGACTTCAAAGCGAAAATGAGGCATTTTTCAAGGAATTCAAGGGGCTTTTAAGCTAGATTTAAGTTAATTTTAAGCATTTTAAAAACGCAATTTGTTCTTATCAAGCAAATGGACATTGAAAAAATAAGGCTTGTCGTGTCCCTTAAAATGAGTAAGATTTTTTGGCAAGATGATTAAGGCATAGCCACCTTGTTCGTTTTTGTCCGAAAAAAATTCCTTTTTTGAGGATAAATAAGCACCAAAATTTGGGTCTAAAATTCGCACAAAATCTTAGATTTTGGCGATTGATACTTTTAGCTGATATAATAACAGCTAAAAGCTTGGTAAAATCGATCTTAGTATATATTTTTGCACTATATTGGAAAGCGTAAATTTAGACAAATTTTAGAGTGTTTTTGTGCTGATATTTGCGTAAGCAAAATCGCCCTCTTTGCAAGGTGTCTCGCCCTTGCGTGAATAGGATAGTGCAGCAAGCTTTTAACCCTTAAAGAGTGTGAAAAAATCTCAGCGGTGAAATCGAAGTTGATGAGAGCTACTTCGGTGGTGTGCGTGGAAAGCGTGGGCGTGGAGCTGGAAAAAAACACCTGTGTTTTTACTTCGTGCTACGCACTCGTAACTGCAAGCAGAAGGTATGCTAAAGCGAAACGGCTGCGTTTATACGCTCAAACACTTGCTGTGTCAAATAGCTGCTGCCTATAATAAAGGACTTTTCAGAGCTTGAAGAAAGTGAAATTTACAGCGATAAGCTTAAAGCCTACGGTGCCTTGGTAGATTTTTTGTTTCGTTTCGTCTTGCAACTTTGCAAGAAGGAGCAAAGGCACATTACAGAGTAAAACATAGCAAAAACGAGTTTGTAACTGGGCGAAACCATATCAACGAAATTGTGAATTTCTGGGGACCTTACAAAGGCTAGATTAGGGGGTTTCACGGCAAGGGAATTTTTCACGCATTTGAAAGAGAGTGAATTTCGATCTAATGTCAAGGTTAAAAACGAAAATTTGTATAAAATTTTGTTGAAATGGTTTAGGAAAAATCCTAGGTCATTTTAGCTAAAAGCATCAATCGCCTAGATTTATCACCACCACAAAGTGTAAAAACGAGGCTTATCTTCTATCTTAACAAAGCAGTTTTAAAAGCAAATTTAAACTTATCCATTTTATACTTTTATAGCCCCAAGCATAGCTATTAAGTCAGCAAAGCTTACCATATCAGTGCGTAGTTTTTTTTCACTCATCATTTGCAAGATTTCAAGCTCGCTAAATTTTTGCACATCTATCATATTTAAAAGAGTTGCAAGACTTGCTGCACCGCAAGATTGCTCATAATTTTGTTTAACAAGATCTTTATTTTTAAGCTCTTGGTAGGATTTTACCGCAAATTCAGCACTTAAAAATAAGGGCAAAAAGAGCAAAAAAAGATTTTTCATAAATTTAGACTTTTTTATAAATTTTTTTTTGTAAATTTTTTACAATTTTGGCTTAAAATTTTTTGGCGATAAAAGCCCATTAAACAAACAAGCTCACGCTTTTATATCAACACTTTCAAGTTGCTTTTTATCGCTTTTTTAGCCATTTTTTTCATTCAATTTAGCGATTTCTTCAAGTATCATTTGTGTGGGGTCTTTATATTCCTCATCGTTTCCAAAAAAGCCACTTAACCCAAAAGACGCCTCATCGATTTCAAGGGCTGCAAATTCTTTGGCAAATTTTTTCCCATATTGCATCATCTCTTGGTAATTTAGGCTTTTGTCAAAGTCTGTCAGCTTGCCAAAATTTGTCGTTTCGCCCTCCACCAAGTATAAATTCCATTCAAAACACCGATTAAAAGCCCACCCTTTGAGATAGAGCCGTCTTTGTTGGTGTATTTGTCCGCTGTTATCGCTCAATGCACTCCGCTTTCTTCGCCACCAGTCAAGTTGTTAAAAATGTTTGTGTTTGATTGAAATACTGTGCTTATGCCCTGTCTATTTTTAAAGGCACTTTCATAGTCAAAACCCTCTATGGCTGTGATTAGCTTACTTTTTGTGTTGTAAATTTTATTTACCTTAAGGCTTTGGTAGTTAAATTCATAGCCTTGCGAAAACTGCGAGATTTCATCTTTTGTAAAGCTATAGTTTGAATTTAAAACATTATATCCCACGACTTGAGAGGGTATTTTGTAAGCATTACCCACGCTTTTGGCTATATCTACGCTATTAAAAGTCCTTGTAAAGCCACTTGTATTTGCATTGACTAAACTTTGCATAGTGCTTGAATGGATTTTATAATCGCTTGGAATTCCCACTGCTTCGTTAAATTCGCTTGTAAAATAGCCAATCTTTACTTACTTCGTAGCCTAGAATATTGTTTGAATTTTGATTTGAATTGGTGTTTTGGTTGGAATTTATGCTTTTATTTTCTGTATTTCTTACGCTTACTTTTAAATTTGCAAGTGGGTTAAATGAGTTTGTGTTGAAATTTATCATATTTTCCTATCCTTGAAAATAATTTTTTTATCCCTTAACCAAAGAGTCAAGGGGGAAACCTACTTTTTATCTCATCAGTTTAGTAGCGAGATAATTTTTTATGGTTTTTTCATACGCAGAACGCATCTCATTGACTATTTTGTTATAGAAGGTATTTGAGCGAATTTTATAAACGGTGTTTAAATTTGTTGCTCCCAATATCATATTCGTTACTGTGTGCGTAATGGTAGGACGATAAGGATTTGCTGTGCTATAAGTTTGCGTTACACTAAATGCCACAAATTGATTTTTCGCATGATCAGCCACAAAAACCAACTCATTATAACATACGCTTATTGAATAAGTAGCAGTTGTTTGTCCGTAGGCATTTTTAGTTGGTAGTAACTCTCAAATTACAAACCCTTTTATATAATAGCTCATTATCACTTAAAAGAGCTATTGTACCTATTTTCATCATGGAAGCATTCCAAGAGAAGTGTTTCTCAACTCCACAAAATACGCTTTGTAACCACCCACAACTTGCTTTGCTTCATCGTTTGTAAGTTTTTTAACGCCGATTGAAGTATCACTCAATGTACCATTTGTAAGTCTTGCAAGTAGATCATCAGCCAAAGAAAGAGTAGAAATTGGCGTACTTGTAAGTACAAGGTTTAGAATTTTGTTAAGTAGTTTTGCCATTTTGAAATTTTGAAATCACTTCGCAGTTATATCATAAAATTTTAAAATGTTAAAATAAAATTTGTCTAAAATTTGAAATTTTATGTGAATTTTTTATGGTTTTATCTTGTAATTTTCAAACATTTTGGTGCTAAAATCAAGCAAAAATCATCTCGAACTTATATCTATGTCTTGCTTTTGAGTGGCTTTTGATCTTTTAAAATGTTTGGCCGTTTTGTCACTGTGAGTAAGGCAAACTTACCTTAAAATAAGCTAAACGGCGTAAATTCAAAATGCAAGCTACTAGGCATTTGTTTTTTAGGTATTTGCAAAGCGTTTTTTTGCAGTTCATTTTTAGGCAAAACGATGAGTGCAAAACCGCCTTCTTTGTGCTTGTCCCATATGCTGAAAAATTGTCGTTTTAAGCTTAGGTATCTACCAAAACTTGGATCAAACACTTGCAAGAAGTTTCCTTTGCTGTTGATGATGATGACAAAATGCGGAAAACGTGGATCATCCTCTATCTTTACCAACAAAGGTATGTCAAGTAGTTTGTCAAGGCTTTGACGCGTGATTTGATATGCACTGCCTTCGTAACCTAGCTTATCAAACACGGCTATTAAGTCAGCAAAGCTTACCATATCAGTGCGTAGCTCTTTTTCGCTCATCATTTGCAAGATTTCAAGCTCGCTAAATTTTTGCACATCTATCATATTTAAAAGCGTGGCAAGGCTTGCTGTGCCGCAAGATTGCTCATAATTTTGTTTAATAAGTTCTTTATTTCTAAGTTCTTGGTATGATTTTACCGCAAATTCAGCACTTAAAAATAAGGGCAAAAAGAGCAAAAAAATATTTTTCATAAAGATACCTAAATTTTAAAATGTTATAGACCTTAAAAAATTCTTGTTTTATAGATAAAATTTGCGAAATTTTATCAAATATTTTAAGTAAAATTTATATGAATTTTTAAAAATGTGTTATAGTTGTAAACAGATTTCAAATTTAAGGATGTAAAAATGTGTAAAACATTTTTTAAAGCTATATTTTTGAGTGTTTTCATTTCTACTTTTTCTTTGGCTGATGATATACTTGCAAGACTTACAAATGGTGCATTGAGTGATAAGTCTGCTGGGGTTAAAGTGTTGACACAAGAAGAAGCTAGTTAGGTTGTGGGTGGATATTATGTATATGGTGGAGATAGAGGCTATATAATATTTGAAAATATCAATGCTAATCTTGTGAAATATGCTGAAATTGGTGTTATAGTTGGCTTTAGCTCGTATGAAATAGCTAATAGAACAAGTTGTGGCTTGGGTGTTGTTGGTGAATGCAGGGGTAATGTTGGCTACTATCACGCACAAAATGCATATCAAAAAATTATTCTATCGCAAATCCCTTAAATAATAGATATATAGCCGTAACAGCTTCCAAAACTACAACTAGGGGGCTTTTTGGGTTGCCACAGTATAAATTTGGCACAAAGGCTGTTGTTGTAGGAAGCTATCAAAATAAAATATATAGAATTAATAATGTCAATATGAATGCTAGGATAATGCAAGAAGTCAAAAAAGCTTATGAAAATAGGCTAAATATGATCTTAATTAATGGCTTTTAGCTTAGTAAATTAATTAAGGAAACTCTATGATAAATTTTAATAGCACAAATTATAACAACTTTTTCTCAAACATCAAGATCAATGTAAGAAACAGCGAGGATAAAAGCTCATCAACTTTAAATTCCAAGCTTTCAAGCCAAATAAGCTCTAAAAATTCAAGCACTGAGGTTCTAGGCTATAAAATAGACAAGGATGGTTATTTCACGGAGGAATTTAACAAAATAGCAGGCATCCCAAATGACTACAAGATACATTCAAGCACCATGCAAAGCTTTGCTAAAATGGGAGCAAATCAAAATAATTTTTTTAGAACCTTTGACAGTATAGACATAGCCAAAAGCGTAGGCAATGCCTATGCCATCCTTTCTCAGGTTGTAGGTTTTAAATTCTAAGAATAGTTTTAGTAAGGAAGAAATAGCAAGCTTTCCACAAGGTTATGAGTATAATAAGCAAAGCTTTGAAATTTTACAAATTTACAATACAAGTGGCGAGTTACACAGTGTGGCACAAAGATATGATAATGCACAAGCAGAAAAAAATAGAGAGGGGTTAAATAGTTTATTTTTTAATGTTTTTTGAGATAAGAGTGCAATTGATATTTTTAATAATCACAACGCAGGCAAAGAATCAACAGAGCCTGCTGGAATGCACTGGGACACCACAGCTGATAAATACACTCAAAGCGACGGTTCCATCACAAAGGGAGGTTTGTTAATTGCTGTCTTAAATGCAAATATATATTTAACAGAAGGTGAAACAAGATCTTGGGGTAAAGGACATGATAGAACTTTAAGCTAAATGCGTGAAAACTTAGCTCTTGTTAATAAACAATTTGGTGAAATGGTAGAAAGATCATTTGGAACAGATCGAAAAAACTATGATGATTTTTTGGCAAATTACAAGGATCCTATACAAATGATGCTTGAATAAATCGCTAAATTTAACAAAGAGATGGCAAAAAAGGCTATGAAACGACAAACTAAGCTTGATATAAAGGCTTAAATGTGAAAAAGCCTTTATGGCTAATCTTTGCTTTATATATTCAGCTTTTTGCCTCTGATGCCATAACAGTAGATTCACTTTTCAAAAAGCAAGTAGGCTTAAGAAGTATCACAAATCTTTCCCTTTTAAGCACTGGCAATGCAAATTCATACAATCTTTACCCCAACATTAGCATTAGTGGCGACCCAACTATATGGAATGACACAAAGCAACTCTCGCTTAATCAAACGCTCATCTACACTCTCACTTCAAGGCTTGATCTGCTCGTGGCCTTCGGTGGTTCGTTTGCACGCAAAGAATTTACAAATTTCACTACAAATGCTTACAGCCACGAATATGATACAAGCTTTAATTCTTTATGGCTAGGCTTTATTTATACTGGAAGTTCATTTTTAGATTTTGTGCCACAGCTTTCTTTGCAAACTTCTATAATTTCACGAGAAAAAATCATAGACGAGCTAAAAACTTTTTATGTTAATTCCTACTCGTCTCAAATAAGCCTACGCGGATATAGCGACCCTGTGGTGTATTTATATGGGCTTTTCGTATAATCTTGATAGGAGGTTTGAATTTATGAAGATCCGCTATGGCAACAGCTTTTATGTGGGTGGGGATTTATCCATAAAGTTAAATTCACACAATAGCAAAAAACTAATAATCAAATCAAGGTAAAAAGGGAACTTAAATTACTTTCCCCCCCTTTTTTTTAGGAGTAGCCTACAACAAGCACACGCAGTGTGCCGATAAATCAATGTAATTCGTAGCATTATACTAATTAAATATCTATAAAATAGGCATTTAATTAGTAAAAAAGCGGACTAAGTCCGTGTTTTCCTATCTTACAGCGAAAAAAACGAAAAATAGAAAATTTTTCAAAAAAAAGTGCCTCGCTGAATTTGTAAAAGAAGAAAAATTTGTATTGAATTTGTCGGAAAATGTGGGACGAGGTGAAAGCCCTATTCTACCACGCTTATAGACAATGTCCACACGCCGAAAAGTAAGTTTTATTATAAAAAAAAGGGGGGGTAAATTTGAATTTTAAAAGAAGCTACACTTGACAAGCTTCGCTTAATTTGCTATAGCATTAAAAGCAAAAATCGAGCTTGTGAGATTTTTGAAAAGCCACGCAGGGCAAATTATCCAAACATTTCGCAAGCTCAAAGTTTGATAATTTGCTTTTGTTAATTTTGTGCTATAATTCGCAAGCTCATATAGCAAAAAATTAAAAAAAAGGGGGGGGGGGAAAGTAGCAATGACTTCTAAAATTGATTACAGCAAGTACGAGGATATGACATTAAGGCAATTAATCATATCGCTCGAGAACGAGAATAAGAAAGCTAATAAGCTCGTGCAAAATTTTCAAACGAAAATCGCACAATCACAAGAGCTTACAAGTTTCTTGCAATCAAAAATTAGTGAAATGGCAAAGAATTTGAAAAGCGACTTCGTTCCGATTAAAAAGGTAAGGGGGGAATATGAGAGCTTTAAAAAGACTTTGTCGCCAGAGAAAATAGCTAAAATTAGAGGTATTAAAACAGCTGAAATGAATGCGAAGTATGATGATGAATGAAATTAACTTTAAACACACTCCATACAAAACGCTAGAAAAGCTGAAAAAAAAAGATCCAGACGATTATTTCAAAATCGCTGACTTTATTTTTGAGGATTTGATAAACACCAAAGAGCCTTTAAAAATGCCAAACTGCAAAAAGCTAGTGAATTTTAAAAATCGCTATCGATGGCGGTTAGGCAATCATCGCATAATCGCCGAAGTAGAAAAGGGCGTTGTATATGTTTTGCAAATTATATACATAGGCAAAAAGGACGAGGACACCTACAAATGAGCGAGATTTCAAGCATAAATTTCAAAAAATCAAAGCCAAATAATCTAGCTCACAGTTTTAAGTCCAAAAATCACTCTTGATCTAGGAGCAGAGCAAAGATTGCAAAGCCCACAGCTAATAAACGGAGAGCAAAACTCTGAACTTCGCTATATACCTACTTTGAGCCTTGGCTCTACTTACAGCATAAACTCAAACACGGCTTTAGTGCTAGTTTTGGTGGTAGCTCTGCTTCTCCTGATTTTATCTTTGGGATTAGTTTGTGGAAGAAATTTTAGCTTTCAAGCTTTTTCTCTCTTAAAAGAAAACTTAAATTTTTTAGAAAATAAATTTTAGTCTTATTAAATTGTAATTTGCAAAAAATTAGCTTTCATTTATATAAAGTGTTAAGTAAATAAGTCGATATATACTGTGTCTTATAAATAAATTTCAAATTTTAGGAATTAAAATATGTCAAAAGCACTTTTCAAGTTAGCATTTTTGAGTGTTTTAATTTCTACTTTTTCTTTGGCTGATGATCTGCTTACAAAGATAAGTAATGGGGTTTTGAGCGAGAATTTTGTGGGCGTGAAAAAGCTGAGTGAAGCTGAAATGTCTGAGGTTGTGGGTGGTTATAAGATAGGCAGTGTGAATTGGTATGTATATACCCACTATCTCATGCCTCAGCGCAACAAACATAAGGCTTGCACGAGGCCGCAAACGCTTAAACAGCCTATTTATGCTGGTTGTTATTGAGGATTAAGTGCGATGTCAAGCTATCTTGATACTAGCGTTGGGGCTGATACTAGGTATTTTAGCCATTCTTCTTTTGGACTTGTTAGAAAAAATTTAACCTTCAATGGCACTAAATTTAATCTCAACGGCATGCAAAGCAAAACGGTATATTCTAGCCTTTCAAATTTAAATCAAGACAAGCTGGAAAGTTTTTCAAATATAGTCAAAAAAAATCTCAATTTAAACAGTCAAAGCGAGATAAAAACAAGCTCTGATTTAGAAAAACACTATGAATTTGCAAATGAAGTTTCATTCAAAGATAAGGTAAGTGGCAACAGAATAAATTTAAGGCTTAGCACTGAGAATTTAGAAAGGCTTAAAACATATTTTGGCTCACAAAATTTTGACAAAGACAAAAACGGACAAATCACCCTTAAAGGCGAGGCTGAAAATTTTGTCTCAGGCTGGTTTGGTGACATAGCTTACAAAAGAAACTATGTGGGCGCAGACACCGATAAAAATGGCTTTTTAAACGACAGCGAAAAGGGAGACACTTTAACAGGATACAGCACAGAGGGTAATTTTGCTGTAGGCAAAGGCTTTAATATTAGCTTTGTTTATATGCAAGGCATTTCATCCTACTTAGCCTATAACAAACACTATGACACAACTTTGCCCAACACCATAGAAAAGGTGCTCAACTCCACTTTAAAAGCGGATGCAAATATGGATGGATATTTGACTCTGGGCGAGCTTCAAAGCAAAGAAGAAATCATAGCTTTAACGCAAAAAAACATAGAGGGTAAGTCTAGGGGGCTACCTGATATGATTAAAAGCTTAGAGGAATTACTTGAAAGAATGTCAAAAGAGAACAAAGAGACAGTTAAAGAGCTTGACATAGACTATGAAAAGATCCTAAATGCCAAAAATTATGCTAGTGTAGATGAGTATTTTAGGTCCCTTGAAAAAGAAATTCAAGGCATTCAAAGCATTTCAATATCGCTTAAAGTAAGTGAGGAACTTGTCATCAACAATCTTGACAATGCAAGTTTCACAAAGGATCTAAATGCCCTTATAGCTGAAATCAAAGAACAAGCGACAAATGCCTTGAAAGTAGACATTTCAGCGTGAATTTACGCTTTGTCCAAATTCATATCTCAATCAAACTTAAATCATAGAATTTTTAATCAATAAACTATAAAAAAACAAAGTTTGTTTTTAATCCATAAGGATAAATTTAAAAGGTTATCGATGCTTTTAGCTAAAATGAGTTAGGAGTTTTCATAAGCCATTTTAACAAAATTTTATTTTTAAGCTTGATCTTAGATCTAAATTAAGTTTCTTTGCTTTTAGATCTAAGTGTATCAGCTAAAAGTATCAATCGCCAAAAACATCAAGCTCACTTCCTTGCACCCATAAATTTACAAGAAAAAGCAAAAGCTACTTACAAGATCAAACAAAACTTAGTTTGTAAATAAAGATCGGCAAAATAGAGAATTTTTTGACCTTGTTTTACAAGCTTACAGCTACAAAATGTCTTTGTGAATTTTACCTAGCTAAAATTCATAGCACAAAGAAAAATTGCCCCTTACTTTAAAAATAGAATTTAGATATAATGGCAAGAATTTAAATAAGATCTTTATTGAATTTTCTTTCAACTGATAAGATAAAATTAAGTTTAATTAAGCCTAAATTCTTAGTGTTTTTAAAATTTTAACTTTTCATCAAAGGGAGCTAAATGGCAGCAGAGGATCAAGAAAAAACCGAAGAAGCCACGAGTAAAAAAATAGCAGATGCAAGAAGGGATGGCAATGTGCCTAAGTCCCAAGATGCCTCTGCTGTGCTTACTCTCATAGTAGCCTTTGTTGTGGTGCTTTTTATGATAGGCTTTTTGTCAGAAAGAATCATAAATTTATATCGCTATTATCAAGGGCTAATAGGCGTTGAGCTTGATCTTAAAATCCTACAAGCTATCACCATAAAAACAGTTACAGAGGTTTTAATTATGCTTTTGCCTATAGTTTTAAGCATTATGATAGCAGGTATCTTGGGAAATTTAATGCAATTTGGCTTTATCTTTACCACAAAGCCCATCACCCCAGATCTTAATAAGATTAATTTCATCAAGGGCTTAAAAAATCTTTTTTCAATGAAAAAGGCCATAGAGGCTGTGAAAATAGTGCTGAAGGTGGGGGTTGTTTTTAGCATAGCCTTTGTGTTTTTATTAAGCTTTATGAGAGAGCTTCCAAAGGTGGAGCTTTTTGCCATAGCAGATCAGTTAGCCTGGTTTAAAGAAAAGGCCATCATCCTTGCTGCTGTGGTTATCATAGCCTTTCTTGGCATTGGGCTACTTGATCTTTTGCTGGTTCGCTTTCAGTATTTTAAGTCCTTGAGAATGAGCAAACAAGAAGTAAAGGATGAATATAAGCAAATGGAAGGAGATCCTCAGGTTAAGGGGAGAATTCGCCGCTTACAAATGGAAGCAGCAAGAAGAAGGATGGTTCAAGACGTAGCAGGTGCTGACGTGGTAATTACCAACCCAACCCACTACGCCATAGCCTTGCGTTATGATAATACCAAGGAAGCTGCCCCTAAGGTTTTGGCAAAGGGGGTGGATTTTTTAGCCCTAAAAATCAAGGAATTAGCCTATGAAAATAGCGTCTTGGTTTATGAAAATCCAAGCCTAGCAAGAGAGCTTTATAAAAGTTGCGAGGTGGGTGAGCTTATACCAAAGGAGCTTTTTAAGGCTGTGGCTGAGGTATTAAGCTTTGTTTATACCTCAAACAAGAAAAAATTTGCAAGTCGTTTGAGATAGCTTAAATTTAAGATTAAATCAACTGTGAATTTTTGCGCGTAGCTTTTTTCTAAATTTAAAGCAAAGTGTTTTTTTAAGTTACTGTTTATGAAAAATAGATTCAATTAAGCTTAAATCAATTTTAAGCTAATGTATGTGAAACAACAAGGCTTAATTTGTGAATTTAGCAGATCTAAGTTAGGGTAATTTTGAAGTATGTTTCTACCTAATGCATCTTCTTTTTCAAAAAGCTCTTAATTTAAATTCAAATAAAATTGCTGAATTTTGTCAAATGCCTCGTGTTTGCGGAAATATAATTTTGCGTCAAATTCATATTTTAATCCTTAAATAATGTGAAAAATCAGCAAAACGAAGCTTGTTTAAAAAACTAGCAAGGATAAATTTGTTTAGAAAACTAAAGATGAGTTTGAAATTAAGGAAAGTTTTTTTTCCTTGAATTTAAACTGTGTAACACAAGGGACAAAAAATTGTGAGCTAAGAGTGTGCGTTGAGCTAATCGCAAAATGTCTGTGTTTTGCTCGTGTTACTTGTCCCTTTGCGAGAAGGAATGTTGTAGTGAAACTGTTGCGTTTGAACGCAGATTGTAAAGTATTGTTTGACGGCTGAGTTACTGTGGATTATATGAAAATTTGAAAAGCTTGGCAAAACTGAGATTTATAGGAGTGTTTCAAAGCCTATGAAGTATTAGTGGATTTTTTGCAACGCTAGGCTTGCAACTTCGTAAAGCAAAGAGCAAAGGCACAAGATCTTGTAAAACATAGTGAAAACTAGTTTGCAAAGAAAACAAGCACATAAACGAAATTGTGAACTTTTTTGCTTCGTGTTACACACTCGCAACTGTGTAGTAGAAGTTTGCGAAGTTTCGTTTAGTCAAATTTAATGTCTAACAATTTTATCCATTACTTAAAGGAAATAAAATGAATGTGAAAAATTTAGGACAAAATTCTCATCAAAATTTACTAAAATTGATAAGCCAAAATCCTATTAAAGTATCTTGAGCCATTTATTAAAATTGATAAGAGAAAATCTTGTTAAGTTTAATTAAGCCTAAAATTAATAAAAAATCCCAGCATCTTAAACCAAGCTTAATTAAAGCTAAAATTTTATTAAGACTAGGTTTTTTAAAACAAGATTTATCTTAGACAAAATGCCATCTTTGTCATTTGATAAGAAACTAGGCATTTTAGCAACAACATTTCACAAATTAAAATTATAAAAATTCAAGCTTTTGCTTGAATTTTTTAAGCCTCTTTTACACGAGGCTTAAAATGACAAATATATGCTTTTTTGCAAAAAGGCTAAATTTCAAGCCATCAAGTATAAGTGAGCTTAAAATTTATAAACGCTAAGATAATCATTTTTGGGGCTAGCTATTCTACATTGCCCTCAAATTGATTTAAATTCTCTAAGACCGATCTTTGAGTTTGCTGATCTGTGGTTTCTATCTTGTAAAAAATTTCAGCCCTATTGTTTCTAAGTGAGTTTGCATCGTTATTTTCTAAGGGCGAGTTTAAACCATAGCTTTTTATGCTGATATTTTTAACGCTCACACCCCCACTTATGAAATAATCAGCCACGCTCTTAGCCCTATCATAGCCTAGATTAAAGCTATTTGAGGCTGTGTCGCTATTATCTGTATAGCCTCTTATTTCAATTTGCACTGTGCTAGGAAGCCTTAATGAAAACTCGACCATGTATTTTAAAAAATCTTGCACATCGCTTGATTTGATCTCAGCACTTCCTCTGTCAAATTCAACCCTAGCAGGAAGCTGCAAGGCTACTTGATTTTCGCTTTGATCTAGGGCTTGTTTTAGCTTTTGGATGGTTTGTTGTTGGGAGGCTGTGAGGCTTTTTAAGGCTTCAAGTTCCTCTTGTTCTTGAGGATTTCTGGAGGCTCCTTTGAAACGTTGCTGATTGGCACTATCTTCTTGTACTGTTTGACTTGGGGTAAAATCAAAAATTTTAATGAACTCTGTTTTTAGGGCTTCTGTTTTGGAAGGATTACTCTCACTTATCGCCCAAAGTGCGATAAAAAGCGCAAGTAATAAGGACAAAAAGTCAGCATATGGAACAGCCCATTTCTCACCCGCTGGACACTCAGGACATTTATGTTTAGCCATCTTAGCTCCTTTTTATAAGTTTAACTTCAAACTTTTTATAAATTCAACTTCAAAAATGACAAAAGCAAAGTGAGAATTCACGCTTTGCTTGAATTTAGCTTGTTGCTACGCAAAACATCAACTCAAAGAATTATTAGTGCATCGAAGCAAACCCCTCCGCAAGGGAATGCAGAATACAAATGACTGACAACGAATTACGTAAATTCAAGCTTTGCTTGAATTTGTATTGCCAAACCGACTTTGCCCTTTCATAATGATGACCCACCCAATGGGTTGTAAGCCTTGCAAAGTAAAACCCTTCGCAAGGGAGGGACTTTCAAACATTAGCTACGAATTTTGCGAAAAAATTAAAAGCAAACGCTTAAAATAAAGCGAAAATTTACGCTTTGCTTGAATTTTTTGTTAAAAAAATATTAAAGTGCATACAAAACACAGACTACGAAAAATAAAAAATAGATTTTAATTTTACACGAATTTACTTTGCAAAAAAAGCTCTTATTTTGTTTTCACTATTCCATAATCCGAACGGATTAACTACCTTGTGAATTTAAATTCAAGCAAGCTTACCCACCCCCAAACCATCTTTGCAAGGGAGTGCAGAATATGGACTACTGACAACGAATTGCGAAAATTCAAGCTTTGCGTGAATTTGTATCTTGCTTCGTGCTACGCTTTTGCTAAGACATTTTTGCTAGGCAAAACCGCTACATTCTAGCTGCAACGCCGACTTTGTCCTTTCATAATGACGACCCATCCACATAAGTTCTCCGAAAGGTAGGAACCTTGTCTGCAGTTTTAACTTGCAAGGGATTTTGCCTCACTTACAAGTGGCGATTTTATCACACTTTTTGAAGTATCACCGCATACTTCACAAGATAGCTTTTTTAATTAAAAATTCATAAAAAACTCAACACTACAAACGCCAAAACAAAAGCAAAAATTCACATCTTGCTTGAATTTTTTATAAAAAAGATCTAAAAAATTACAAAGCTCAACATAAAAACATTTAAAATAAAGCATTTCTACGCACGAAGTATTTTTGAAAGTGCTTTTGTGGGACATAGATAAGATATACTAGTCTATCAAGTTTCGCAAAAGCACTTTATCGCAAAATTGCGAGAAATGCCAAAATCAAAACAAATTCAAGCCCAAAAAATATCTAAAATTCAAAAAACTCCACAAGGCAATTTTAAACATCAATTTTTATTTATCAAACTGAGAAATCTTCACAGCCCCATGAGGCAAGAAATTAAAAAGCTTAGCCTCTAAGTCCCTAGGATTAGCCCCCTCAGCTATGCTCTTTATGCCCTCTGTTATAACCCTTTGTTCTTTTACAAGCTCCATTCCATTTGCTTTCATCTTATTGCCCCAGGGTGCAAAAAGGGCATAACAACCAAAAATCCCAGTAACCGTCGCAGTAAAAGCACCTGCTATACCAAGTGCCATTTCTTGCGGATTATCAAGCTTTTGAAGTGCTAGCATAAGCCCCATCACCGCTCCAACAAGCCCCATCGTAGGGCAGGTCTCGCCAAAGCGAAGCCAATACTCAGCCGCCTCCTTATAATGCTCTTCAAGCTCCTCTGTTTGAATTTCCATAGAATCTTTAATCTCATCAAAGCTTTTTCCATCAACTAGCATCATCAAGGCACTTTTCAAAAACTCATTTTCTATCTCACCTGTCTTTCCTTCCAAAGCCAAAAGCCCATCTCTTCTTGCTATGGTTGAAAAATCCACAAGCTGAGCTATTAGTTCAGGCAAATTCACCTTTGCTCCTGTAAAGGCTATTTTAAGCTCTTTGAAGGCTGCTTTTACCGCACTTTTGTGGGTTGCTGTCATAGCACAAAAGCCAGCAGTTGGAATCACAATGAGCAAGGAGCTAACATGTATAACATGCAAGGGGTTTCCACCCTCCATAATGTCCCCCACAGAGATACTTGCAGTTGCTAAGATCATTCCCAGTATGGTCGTTAAATCCATTTTTACTCCTTGTTTTATTTAAATTCAAGCTCAATTTGCTTTAAAATTTCATAAAAAGCCTTATTTTAACTTGGCTAAATTCTTGGCTATGCTTGAGCTTGTTTTTAAATTTAGCCTTAATTTTACCACATTTTCCATACAATCTTGTGAATTTTTTGCAAAATTTTCTATCATTTCATCTTTAACCTCAAAGATCAGCTCATCGTGAATTTGCAAGATCAGCCTTTTGTTTTCATCTAAGAGTGGCGAAATTTCAAGCATAGCAAGTTTTATCACATCAGCAGCTGAGCCTTGTAAGATAGAATTCACACTTTCTCTCTCATAAGAAGCCTTGATCATAGCACTTGCATTTTCAAAGTCAAAATACCTCTTTCGCCCTAAGAGCGTTTCAACAAAGCCATTTTTATATGCCTCGTTTTTAACCCTTTCAAAATACTGCTTTATGCTTGTAAAATTGCTAAAATACTTCTCTATATAAGACTTTGCAAGGCTTGGTTCTATTTTTAAATTTGCACTTAAAGATTTAAAGCCCATTCCATAAATTAGCCCAAAATTTATGCTTTTAGCTATACTTCTTGTCTCGTAATTACTTTCCCCAAAGATCATCACAGCAGTTCTTGCGTGTATGTCAGCCCCCTCTGCAAAGGCTTGCAAGAGCTTTTCATCCTCGCTAAAATGTGCAAGCATTCTAAGCTCAATTTGTGAGTAATCAAGGCTTAAAAAGCTAAAGCCCTCCTGGGCTACAAAGCAAGATTTATAATCTTTGGCATATTGTCCGTGAGCTGGGATATTTTGTAAATTTGGATCCTTACTTGCCAGTCTTCCAGTTGCCGTCCCTGTTTGTATAAAATTTGAGTAAATGCGTGAGTTTTCATCCTTTTTAGCTAGTTTTAAAAGAGGCTCACAGTAGGTTGAATAAAGCTTGGCAAGTTCTCTATAATCAAGAAGTTTTGGCACCACAGGGTGCTTGTCAATTAGCTCATTTAGCACCCTTTCATCAGTGGATAAAAGCTCACTCTTGCCTTTTTTACCACTTGGTAAGCCTAATTTTACAAACAAAATATCGCCTACTTGTTTGGGAGAATTTATATTAAATTTTTCATCCACAAGGGCATAAATTTCATCGCTAAGCGTTCTTATATCCTTTGAAAAGTGTCCCATAAGCTCATTTAAACGCACTGTATCAAGCTTGATGCCATTTTTTTCCATATCCATAATGATCTTTATGAAAGGAAATTCAAGCTTACTGGCTAGTTCTAAAAGTGGCTTTTCAAGCTCTTTGACAAAATAAAGATAAAATCTTAAAGTTATGTAAGCATCCTCTGCTGCATATTTTGTGGCATTTTCAAGGGGTACGGCTGCGAAATTTGCACCCTTTGGCACAACTTGCTCAAATTTTATGCATTCATAATCAAAAAGCCTTTTTGCTAAATTATCCATATTTACGCGCTTGCTAGGGTTTAAAAGCCAGGCTAAAATCATAGTGTCAGCAAAGTTTGCAGGTATTTGCAGTCCAAAATTATTCTGCACGATTTTAAAATCAAATTTAAGATTATGCCCCACCACAAAGCCCTTGAAAATAAGCTCTATAGCCCTTTTTGCCGCCTCTTTTGAAAGCTGTTTGCCTACACCTATGTAGCTGTGTGCAATTGGGGCATAATAAGCTTCTTCTTCATTTAAGGCAAAGGAAAAGCCTACTATATCAGCATTTGCTTCAAGTCCTGTGGTCTCTGTGTCAAAGGCTATGATCTTATTCTCATCAAGTCCTTGCAAGAGAGTGAAAAGCTCGTTTTCATCGCTGATTAACCTTGCCTTAAAGCCTAAAATTTTATCCTTGTTTTTAGGCTTTACTTTGTTTAAAAGCGTCTTTAACTCGTAATCTTGCAAAAGATCAAGCACCTTTAAAAGAGGCTCCTCATCTTTAAATTCAGCCCCTTCAAGCAAACTTGACACCTCAAGCGTGTCATATAGGTTTATTAATTTTTGGCTTAAAAAGGCATTTTCCCTGCCTTGGGCTAGTAGATTTTTTGTTCTTTCATTGCGAATTAAAAGCAAATTCTCATAAATGCCCTCCAAGCTTTCATATTCATCTAGCAGGGTTTTAGCCCCCTTTGCTCCAATGCCTTTCACACCTGGTATGTTATCTGCACTATCTCCACAAAGTGCTAAAAAGTCTTTTATTTGAGAGGGCTTAACCCCGTGTTTTTCTATGCAAGCTGCTTCGTTGTAATCTTTTTTAGAAATGGGGCTATAAATGCTAACCTTGCCATCTTTTATTAGCTGATAAAGATCCTTATCGTGAGTTACAATGCGGACAAAGATCTCCTTGTTTTTGCAAAAATTAACCACAGAGGCTATGATGTCATCTGCCTCGTAGCCTTCCTTTGAATAGGAACAAAGTCCCATTTTGTTGATCGCATTTATACATACAGGAATTTGCTCTAAAAGCTCATCTGGTGGGGTTTGTCGGTTGCTTTTGTAGTTTGGATCAATTTGAGATCGAAAGGTCTTGCCCTTGCTATCAAGGGCAAATATCAAATAATCGCTTTTAAGCTCTTTTTTTAGGGAGTAAACGAAGTTTAAAAAGCCACTTACCATAGAACTAGGCTTACCAGAACTAGTCTTTAAGCTCTTTACCCCATAAAAAAGTTTGAAAAAAAAGCCGAAGGTATCGATGATGGTTAGGGTTTTCACTGTATCTTCTTTGCCTTAAAATAAAGAGATATTATAGCAAAAAATTTGCATATTTTTAGCTTAGAGGCTGAATTTTTGCTATAATGTGCCTTTTAATTTATACCAATCAGGAGGTCTAAAATGGCTTTGGATTCGGCTAAAAAGGCTGCTATAGTTGCGAAATTCGCTAGGAAAGAAGGAGATACAGGCTCAGCTGAGGTGCAAATTGCCCTACTTAGTGCTAGGATAAGCGATCTTACAGAACATCTTAAAATTTACAGCAAGGATTTTTCATCAAGGCTTGGACTTTTAAAGCTTGTAGGGCAAAGAAAGAGGCTTTTAGCCTATCTTAAAAGAAGAGATTATAACCGCTACGCTAAGCTTGTAAGTGAGCTTAAAATAAGAGATAAAAGTTAAATTTTCAAGCTTTTAGAGAGGCTAAATTTAAGCTGAATTTAAAGGCTTTCTTCTTAAAAAGCCTTATAAATTCACTTTGTTTGGCTTTTGCAAAACTTGTGTTTTGCTTGTTGGCAAGGTATTAAAGCTTAAAATAAACGCACTTGCTAAATAGATCTTAAATTCAAAAGAACTTTTGCTTTTTAAAGAAGGCTTGTTTCATAAAGACTTTTCTTTTTTCAAAGAAACCTTGCTTTGATAAGAAACTTCGTTTTGCAAAGAAATTATATTTAGGATGCTTTGTTTGAGGCTTAACAAGACATAGCTTAAGAAACTAGCCTTGAATTTAAGCTTGAATTCAGTCTTTGAATTAAAGCCTAAATTCAGTCAAATTTATGCCCAGCTTTAAAAGATGGCGTTGCTTTGTCATTGCAAAGCTCTATTTTGGGAAAGCAACTTTAAAAATTCAAGTTGCGATAAAGAAACTTTAAAATTTTAAGCAAAAGCGTGAATTTTTAACTGTGCTTTTAGCTTGTTAGCCTTTCTTGCGAAAATGCCTAGCTTTTTGTAATGACAAATTTTATCTAAGATCGACACTTTTTTAAAAAGCACCTTATGCCTTTAAATTCAGCCTTTTGGGAGGAAAAATGGAAGTTTTACTTACACAGCTACCATATGCCTTAATAGGCATAGTAGCAGGGCTTAGCTCAGGGCTTTTTGGCATAGGAGGGGGTATGATTATAGTCCCCTTTGCCCTCATACTTGGAGAAAGCTCACATCATGCCATAGCCATAAGCGTTATTCAAATGATCTTTTCCTCTGTTTTTGGCTCTTATCTTAACTACAAAAAGAAGACCCTAAATGTCAAAGAGGGGCTTTTTGTGGGCTTTGGTGGGCTTGTGGGGGCTAGTTTTAGTGGGGTGATTGTAAGTTTGTTTTCAGATCTTACCCTAACTGCTGTGTTTTTATGTGTTAGCATTATCTTCTTTCTTAAATACTTCTTTGGCAAAAAAAATGTAGCAGTGCAAAAACAAGTGAGCGTGTTTTTCACAAGGCTGGTTTTAGTCTGCTCTGGTCTTGTGATGGGCGTTTTTGCCATATCCTTGGGCATAGGAGGTGGGGTGCAAATCGCTATGATCTTGGGCTTTTTCTTGGGCTATGATAGCAAACAAGTTACTAGAATATCCCTTTTTTATGTGCTTTTTGCAAGCGTGGCTGGAAGCTTATCTTTTTGGCGTGAGGGGGTTTTAGATGAGACTGTATTTCAATATGGCATAACCGTTGGACTTGGCTCTCTTATAGGGGTTTATTTGGGAATTAAGATCCTAGAAAGGATGAAGCTTAGCTTTCACCGAGTGGCTATGCTTAGTATCTATGCACTTTCTATTTTAATGACTAGCTTTGGCTTACTTCGCAAGATGGGCATTGTGAATTTTTAGTTTAAGGCTACAATTCGCTAGATTTATGGGTATTTGCAAGTTAGTGCTTAAACTTGCAACAAAAAAGGCAAAAAATTCACAGAACTTACAAATAAAAAGCTAAAATTCAAAGTCGTGTAATTAGTAAAATTCACGCAAATGACAAATTTTAATAAGAAAGGACAAAGAATGACACTACAAAGAAAGCTAGAAATAGCAAATTTTCGCAATCTTGGCATAGGCAAGGTGGAAAATTTAGAACTTAACGCAGATGCCACAAAGGGCGATTTAATCATCCTTGTAGGCGAGAACAATTCAGGCAAGAGCAATGTTTTAGGTGCTTTGCAAGCCTTTGGGGATAAAAGCATAAGCGAAGATGATAAGCCAAATTTTATTGATGAGGATAAAGAGCCTAGTTTAAGGCTAGTACATAGCTCTAAAAAGCTTATAGATAGCTATTTTAGACAGCTTGATGAGAGCTTTAAGGACAAGGTTTTTAATATAGTTTTTAGCGAAAATTCTCTAGAAACAGTGGCAAAAAAAGAAAAAATGTCAACTGAGGAGTACATAACACAGTTAAAGAACTTGCTTAAAAGCTCTTCTGTGCTTTGCTTGTTTGATTTAGACAAAGACAAGGAAAATCCAAGAGAGGAAATTCGCCTTATCTTAAAGGATAAAAATTTAATGCTTCTTTGCTCGGCTGAGTCTAATACTGGCAAAAGCATTAAATGCTTTCGCACTATGCCTTTTGGCAATTTAAGCGAGGTAAAAAACTATGACAAAGCCTTTGTCGCAAATTGCCACTTTACTATCAACTCCAATAACTCAAAAACTCTTGGTAATGGTGTGAATTTAATAAGCTTCTTAAAGGATGATTTTAAAAAATCAAAAATTCCTATAAATCCTCTTTATGAGGAGTTAGATACTAGCATAATAGACAAAAAAGCCTCTATTAAAGCCTTGCAAGACAAGATCTCTTATATGAAAGTATTTGTAAATGATAGCAAGTTTGGCAAAAAGGCTTTAAATCAACTAAACGAGTTAGAAAAGCTTAGCGAAGATTTTTTACCGGCTTCTTTGCAAGAAACTACTCAAGGCACTATCTATTTGCAAGAAACTACCACTTTGCAAGGTGCTACCCCCCCCCCCCCAACGAGTCTGAATTAGAAAGCAAAGCTAGCTCTAATGAGGAATTTATCTCTAAAATTAAACAGTGGTATAAAGACTTAAAAGCGATATTTTTTAATCTTGCTTGGATTAGGGATTCTTATTACAAAGATAGGTATCGAACAAAGGATAATATAAACTTGCTTGATGAGGAATTTGAGTATTTTGCAAACTTTGATTTGGGTAAAAAGCAAGATAAATTTAATGCTGTATATAAGGAATGGCAAACATTAAGAAAGGATATTTTAAATAGACATTCTTATTTAAGCGAAGATCACTTAGCAGATCTTAAAGCATATCACAATAGATTAGCACAAATCTTCTTTGCCAAGGGCGAAGCAGATCGCCTTATACGCTACGAGCTTGAAAACAAATTTGGCATAAAACCTTGTCCGAAAGTGATTGTTTATGATGAAAAAGAGCTTAAAGATGATGATTTATACATAGAGCCTAAAAATTTGGATGAGTCAGGCTTTTTTAACAGTCTTTTTGAGGTTTTAGCAGATGATGGAAAGTGTAGAGAAATGATAAAAAAACACTATGATAGCCAAAAATTCTTTCAAAGACGAGAGCTTATAAAAAACATAAATCAGCGATTAAAAAGCACGGTTACAAAATGTTTTAACGAGCTTTATTATGGCACGGATAAAGATGAAATTTACA
Source organism: Campylobacter troglodytis (assembly GCF_006864425.1). Classification (GTDB taxonomy): domain Bacteria; phylum Campylobacterota; class Campylobacteria; order Campylobacterales; family Campylobacteraceae; genus Campylobacter_D; species Campylobacter_D troglodytis. The sequence continues at coordinate 27,738 of NZ_QHLI01000001.1, read as the reverse complement.
GCTTTGAGCTTGGTTTAGAGGACAATAAACTTGAATTTTATCTTCTTAAAAACGAAAAATCCCAAAAACTCTCTCAGCAGTCCGTGGGCTTTAGGTGGTTTTTTAACTTTTTCTTTAATTTTTTACACACTCAAAGCTTAGAAAAAGGCGATCTGGTGCTTATAGATGAGCTTGGGGCTACTCTTAGTGTGCCTACACAAAGACATTTGCGTGAATTTTTGAAAGAATTTGCCAAAACAAGTGGTATATCTTTCATCATAAGCACGCACTCGCCCTTTCTTGCAGATATGGACTTTTTGGATGAGCTTCGAATCATTAGGCAAAAGGGGGATGGCAGTAGTGAAATTATAAACTACTTTTTTTCAGCAGATGATAATGTCGATGCTCTAAAAGAGATTAAACAAGCCTTTGGGGTGCAGCATTTGTGGGAGGCAAAACAGTTTGTCTTTGTGGAGGGGATAACGGATTATAATTACCTTACGAAATTTAAGCAACTTTTTGAGAAAGAAAAGGGAGAAAGGCTAAATTTTGCCTTTTTGCCTGTAAATGGGCTTGGTAAATTTGAAGAGGGCAAAGAAAGCCTTACTGACAAGCAAAAACTACTCATAGAAGAGCTGCCCAAAATCGCTAAGGCAAACAAAGATAAGGCTATTTTATTAGTGGATAATGACAAGGCAGGACGGGCTCTAAGAGACTATGTCAAAAATAGTAAGGATTTAGCTGTCATTACGGTTGATTTTGATAAAAATGCCACAAACAAGCTTGAAATAGAAGATTTATTTTCTCAAAAAGATTACGAGGTCTTAGAAGGGCTAGACTTGGGGAAAAACACAGATCGTAAAAGTTTTTTGTCAAGTCAAAACTATAAAAATAATTACACCCCAGATGATAAAAGCAAAGAAAACTTTTTTAAGCTTTTAAAATACCTTAATGACTTTGTTGAAAAAAATGAGGCTTGAATTTAACTTGCTTTATTTGAAGGCTTATATTTTTACAGTTTTTAAATGGCTAAAAAAGGGGGTATTTAAGCCTCCTTTCAAGTTTCTTGCCTTCGTACTACATTTAATCTATTTTTGTTTTAAAAAAGCTTGAATTTACTTTTAAGGGCTTTGTGTTTATAAACAAGCTTGAATTTTTATAATCTTTTTTTACAAAGTTTAACTGTTTTAAAGACCTGTTTAAATTCACAAAGCAAGAACTTAACATAAACCCACAGTCAAAATTTTAAATACACAAGAACCCAAGCTACAAGTACTTTAAAAACAGTTAAAAAATTTAAGCAAAAAAGTGCTATAATCAAAGTTTGATTAAATTCATAAAGGACAAGGCTTTGAACGAAAGCATTAAGATTATCGGTGCAAGGGAAAACAACCTCAAAAACATAAATCTACAAATCCCCAAAAATCAGCTTGTCGTTTTCACAGGGCTTTCAGGGTCTGGCAAAAGCACACTTGCCTTTTCTACTCTTTATGCAGAAGGACAGCGCCGCTACATAGAAAGTCTCAGTGCTTACGCAAGGCAGTTTTTAGACAAGGTTGGCAAGCCAGATGTTGATAAAATCGAGGGCTTAACCCCTGCTATTGCGATTGATCAAAAGACAACTAGCAAAAATCCTCGCTCCACAGTTGGAACCATCACTGAAATTTATGATTATCTCAGGCTTTTGTATGCAAGGGTGGGCATTCAGCACTGCCACAAGTGCGCCAAGGTGGTATCTAGTATGAGTGCAAGCGACATAGTAAATGAGATTTTAAAGCTTCCCTTGGGGGCTAAAATCATCATCTTTGCCCCCCTTGTGCGTGAGAAAAAGGGAACTTTCACCGACTTATTAGAAAGCTTGCTTGCAAAGGGCTATGTGAGGGCGCAAATTGATGGGGTTATGGTGCGGCTTGATGAGGAAATTGAGCTAGGAAAGAGTAAAAAGCACACTATAAAGCTAGTCATTGATAGGCTTGAGATTAAGGAGGACTTGTTAAACCGTTTGGCAAGTGATGTTGAAAAAGGGCTTGTTGAGAGCTTTGGCGAGCTTGAGGTTGAGGTGCTAAATGCTGAGGAGCTAGGCATTTCAAAGCATTTTCATTATAGCGAGCATAATGCTTGTTTTGACTGTAAGATCTCTTTTTTGCCCCTTGAGCCTTTGAGCTTTTCTTTTAACTCCCCAAAGGGTGCTTGTGAGAATTGCGATGGGCTTGGCATTCGCTTTTCTCTTGATATGAAGAGGCTCATTGATGAGAATTTAAGCATTGAAAACGGGGCGATTAAGACTATGTATGGCTTTAACAAGAGCTATTATTACAAGTTTTTGTGTGCATTTTGTGAGCAAAATTACATAGACATAAAAAAGCCCTTTTGCGAGCTAAATGAGAGCGAACAAAGGATAATCCTTTATGGCAACTCAAAAGAGATTGACTTTTTTTGGAAAAGACACCGCCTTAAAAGGCATTTTGAGGGGGTTGTGAAGTTTTCTTATGATATGCTTAAAGATGAAAAGGACTTGGAAAATTTTATGACAGAGCTTGTTTGCAAGGACTGCGGGGGATTTCGCCTAGGTCCTCAAAGCCTTGCTGTAAGAGTGGCGAATAAGGGCATAGGGGAGATTTTGCAAATGAGCATTGAGGACTGCGTGAATTTTTTCTCAAATTCAAGCAATTTTGAGTATCTCACAAAGCAGCAAAAGCTCATCGCAGCGCCCATTTTAAAAGAAATTAACGAGAGGCTTTACTTTCTTTTTGATGTGGGACTTGGCTATTTATCTTTGGGACGAGATGCACGCACCATTAGCGGAGGCGAGGCTCAAAGAATTCGCATAGCCTCTCAAATAGGAAGCGGTTTAAGCGGAGTAATGTATGTTTTAGATGAGCCTAGCATTGGTCTTCACGAAAGAGACACCCAAAAGCTCATTAAAACCTTAAGGAATTTGCAAGCCAAAGGCAACACCCTCATCGTTGTCGAACACGACAAAAAGACCATACAAGAGGCTGATTTCATAGTCGATATTGGTCCAAAGGCTGGTAAATTTGGAGGCGAGGTGGTTTTTGCAGGAAGCTATGAAAAGCTCATTCAAGGTGGTAGCCAAACCGCACTTTATCTCACTCATAAAAAAAGCATAAATCACCGAAAAGACCGTCCGCAAAGCGAGTGGCTAAGCCTAAAAAATGTCCATATCAATAACATTGTGAATTTAAACGCCAAATTTCCCCTGCGAAATCTAGTAGCCATCACAGGCGTGTCAGGCTCTGGCAAAAGCTCTCTTATCTTGCAAACGCTCTTGCCCTTTGCCCAAGAGGAATTAAACAGGGCTAAGAAGATTAAAAAGCTAAAGGGTGTGCAAATTGAGGGCTTAGAGCAGCTTGATAAGGTGATTTACCTAGATCAAAGCCCAATAGGGCGAACCCCTCGCTCAAATCCAGCCACCTACACAGGTGCTATGGATGAGATTCGCAATCTTTTTGCTGCGACAAAAGAGGCGAAGATGCTAGGCTACAAGGCAGGGCGTTTTAGCTTTAATGTCAAGGGTGGGCGCTGTGAGAAGTGTCAAGGGGATGGCGAGATTAAGATAGAAATGCACTTTTTGCCCGATGTAATGGTGGTTTGCGATGCTTGCAAGGGCAAACGCTACAACGAAGCCACGCTTAAGGTAAGCTACAAAAACAAAAACATAGCCGATGTTTTGGCTATGAGCATAGAGGAGGCAAATGAGTTTTTTATGAGCGTGCCTAAAATTCATCAAAAGCTTGATACGCTTGTGAAGGTGGGGCTTGATTATCTTACCTTGGGGCAAAATGCCACCACTTTAAGTGGGGGCGAGGCTCAGCGCATAAAGCTAGCAAAAGAGCTAAGCCGCACAGACACAGGAAAGACTTTGTATATACTCGATGAGCCAACCACAGGGCTTCATTTTGAGGATGTAAATAAACTCATACTCGTGCTTCAACATTTGGTGGAGCTTGGAAATTCAGTCTTTGTAATCGAGCATAATTTAGATGTGATTAAAAACGCTGATTATATCATAGATATGGGACCAGAAGGAGGCGTAAAGGGCGGGAAAATCATCGCTTGTGGGAGTGTTGAAAAGATAGCTAAAACGCACAAAAAGACAGGCTCATATACGGGGTATTATTTGAGTTTGGAGGATTGAGGGTAAAATTTAAGTGATATTTTTTGTTTGTTTTAGTTAATTTTTAAAAAGTATTGATCTTAGATAAAATGTCTTATCTTAAAGCCTTAAAAATAATTTCTTGCTGGTGTTTAATAAAAGATAATTTTCAATGAATGAAGCTAGGAATTTTTGCAAGAAAATGCAAGAAATTAAAGGTATTTTCTAAAATTCACACAAGGGCTTGAATTTTTTTAGTTTCTTTTCAGTGCTTGAAACGACAAAATAATATCTTTTTGAATAAGAATTCAAAACTGTTTATTTGAGTTGCTTTTTTAAAAAGTGTTGATCTTTGTTTGTCCTAGAACTCAGTTTTTTAAAAAGATATTTTTAAAGAGAGTTTGTTTTTAAATGAGTTTAGCTTTATTTGAGAAAACTGTCTTTTTAAAGAAACTTCGCTTTACAAAGAAACTAGGCTTTAAGATCTTGTTTATGATAAGATAAATAAAAAATGAGAACTTTTATAAAAGATTTTTTAAATTTAACAGTTTTTAACACTAATCCTTGCTAAAATTAAAAGAAAGGAAGAGGCAATGAGACATTTAATCACCACTAAGGATCTAAGCAATGCCGAGATCCTAGGGCTTTTTAAGGACACAGAGGAGTTTTTGGATGAAAGACCTAGAAGCTTATTGAAGGGAAAAACCGTTACTACGATCTTCTTTGAAAACTCCACCCGCACACTCTCAAGCTTTGAAACAGCAGCGCAAAGGCTTGATGCTAAGGTTTTGCGTCTTGATGTTTCTAGAAGCTCGTCCAGTAAGGGCGAAACCCTTTATGACACAGCTGCAAATTTAGATGCTATGGGACCAAGTGCCATTGTGATGAGGCATTCCAAAAGTGGGGTCCCCTTTAAGCTTGCTAGGTATGTTAATTGCCCTGTTTTAAACGGAGGGGATGGCAAACATGCTCATCCCACACAAGCCTTGCTTGATCTTTTTACCATTCGTAAGCATTTTAAGGGTGATATAGAGGGAAAAACGCTTATTATAGTTGGGGATATTAAAAATTCAAGGGTTGCTGCTTCAAACATAAAGCTTTTAACTCGCTTTGGCATAAGGGTGATCTTGGTTGCACCTCCTCATTTTATGCCAACTGTGAATTTGCCAAAGTGTTATAATTTAGACGAGGGCATAGAACAAGCTGAGATCATAATGAGCCTTCGTACTCAAACAGAAAGGCATGAAACGCAAATGTATGGGTCTTTGAAGGATTATGCTAGTGATTTTTGTATCACAAAGGAGAGGATTAAGGACAAAAAGGTGATTATCTTGCATCCAGGACCTGTGCATCGCAACATAGACATTAGCGATGAGGTCTTAGCCGATGAGAGATCCTTGGTGTTAAAACAGGTAAAAAACGGAGTGGCAATAAGAATGGCAGCCTTAAAAAAGCTAATCTTAGAAAATGACTAGCTTGAATTCTAAGTTTTGCGAATTTTAGCTAGTCTTAGTTTTAAATTTAATCAACAAGTTTTTAAAAATACTAAAACAAGAAGCTTTAAATTTAATGTCCTTGTTTTGCTAAACACAAAAATTTTAAAGAATTTTAAGCTTGAATTTTCAAAAGAGCTTCTATGTTTAATATTTGTTTAAGTTGAAAATGATATTTTGTGAATTTTTGCACCTTTTGGGTTTTTGAATTTAAACTTGTGAATTTATAGTTAAACTGTCGTTTTAAGCTAATTTTAAAAAGGTTTAAATTTAAAAATTAAGCTAAATTTATCTAAGATTAAGTAGGGCTAAAATGAGGCTTCAAAAAAAGTCTTTATAAAACAAAAAATCCTTGACAAGCTATTTAAAATGATTTAAATTCAAGCACTTGTTTCAAAAAAGGTTGAGAGTTTGCAAGATAAATTAAATATAAATAAGCCCCCTCACATCCCCATTATGTTAAATGAAATTTTAAGTGCTTTTAAGGGGCTAAAAGAAGGTGTGATCATAGATGCTACTGTGGGCTTTGGGGGACATAGCGAGGCACTTTTAAATGCAAATGAGAAGATCAAGCTTATAGCTTGCGATCAAGATCTAGAAGCTCTTAGCTTTGCTAGACAAAGACTTGCTAAATTCAAGGATAGAGTGCAGTTTCATCACTGTAATTTTTCAAGGCTTTTACAAGGCATTGATACAAGAGAAGTTAAGGGAATTTTGGCTGATTTGGGTGTATCTTCTTGGCAGCTTGATAGCGACAAAAGGGGCTTTAGCGTGAATTCTAGCACTTTGGATATGAGAATGAATGCTAAAAGTGAAACAAGTGCCTTTGAGCTTGTAAATTATGCCCCTCAAAGTGAGCTTGAGGGTATATTAAAGGACTTTGGTGAGCTTAAAGAGGCTAAAAATTTGGCTTTTAAAATTTGTCAGACTCGCAAAGGAGGGCAAATTCAAAGTGGCAAGGATCTAGCTAGTATCATTGGTTTTGACAAGCTAAGCGGACGCAGCGTTTCAAAGGCTGTTTTAGTATTTCAAGCTCTTAGAATAGCTGTAAATGACGAGCTTAATGCCTTGCAAAGCCTCTTAACTAGCATAAAAAATGCTAGGCTAAGTGGGTGTGTTTTAGCCATCATTTGTTTTCACTCGCTTGAGGATAGGCTTGTGAAAAATGCCTTTAAAGAATGGGCTAAAAGCTGTATTTGCCCTAAGTTTGCCCTGCGTTGTACTTGTCAAAATAATCATAATTTAGGTAAAATACTCACAAAAAAGCCACTTAGACCAAGTGAGGCTGAATTAATCATAAATTCTAGATCAAGTAGCGCAAAACTTAGACTTTTTTGCTTTAATGAGGTTTGAAAAGATGGATGATGAGTTTTTGAGGGAAAAAGAAGATATCCGCAAAAAGATGCTTAAATACTCAAGACAGATCAAAGAAGGAAGAGCTGTCCTCATAGATACCCCAAAAGAGCCTAAAAATGATCTTTTAAAAGAAAGATTGACAAGGAGCAAAAAAACCTTATTTAACGAACTTCATATTGAGGAGCTTGAAGCACCAAGTAAGGAGCCTAAGGAGTTTAAAAAGGAAAAAAGCATCTATCTTAAAGAAGATCTAATAAATGTAAAATTAGAAGAAAGAAGATCATTAAGCTCTAAAATTATAGCAAAATTCAAAAAAAAAGCTCCCAAAGAAAGAGAGCTAGAAAAAGCAAAAAGCCTTGCAAAAGGCTTTGATAGCTTACCAAAAAAGCAAGACAACAAAGAAGAAGGCTTAATGCAAACAAGAAGCTTTGAGCCCAAAAAAGAAGTTTTAACAAAAATAAATTTAAAAAAAGAAGAAAGATTAAACATTTCAATCACCCCTCAACAACAAGTGCTAAAAGAAGTGCAAAAGCCTCTTGATAATACCAGCTTAAAGGCTAAGGAAAGCTTGCTTGATACTTACAGCGAGGCTATGAATGAGGAGAGGAATTTTAATTTCAATCAGCTCTTATTTGCCATCTTACTTATAGGCTTTGCCATTGTGATCTTTGTGCCACAAATTTATATAAGAAATAATATCTACTATCTAAGTAGAGAAATAGCCACTCTAAGAAGTCAAGAAAGCGTTTTGAGCGAGGAAAACAAGGAGTTAAAAAAGGCACTTGAAAATATGAGATTTCAAAATCAGATCTTAGATTATTTAGAATGAGTTATGATCTGCTCTAAGACATAGTTTTTTAAGGCATTGCGTGGGATTTCTTTTTTGATTGCTTCCTTGTAAATTTCAGCTAGGATCTTTGAGTATTTTTCATAAGGAAAATGTGGAAAATGAAGCACCCAGGCCCTTTGAATAAGCCTTTTTGTCATAAGCTTTCTCGCATAAGCTCTAAATATATCAAAGCCTATAAAAACACAAGCAGTTACTAGCACAGCACTGATAATGCTTAGGTGAAAATCGATCAGGGTAAAAGAAGAATGCGTTATGAAAAGTAGGGGAAGCAAGATAAGAGAACAAAAAGCTGCGTAAAGCAAGTAGGCATTTAGGGTTTTAATTTTATAATTAAGCTTAGCCGTATCAACAAGCATGCCTTCATTAAAAAGTGCATTTGCTTCTAAAAGGTCTCTAAACAAAACAGGATAATCAGAGATCTTAAACAAAAGAGCTAAAAATCTTTTCTTGATCTTCATAAGAATGCCTTAAAAATTTGCCTAAATTATATCAAAAAATACCCATCTTAAGCCTAGTTTTTAGACAAAATTCCCAAATTTAGCTAAATTAAATGCTTATTTTAAAGGGTGCAAGGTGTTTTAATGGAAGGCTTAATTAAGCTTAATATGATCTTGGCTTATCAATTTTAATAAACTTTGATAGAGATTTTGTCCTAAATTTTTTTTCTTAATTTTATTGCTTTTAAGCGAAGAGCAAAATCTTCTTTATGCCACGAACTTTGGCAAGCATAAATTTAAAAAAAGCTTCTTTCACTACTCAGTTATAAGCCTTAGTGAGGTAGAAAGGCTTTCTATCTCATTTATGTGATTTACTGCCTTTGCAAACTTGAATTTGATCTGTTTTACTCTACGATGTGTCTTCTTGCAAATACACAAGTAAAGCAAAGTATCTCAAAAAAATTCAAAGATTTTTTTGTATAAGCTTATCCTAGTAACTCTTTGGGTTGCTTTTTTAGCAAAAGCTTAAAATGACAAGATTTAGCGCTAAATTTAATGCTTTTTTAGAAAAGAGCCTTTTCATTTTAAGCGAGTCTTTAATTTTGCTTAAAATTTTCTTAAAATTAACTTGAATTTTGGCTTTGAATTTGGGCTACAATTTTTTGCTTTTGAATTTAAATTAGAATTTATTTTGAGTTTAGCCTAAAAGAGTGATTAAATTTAGACTAAAATTTCGCTTTAAATTTTGTTTAAATTCAGCCAAATTCACCCCCCTTTTAAATGCTTTTTAAAACTCAGTTTTTAAAAGTCACTATGAAGCCTCATTTATTACCTCATAAGCTACATCTATGATTTCCTCTCTTTCAAAGCTAATGAGGGGTAGTTTTGGACGCTGCGAGATTATGGCTACTACTATGGGCTTTAAGATGCTATTTGCGTAAGGCAGCATTTCTTTGACTGTGAATTTTTTGCCAAAAAAGTCTGCATCATCTTGCACGGTTTTATTTACAATTTCAGCAAATTCACTTCCTTCTTCTTTGGATAGCTTAAATAACACACTTAGCTCTATCATATGCTCAAAAAATACCCTTTGTTTTTTGGCTAAATCATCTTCTATAAACTTATCCATAAGCTTTTTTATCATAGCCCCACCTCCCATTCCACCGATGATACCACCTGCTAAACCACCTATTATTGTCCCAACACCTGGTATAAATGAAAGTGCAGCAGCACCCGCTAAGGCTCCAGCCGCACCACCTGCTATGCCACCAGCATTGACGGCTATATTTTTCACGCATTGCATACCAGAGATTTGTCCTCTCATCATCTGCACAAGCTCTATGCTAGAAGTAACCGCCATAGTCGCAGCTGCTACTACTATAGTGCCACGAAGTGCGCTGTTTGCTGCACTATTAACCGCTCCTTTACCTGCACTTGATGCACCTTTGCCTACTTCGGCTAAGGCTCTACCCACTGCGTTGCCATTAAAATTAAAATTTATCACTTGTTGTAAAAATTTATTTAGGGCAGGGATTTTTTGAGCTTGAGCTCCTACCATAAATATAGCAAAGGCTTTGCCACCTGTTTTTATGCCTATGACAAGGGATTCTTTTAAGGCCTTTTTTATGTCCTTTTCTCTAAAATAACAAAGACTTGTGTTGATAACAAAGCTCACGCCAAAGGCTACACCAGCGACAACAGCTCCGTTTCTTGCATCAAATTTTAGACTTTCTTTTGTGCAAAATTTAGAGTAATTTTTTGCCTCTTGCAGAGTTACACTACCCTTTTTAATAAGGGCTTTTGCTTCTTTTGGATTGGTAACTCCGGGCACCTTGCCTTGCTTAATCTTTTCTTCCATAACCTTGAGCGCTTTTTCGTATTGTTCTTTTGGCACTTCAAGTTGCATAGGCTTGCCCTCTTTATTATAGTATCTATAATTTCCGCTGCCTTTATTATCAAAACCAGCACCTACACTTCTAGCAGCAGTTTTATAATATTTAGTTTGTATCTCAATGCCATCTACAAGCCTATCTGCACCGTTTAGGGCATTATCACCACCTACTATTTTGGCATTTTTGCCAGAGAATATATCATTTTCGTTATTCATAATTTCTGTGGCAAGTCCGTGTCCTGTATCTGCATTTTGCAAGGTAGCAAAATTTTTCGCCCATACCTCAAAAACGCCCAAGTTTGTCGCAGTTGTAGAAGTCGCATTTGAGAGCTTTTTACTCAATCTTTTTTTGTAAGCCTCATAGCTTTCATTCTTTAAAATCACAGGATTTAAATCCTCACTAATTTCTAAACAACGATTTTCCGTATCCTCGCATAAAGAAGAGCAAAACCACTCACCCTCAATGTCATTTTTGGTGCTTTTATCCTCCACCTTGCCACAAGATGAGCAAATCGCAAAATTATCTAAATTTATATTGTGGATAAAATACGCCCCATCATCAAAGCTGTATTTGCTGATCTTGCCACCCACCTTGATAAAATCTTCTAAATGCGTAGCTGGTAAAGATATAATCTTGCTTATCTCATTTGCCCCGTCTTTTAAAGACATTTTGGGGTCTTCTTTAAAAATAGCCTCGGTTTTTGTGATGAGCTTTTGCAAATGTTTTTGCTAGAAATAAAAATTATCTCCGTAAAGATTGACACTCACAAGCTCACCTTGATACTCAAAGCCTTCAATAACTTCTTGGGCAAAAGCCTTGAATTTTGCACGTTTGCCATAAATATCCAAATCATCATAAATCTTTTCTAAGCTAAAAAACTGCCCTTCCTTTGTGGCACTTACAAAGTCTTGTAATTTTTGATAAATTTTTTCCAAATCAAACAAATCGCCAATTAAGGCTATAATAAGTAGCCCAAACATAGGCATAAAATAGGTAAAAATCCCATCAGTTAGTGGATAAAAGAGTAAATTTATCCCACCAAGATAAGCAAAAACAAAGCTTAAAGCGTAAAAAATTCGCACATTGCGAATGAGCTTTTTTAATGCAAGGCTTTCATCAAGTATATAATTTTGAAGCTCTGCAAGAAAGCTACTAAGGCTCATTGCCCCTAGCATAACAAAAAAATAAATGCCAAGCAAAATGGGATAATAAAGCCCAGGTATTAAATCATAATACGCATAAATGATTAAGCCAAAGAAGGCACAAAGGGCGATTTTTGTTAGCTTTGGGATTTTGGATATAGCAAAATATGCTAGTGCAAAAACAATTAAGCCAGCAATAAAGAGCTTAAAAAAGGGAAATGAGACCGTTTGGTTGACAAGGGCTTGCCAAAATTCAACAATTTGCATAAGCTATCCTTTTGAGGTATTTTAAAATGCTTTGTGTAGTTTTTGAGTAATTTTTTATGAGTTTGATAAGTTTGGACTTAAAATTTGTATAGCCTGGCTTTGATGAGCTTATTTTAAATAGTGTTTGTGTGGTAAAGCTATTAAAATGTGTGTGTTGTGGGGGGGGGGGTTATGCTTAGAACAAAAATCAAATTATCATCAAGGCATTGTGGCTTGTTTTTAATAAGCCCTTCAAGCTCTCTGTGTCTTTGTTCTTTGTTTGGATTATAATGTTTTGCATTTTGCACCTTTTTTAACGCTTTGGCGTGAATTTTTTGCGTTTATGTTGCTTGCGTGAATTTAATCAATTTTTTAAAAACTAGGCAAAATTATAGTAATTTTTGTTAAATATGCTAAATTTCAACTAAAAATTGCTAAATTTATGTGTAAATTCAAAAAAGGAGCTAGTATGATGAAAGAATGCGATTTGGTTTTTTTAAATGGAGAGTTTTTACAAAAGAATGACGCTAATATTAGCATTTTTGACAGAGGCTTTATCTTTGGAGACGGTATTTATGAGGTCGTGCCTGTGATGAGTGGGGTTTTGGTTGATAAGAGCGAGTTTTGGCAAAGATTTAAGAGAAGTTTGAAGGCTATTGAGCTTGATCTGCCTTATGAAGAGGTTGAATTTGAGGGGATTTTAAATGAGCTGATTGCTAAAAATGACTTACAAGAGGGTGGGGTTTATATGCAAATTACAAGAGGGGTTGCTAGTAGGGACTTTGCCTTTGTTAAAGGCATTAAGCCAACTGTAATGGCCTTTGCTTATAGGGCAAAGATAGAGGATAATGAGTTTGCAAAAACTGGCATAGCTGTGGTGAGTGTGCCTGATCTTCGCTGGAAAAGAAGGGATATAAAGAGTATATCTTTGCTAGCACAGTGCTATGCCAAGCAAGTTGCGTTAAAGGCAGGAGCATATGAGGGCTTTATGGTGGAAAATGGCAAGGTTACAGAGGCTATAAGCTCCTCAGCTTTTATCATAAAAAACAAAAGCCTCATCACAAAGCCCTTTTCTAATGAGATCTTATGTGGAATTCGCCGCTTAAATATCTTAAAATTCGCACAAGAATGCGGACTTGATCTCAGCGAAAGAGCCTTTACTATGAGCGAGGTTTATGAGGCTGATGAGGTCTTTATAAGTGCTGCTAGTTTGCCTATTTTAGGCGTCATAAAGGCTGATGGCAAGATGATAGCAGATGGCAAAGTAGGCAAATTTACCACTCTTTTAAGGCAAAGATACTTGCAAAAGATGAAAGAAGAGGCTTCTTTGAAGGCTTAGTGATTTGCTGTTTGCGTGAATTTTCTTTTGTGCTAGCTTGTAAAAAATTTCTTTGTTATATTAATGGGCAAATGTTTTATGCATAAAAATGTTTTGCAAGGTCTTGTTTTGTGCCAAAAGGTGTTTTGGGATTTTTGAAAAAATCTTTGCTTGTAATTTGATTTTTAAGAAGAAGCTAAAAAAGTTATATTTTGTGAATTTAAGCTTACTGTGTGGATAGTTTGTGTAATGCTAGAACCTTATTGAAAGATTAAGCTTTATGCAAATACTTGCCAAAAAATGTCAATGAAATATTTTTAAGGATATGGAGTTTTAAGCCTTAGATGTGTGGCACGGTAAAATTTAAGCAATGAATGAAGCTTTAAGGCTTAATTTGCCACTTTTTTGCAAGGGTGGCAAAAAATTCAAAGATATGTTAAAATAGCCATAGAGAAAGGAAATAAAATGAACCCTAAATCAATAAAAGAGCCAATACTGCTTTACCTTAAAGAGCTAAAGCCAAAACTTTTAAAGGAGGGTATTACTGAAATAGGGCTTTTTGGCTCATTTGCCAAAGAGGAAGCGACTATATATAGTGATATAGATATTTTTGTGAAAAGCACTCACAAATTCTACGAAAAATATGAGGGATTAAAATACTATGGTTTTTTAGATGATTTAAGACAAGATATAGCCAAACGCTTTGATAAAGAAGTTGATTTGTGTGATATAACAGGCATAAAAGAGGATAAAAGGGCTGAATTTTTAAAAGGGGCAATTTATGCCTAATGAAAGAGCTTTACAGTGTTTAGAAAGAGCAGTAGAGAGAATAGAAAACATAGAAAAGCTATGCCAAAAAAGTGGTGGTGTAATGAAAGCTTTAAAAAATACACTTGAAACCCAACCTGCCATTATGATGCACTTATCCATTGTTAGTGAGCAGTTTGAAAAACTACGAAAGCGAAATGAAAATGCGATTTTGGAGCAAATTTCAGCAGAAAGCATTGACAATATCAAAAAAAGCCGAAACATTGCTTCACACGATTATGATAGCCTTATTTTTGAGGTTGTAGAACGAGTAATACATAAAGATTTATCAAACATAAAAGCTCAAATAAAGGCTATTTTAAGCCAAAACAAAACCAAAAATTCACAAGACGCATTAAAAAAAGAACTTAAATATTACGAAAAAAACAAAAACTCATTCTATGAGGACGCCAAAATAAAACAAGAAAAACTTATACTTAAAATTTACGATGAGTTAAAAAGCAAGGGCGAAGAAATTGATGAAAAAAGCCTTAAAATCATTAAAACCATCCAAAAAGAAGTCTTAAAATAAGTGATTTCATCACTATATAAGCCTTTGAAAGCTTTTGAATTTAAAACAAAGGCTCATAAGCAATTTTTCATTTTTTGTATGAGGCTTTTTAAAAAAGTATTCTTAGCCTTTTGTGGCAAAAAAGCGTAAAATTCATAGTTTTGCGTGAATTTTTGCAATTTTAATCTGCGGCATTTTCTTGCTAAAGCACTTATAATTCTTTACTTAGCTGAGAATGACCACACTTTGTCTAAAACAGTGCTTTTTGCAAAATGCATTTTGTGCATCTTTTATCTCATTGTTAGACTAAAAATTTTAAGCTTTTGTATAATCTTGTCTTCTTGTGAGGACATTTTTGAGACTAAAAACATTAAAAGCTATGCTTTGTTATATTAAGACAAATTTTCGCAGTTTTTTATGAAAGAAATTTTTATAAAAAATCCAACAAAGAGCTAAATTTGTTGAATTTTAGTTTAAAATTTACTAAGGCTAAAAACACTTGAATTTAACATAAGATCATTTGAAAATATAAAGACTTAGATTAAAAACAAGCATATGATTCCTTCTTTAATTTCTCCAAATGTAAGTAAAATTTTGAGATCTTTTTTTATTTAGCTTGTAATTTTAAAAGAAATAGTAAATGCACTTCATAGAGCAAAACGCGTCAAATTTGAATTTGTCAAGGCATAAAATTAGATCAACAAGATTGTGAATGTTTTTCTCTTGCAGCTGCGTAATAGAAGTTTGCGAAAATTTGTTTAGTTAAAGTTTGTGGCATAAAGATAGTCTTACACTTCATTTAAAAGAAACAGAATTAAGGCGAAAATTTTGAGACAAAATTCTCATCAAAATTTATTAAAGTTGATAATAGAAAATCCGCTTAAGTTGTCTTGAGTTAAAATTCTATGTAATCTTAGCTAAAAGCATCTATACATCTTAAAATTTAGCAAAAATGCAAATTTACTGCCATCATTGTCGCTACAATCCTTAAAAGCTTTTTGTGCTTAAAGCCTCTTGTATGCTTTGTTTTTCTTTGGGGTTTATGTTTAGAATGCTAATTGCTTCTAGTCTTGTTAGGATTAGATCCTCTTTTTTTACCCTCTTGTCGTTTTTGCCTATGTCTAGGCTTGTTAGAGCACTTTTAGCTATAAGTAGTCTTCCATCATCCTCGCTTCTAATGCCCCAAATGCTATGAAAGGCTACATTTTCGCCCCCCACAGTGCCAACATAAAGCATTATATGCCCTTTAAGATATAAAAGCGTCTCGTAGGGTTTGGCATAGTTTTTTATAAAGCTTAGCTTTTCCTCATCGCTTAGATCCTTTATATCAAATCTTTGCCAAAAGACACTTTGAGCGTAGGAATTCCTTGGTAGATACAAGCCAAAGGGTGCAAAGAGATCCCTTGTTAAAAGTGAGCAATCTCTTTGATAATCATACCCCCCCCAGCCATAAGGCAAATTTATAAGCTGAGACATCTGTCTCTTAAAAGCCTCGTTGCTAAATTTCAAGGGGAATTTTTCTACTTGATTTTGAGGGATCTTGTATTTAATGCTACCTATTTTTCCAAAATAAAAGCCCCCACTAAGATCATAATAAGGATAAATAGCACCTATTCTAGTCTCAAAGGCGAAATTTCCATTTAGATCATAAACAGGGGTTTTTTCCTTTAAAGGAGTGATGAAATTGAGATTTTGATAGCTTTTTGCCCTTTGATCTGTGAATTTTTCTAGATCGGCGCTTAAAACAAAGCCCCAGCCAGATTCAGCTCTCACAAAGGCATAATGCCTATCCTTGCTAAAATGAGAAATAAGCACAGGGGTTCCTACATTTAAAACACTATCAAGTGCGTAATCAAAGGGCAGTCCCTCGCCTTGTTTGTGGGGATTAAGGAGTATGGGGGTATTTGTTGGTAGGTTTTTTAAGTATGTTGTTTTGGTGATTAAAGCCTTTTGTTTGAGCCTTAAAAAGTCCTTTGAGTTGGCATTTTCTATGGCTTCTTCAAAAAAGCTTCTTGGTATAGGCTGCTTGTTGAAAAAATAATACTCCTTGCTTAGGTATCCATTAAAGGACCAAAAGACATCCTTTGCCTTGATCTTGCCTATTTTGGCATTCCAAGCGTAGAAAAAATACTGCTTGTAGCTTTTAGCACTTGTTTCTACGATGCTTGGCTTAAAATCAGCTAGGATCCTTATATCTTGCTTATATTTTAAGGGCATATTAAACTTTGAAAATTCCTTAGAAAACTCAGGTTCTTTCACATCCTTTGTGCTAACGCAAGAGAATAAAAAAAAGAGGAAAAATAAAAATAAATATTTCTTCACAACAAAGCCTTTTAAAGCAAAGATTATAGCCAAAGTAGCTTAATGTTGCCTTTTAAAGATTTAAATTTGGCGATTGATAATTTTAGCTAAAATGATCTAGGATTTTTCCTAAGCCATTTTAACGAAATTTTATACAAATTTTCATTCTTAACTTTGGCGTTATATCTAAATTCACTCTCCTTCAAATGAAGGTATAAAAATTCCCTTGCCGTGAAACTGACCTAAGCTAGCCTTTGTAAAGCCCCCTCTGTTTGCAGTTACAAGAGGCGTAACGAAGTAAAAACATAGACGTTTTCTTGCCACGCCCACGCTTGCCACGAACACATTTTGCACCTTCTACTACGCAGTTGCGAGCCTAGCGTTGTAAAAAATAACTCTCATCAACCTCACCACTCATTTTCTAAAGAAACTTCGTTTTGCTGATTTTTCGCATTATTTGGCTATTAAAACTTTGCTACACTATTTTATTTACACAAGGGCGATAAATCTTACAAAAAGTGCGATTTTGCTTACGCAAAGATCAGCACAAAAGCACTCTAAGAGTTGCTAAAATTTTCGCTTTCAAATGTATGGAAAAATATATACTAAGATCGATTTTACCAAGATTTTAGAACTAAATTATATGAGCTAAAAGCATCAATCGCCTTAAATTCAGGCAAGTGAAACTGTGTGAATTTAAAATGGACGCTTGTAAGGCTTGATTTGTTTTTAATTTACTATGAATTGTGGCTTAAATGGGATTTTGGCTTTTGAAAGCCTTTATTTTAAGGCTCTTTTAAAAAAACATTGATATTTATCTATCTTAGCACACTTTAATCCTATCAAAACGAAGTTTCTTTATAAAATGAATTTTTTGGCTTAAATCACAAATTTATACGATAAACCAACATTTTTTATAAAAGAATCCCTAATAACATCCATAAAACCCTAAAAATAAATTCAAAGATCAAGCCTTTTATCAAAACAAATACTAAATCGTTTTAAGCTAAAAGCAAAGGACTAAATTTAAGCACAAGGTTAAGAAAAATCAAAACTTTTATCTTAAAGTCCCATTTTGAACTAGCTCTAAGATGATTTGTATGTTATTTTTGACATTTTTAAGATAGGCATTTGCTTGAGGGCTATTGAAATTAAAGCCTGTATTGTAGCTTTTGATGGCATTTTCTAAATTTCCTCTATGATAGCTTTTCCAAAAGTGTAAGATTTCTAGGGCTGTTTTGGTGCTTAAAACAGTATCGTTTATAAGCTCACTACAATGGACATTTCTATTATAAGAACTATCTATGATGTTTTTTGTATTAAGATAGGTAGGCAAGAGGATGTGAAAGGCACCACAACTTGGATCTTGTATATTTATAGGAAATTTACCAAGCTTGCTTTCTTGAAAGGCTATGGCTATGAGGGCTAGCCTTTCATCCTTATCCTCAACCATTCTATAAATGATTTTTGCTGTTCTTTTTTGATTATTATCAAGTTCGTGCCATTTTAATTCATTGGCATTTAAAAGCAAGAAGGATAAAAGCAAGATGAAAATTATGCGCATATTTAACTACCTTAAAAGCTTTAATTTTACTATAAATTATCCTATAAAAAACTTATAATATACAAAAAAGCTAAAAAAACTTTGTTATAATTTTATTTTATCTGTGCGAAATTTTGGACTTAAAGCTTATGAAAATACTTAGTTATCTAAGAGAAATTTTACAAACAAATAATGTCTTTTTAAGCGGAGGAGCAGGAGTTGGCAAGTCTTATCTTACAAATAAGTTAAAGCTTGCCTACAAAAAAGAGGGCAAAACTGTGGTAGCTCTTGGCTCTACTGCGATTTCTGCTTTTAATGTAGGAGGAGTAACGCTTCATAGCTTCTTTGCCTTTGGAATTTGTGCGAATTTAAACGAGCTTATGCTCTTTGATAGAAAGCAAAAAGACAAGCTTAAAAAGCTTAGCAAGGTGCTAAAAAAGCTTGATTTGCTAATCATTGATGAAATTTCTATGGTAAGTGCTGAGCTTTTTGATCTCATTTCCTTTCGCTTGAAAAACAGTGAATTTGATGGCAAGGTGCTTGTGGTGGGGGATTTTTTTCAATTGCCCCCTATTTTAAAAGAGGAGCAAAAGCTTGCAAATTCACTCTTTAAAGGCACTTATGCCTTTTCATCCTTGTCCTGGGTGGATTTTAAATTCAAAAATGTGCTTTTAAAGATCTCAAAAAGAACAAGCAACAAGGAATTTTATGATCATCTTTTTGCTATGAGAAGGGGCGTTTTAAGCGAGGAGCTCTTAGCTTATTTTGAAAA
Organism: Campylobacter troglodytis; assembly: GCF_006864425.1. GTDB lineage: Bacteria > Campylobacterota > Campylobacteria > Campylobacterales > Campylobacteraceae > Campylobacter_D > Campylobacter_D troglodytis. Next base: position 8,974 of record NZ_QHLI01000001.1, on the reverse strand, counting down.
AATGCTTATAAGCTCAAAGGAGTTAAGTGAGCTTGATGATGATTTTACCTTGCTTTGTGGGATTAATAAAAAAGCAGATACCATAAACGAGCAAAAACTAGCCAAAATCGAGGGCAAGGCTCAGGTCTTTAAGGGGCTTTGCGAGAAGATAGATCCAAATTTAAATGAGTTAACGCTTCAAAAGTGGATCAAAGGCCTAAATGTGCTTGATGAGCTTCGTTTGAAGATTGGTGCAAGGGTGATTTTTTGCGTTAATAACTACGATGCTGGTTATTATAACGGCGAACAAGGCGAGGTTTCATCCATCTTTGAAGAGGATGGAGATACCTACATACAGATCTTAAAGGACAATGATACCCTTGTCAATATCGCTCCTTATGAGTTTAAGCTTGAAAATTTTAGTGAGGATGGCGAGGTCCTAGCGACATTTTCGCAATTTCCCATCAAACTTGCCTATGCCATAACCATCCACAAGTCTCAGGGTATGAGCATAGCAAGGCTGGTGTGTGATATAGATAATATCTTTGAAAACGGACAACTTTATGTAGCATTATCAAGGGCTATTGAGCCAAAGAATTTAAAAATTCTTTGCACCAAAAGAGATTTTAGAGCGTATTTTGCAAATGCTTTGAAATTTGATAAATCCGTGCTTGAGTTTTACTCAAATGGTGAATTTTTAAGCTTAGAATGAGGGGTAGTTATGAAAAAATGGCTAATTATTGGACTTTTGATGAGCTTTTGTTTTAGTCAAAGCTTAAAAATAGACAAATTAAGAACAGAACTTTACAGCAAGGAGGGTAAAAATTCGCTCAAAAAAATCGAGCTTTCCTTGGAGCTTGAGGGCGATGATTTGCTCAAAAACGAAGCTAAAATTTTAGATTCTACAAACATAGTAGTATCTGGCTTTTTTTATGAGGATCTTTTTACAGAGCTTGGAAAATTGCGTTTCAAAGATACCCTAACTCGCTTCATAAACAAAAAATATAAGCTTAAAATTAGCTCAATTTACATACTTTCTTTAAGGGGCATAGAAAAATTTGATATAGAGGAGCTTAAAAGCTTCTTACAAGATGACGGTAACATTAACAAAGAAACAAAATTAACCAAGCTAGAAGAGAAAAAAGAAGAAAATAAAGAACAAAACCTAAGCATTAATATCCCTAAAATACCACCACTTCCAAACATAAATAGCCTTTTAAATGAGGAGGATAAAACGGTTGATGATCTAGATCTAAATATCTTGCAAAACTTGCCTACAAATATACCCCCCCAGCCTATACAGCTAAAAGATGCAAATTTGACAAGCCCTGAATTTTAGTTTGACATTTTTTAAAAAAGTGCGTAGTTCTTGCATTAAAGCTTGATGCAAGCTAGGTATTTATCAAATAAATATTATTGTTTTTGTTTGGCTCAATTAAACTTAGATAGGATTTGCCCTTATCAACTTTAATAAATTTTGATGAGAGTTGTGTCATAATTTTTTGTCTTAATTGCGTTTCTTTTAAGTGAGGGATAAAATTTTTTTTAGCCATTAAATTTGACAGTTCTAAACTTCGCCTAGCTCCTTATACTACGCACTTGCAAGTGCGTAACACGAAGCAAAAAAATTCACAATTTCGTTTATGTGGCTTAGTCCATTTACGAACTCGTTTTTAGAGTGTTTTACCATATAATGTGCCTTTGCTCCTTCTTGCAAAAGACACAAGCCTAGCGAAGTAAAAAATCCACCAAGCCATAATAGAATTTTAGTTTATCTCTGTAAATTTCACTTTCTTTAAGCTTTGAAAAGTTCTTTATAATAGACAATAGCTCTTTTGCCAAGCAGCATTTTACTACCTATGTATAAATGTTAGCCTAGCGTTTTAGCAAGCCTTTTGCTTACAGCTACAAGAGGCTTAACGAAGTAAAAACTTTTGCGACCAGTCCCACGCCCACGCTTACCACGCACTCTTTTTGCTCCGAAATAACTCTCATCAACTTCAAGCTTACCACTCATTTTAGAGATTTTTTCGTACCCTTTGGCTATCAAAATTTTGCCGCACTGTTGCATTCACGCAAAGGCGAGAAACCTTACACAAAACAGCGATTTTGCTTACGCAAATATCAGCACAAAAGCACTCTAAAATTGCTAAAATTTTCGCTCAAAAATGTAGGGCAAAAATATATACCAAGATCGATTTTACCAAGCTTTGGGCCGTAATTATATCAGCTAAAAGTATCAATCGCCTATTTTAATTTATAAAATAGGCTTGAAGTATTGTTTTTAAAAGCAAAGTTAAAAAACTCAAAATATATTGAGCCTAAGTAATTTTATCTTGGCTTAACTTTAAAATTTAAGCTTGTTTTTATATTTTACTCCGCGTTTTTTAATTTTTGCAAATTTTTTGTATCAAAATACATATTAAATGATAAGTTAGTATTTGAATTTAAGGCATACAGGCTTAGTTTATCAAATAATTAGCCCTATACTTTAAAACATTTTTAAGCTTAAAATGATAAAATTTGCCTTTATTTTGTGCGGGAATAGCTCAGGGGTAGAGCACAACCTTGCCAAGGTTGGGGTCGCGAGTTCGAATCTCGTTTCCCGCTCCAAGTGCCCGGGTGGTGGAATTGGTAGACACAAGGGACTTAAAATCCCTCGGAAATTACTTCCGTATCGGTTCAAGTCCGATTTCGGGCACCATACAGATAATGGAAAACGGACAACAAAACACGGAATTTTGGTAGCGTTTTTAAAGGCATTTAGGGCAAAGTCTTGAATTTATGCGTTTTAAACGCGGTGTGTGGCAATGCAAACCCTGAATTTTTGCAATCCGCATTCTGTAATCCGTAGTCTGTGTTCTGTATGGCGGCATAGCCAAGTGGTAAGGCACGAGCCTGCAAAGCTCTGATCCCCGGTTCAAATCCGGGTGTCGCCTCCAAAATTCAAACAAAATGCTTGAATTTGTGATATAATGGCTTTTTCATTAAAAGAGCCTTATTAAAACTTGACGAGAGATGGCTGAGTGGTCGAAAGCGGCGGTCTTGAAAACCGTTGAGGTGCAAGCCTCCGGGGGTTCGAATCCCTCTCTCTCGGCCATTGTGAATTTTATGTATGATAAAGTCAATTTTTTTGAAAAGCTTAGATCTAATTTACAAAAAACATAAAAATTGTTAAATTTATCTGTCCTAAAAGGATTAAAATTTGAGATTAAGGGGGAAGATTGGCAAAAGATGATGTCATAGAAATAGATGGCAATGTGGTAGAGGCTTTGCCAAATGCGAATTTTCGAGTAGAACTTGACAACAAACACACCATTTTGTGCCACATAGCAGGCAAGATGAGGATGCATTATATACGCATAATGCCAGGAGACCGTGTGCGTGTAGAACTTACGCCTTATAGCCTTGATAAGGGACGCATTACCTTTCGCTATAAATAGGGCTTTGAAAGGCTTTTAGGTATTTAAAAAAAGCGAATTTGAGAAACTTTTAATGAATCTTTTTAGCAAAAGCTAAAATTTAATTTCAAAGCAAAGTTGCAAATGAATGCTTATTTTTTAGATTCCTTTTGCATACTCTTAACTTGCCACAAGGCGAAAAGTCCATAGGCTACGCAAACACCAAGCACAAAATAAGGCACAAAATCCATTACTTCCTCCTTTATAGTTTTTTAATCTGCTCTCTAATTGCAAAGCTAAGTCCAGCCAAAACTATCAATAAAAGTATAATCGCACCTACGCCACAAATTATCACAAAATTTTCGGCTGTCTTATAAGTCGTTACAATAAAGCCTGAAATTGCTATTATAATGCCCATAGCAGTATTGCGATATGTTTTAAACTCGTCTAATTCGGCTTTTATTCTTTCGACACTCATATGGGCATTGTAACACAAATTTATGTTTATTTAATAAAAACTAGCCAAAAAAATTCAAAGCAAGTTCTAAATTTCAAAACTTTGTTTCAAAAAAACACAAAATTTTGTATAAGCATTAATTGAAATTTAACTTTTTTGGATATAATTAGCGTTTTGCGACACTCAAAACTAGCAAAGAAGTATTTTCAAAATTCACCACTTGTTTTGAAAATAGTTGGCACAAGCCTAATGAGGGTCGCTAGGAAGTGGAATTTACCTTAAAGGATACTTATGAAAGTGAGACCATCGGTCAAAAAGATGTGCGACAAGTGCAAGGTTATCCGCCGCAAGGGCGTAGTTCGCATAATTTGCGAAAATCCAAAACACAAGCAAAGGCAGGGTTAGGCAATGGCTCGTATAGCAGGTGTGGATTTACCCAAGAAAAAGCGGGTGGAGTATGGATTAACCTATATCTATGGTATAGGGCTGTTTAGTGCTAGGAAAATCCTTGATAAAACAGGCATTTCCTACGATAAAAGAGTGAGCGAGCTAAGCGAGGACGAGGCTGCGGCGATTCGCAAGGAAATTCAAGAGCATTATATGGTGGAGGGCGATTTGCGAAAGCAAGTGGCTATGGACATTAAGGCTCTTATGGATTTAGGAAGTTATAGGGGTTTAAGACACCGCAAGGGCTTACCTGTGCGAGGTCAAAAAACCAAAACAAACGCAAGAACCCGCAAGGGTAAGCGAAAAACTGTTGGTTCGGTAGCTAAAGGATAAGATATGGCAACAAGAAAAGTAGCAAAAAAAAAGGTAGTTAAGAAAAATATTGCTCGTGGCATAGTCTATATCAGTGCAACCTTTAACAACACCCTAGTTACCGTTACCGATGAAATGGGAAACGCGATAGCGTGGAGCAGTGCTGGAGGCTTGGGATTTAAGGGCTCAAAAAAATCAACCCCCTACGCCGCACAGCAAGCAGTAGAGGACGCGATGAGCAAGGCAAAGGAACACGGCATCAAAGAGGTTGGCATCAAGGTGCAAGGACCGGGTAGCGGCAGAGAAACCGCCATAAAAAGCGTTGGTGCTTATGAGGGCATAAAGGTGCTTTTCTTAAAGGACATTACGCCACTATCACACAATGGCTGCCGCCCTCCAAAACGCCGCAGAGTGTGAGAAAGGATAGAAAATGTCAAGATATAGAGGACCTGTTGAGAAATTAGAAAGAAGGTTTGGAGTAAGCCTTGCCTTAAAGGGCGAAAGGAGGCTTGCTGGTAAAAGTGCGCTTGATAAACGTCCTTACGCACCCGGTCAGCACGGTGCAAGACGCGGTAAAATCAGCGAATACGGCTTACAGCTCAAAGAAAAGCAAAAGGCTAAATTTATGTATGGGCTTAGCGAAAAGCAGTTTCGCCGCCTTTTTGCAGAAGCTGCACGCCGTGAGGGCAACACGGGCGTTTTGCTAGTTCAGCTTTTAGAACAAAGGCTTGATAATGTGGTGTATAGAATGGGCTTTGCGACAACTCGCCGTTTTGCAAGGCAGCTTGTTACGCACGGACACATTTTGGTAAATGGCAAGAGGGTTGATATACCTAGCTTTCGTGTGGAGGCAGGGGCAAAAATTGAGGTGAGAGAAAAGAGCAAAAACAACCCACAAATTTCACGCGCCATTGATTTAACAGCACAAACAGGCATTGTGGCTTGGGTAGATGTCGAAAAGGACAAGAGATTTGGCATCTTTACAAGGACACCAGAGCGAGAAGAAGTGATTATCCCTGTTGAGGAACGCTTCATAGTCGAGCTTTACTCTAAATAAAAGGCTTAAATATGAGAACCATCACTACATCAGCGAACACGCCTACTCAATTTAGCATTGACAACATAAACGAAACCACGGCTAAAATCTCGGCTTGGCCCTTTGAGATAGGCTATGGCATTACTTTGGCACACCCACTTCGCCGCTTGCTTTTTGCTAGCACTGTGGGCTTTGCACCCACAGCACTGCACATAGAGGGCGTTAGCCACGAGTTTGACAGCTTGCGGGGAATGTTAGAAGATGTTACGCTTTTTATCATCAATCTTAAAAAACTTCGTTTCAAGCTTAAAAATGACGCGGACAAAGAGATGATAAGCTTTAAATTCAAGGGTCCCAAGGAAATTCACGGCTCTGATTTAAACGGCGACATAGTCGAGGTCGTAAATGGCGAGAGCTACCTAGCTACCATAAATGAGGACATTGAGCTTGAATTCACGCTCATCATAGAAAAGGGCATAGGCTATGTGCCAAGTGAAGAGATAAGAAATCTCATCCCAGACATAAGCTACATTACTCTTGATGCCTTTTTTACCCCTGTTAGAGAAGCCGTTTATGACATAGAAAAGGTGCTTTTTGAGGATAATCCTGACTATGAAAAGGTTGTTTTCACAGTTAGCACAGATGGGCAAATCACTCCCGAAAAGGCTTTTGAAAACGCTTTGGAGGCTATGTATAAGCAACTTTCTGTATTTAATAAGATCACAAACGCTGGTGCTATCATTAAAAATCAAAGTACAAACAATGAAATAGAAAATATGAAGCTTTTGCAAAATATTACGGATTTAAATTTAAGTGCAAGAAGCTTTAATTGCCTTGAAAAGGCTGATATTTCTTATATAGGTGAGCTTGCCTTGATGAGCGTTACCGAGCTTTCATCTCTCAAAAACCTTGGCAAAAAATCCTTAGAGGAAATTAAAAGCGTTATGGAAAGCATAGGCTTACCAGTTGGTACCTCAAAACTTAGTGATAATAAAGAACTTTTAAGCAAGAAAATAGCCGAGCTTAAGGCACAAAATGGAGGCAAACAATGAGACACAAACACGGATACCGCAAACTAGGACGCACAAGCTCTCACAGGACGGCTTTGCTTAAAAATCTCAGCATTGCCATCATAAATTCAGGCAAGATTGAAACCACTCTGCCAAAGGCAAAGGAACTTCGTAGCTACATTGAAAGGCTCATCACAAGGGCAAGGGTAGGGGACGCGAACGCTCATAGGGCTGTGTTTGCTAGCTTGCAAGATAAAAGGGCTACAAATAAATTAGTGAGTGAAATCGCTGTGAATTTTAAGGAAAGAAACGGAGGCTACACTAGAATAATAAAAACCCGCCTTCGCCGTGGAGACGCTGCTGAGATGGCTTTTGTGGAGTTTGTCGCATAAAATAATTAAAATTCACGCATTGCGTGAATTTTAATTATTATTCTAGCATTTGTAATGCTTTGCAAGGACAAACCTTGAATTTTTCGCATATAATTTAGGTTTATGTTTGAAATTCATAACTTAGTTAAAATTTTTACTTTGACTCAATTAAACTTAAATCAAAGGGCTTTTAAGTTCTATTAAAAACAAAGAACAGTTTATTAACTTCGCCAAATGTAAGGGCATTTTTGAAGTATTTTTTACTTAGCCTTTCGTCCCCTCCCTTTGCAAGAAGCCTTTATTTAGAGGCGAAAAATCCTCTAACTTTTTCGTCATCAAAGTTGCATGTAAAAGCAAATTTGCATTTTTATAGCCAAAGAATATGAGAAGCTTTCTAAAATGAGTGCTGAGATTGAATAGGGTGATAGTTCTTTTTTACTTCGCTTTGCTTGTAACTGTAAGCAAAAGAGGCAAAAAGAGTGCGCAGAATGCGTGCAGATGGAGCTAGTAAGAAAATGTCTGTGTTTTTACTTAATGCTACGCGTCTTGTAATTTTGCAAGAAGGAATAAAAGTACAAGAGCTTGTAAAACACTCTAAAAACGAGTTTGCAAAGGGACAAATCCACATAAATGAAATTGTGAATTTTTGAGGCTTTGCAAAATTTTTTTAGCTAAATTTAATAGCTAAAAAAGAAAATTTTATCCTTCACTTAAAAAAAACTTAATTAAGATAAAAAATTTAGGACAAGATCTATGTTAAGTTTTACTAAAATTGATAAGGTAAAATTCTATTAAAATATCTTGAGCCAATTTATATATAATATAAAAATGTAGGATAAGTGTTTATCAAAATTTATTAAAGTTGATAAAATAAACTTCTATTAAATTTAATTGAGTTGTTATCTTGTTTAATATTTTAAATACATTCACACCCTTGATTGAGTTTTATTTTTATAAAAATTCACAAAAGAAAGGATATGCAGTGCTAATTTACGGACACAAGCTTATAAAATGCCCAAATTTTTATCTTATAAAGGATCAAAAGGCTAAATTTCAAGAGGGCATAAACTGTTTTGAATTTAGCCAGGAGCTAATTCAAATGGCTTTACAAGCAGATGTGAAATTTGGTATTTTGGCGAAAAATGAGGATGAGATCTTACTTGCAAATGCTGTCAGAGCTGAATTTATCTTAATAGAAAATGAAAAATTAGCCAAAAGGGCAAGTAAGATGGCTGAGTTTTATCTCTTTGATAGCAAGATCTTACTCATCACAAGCTCCTTAAAAAACCTTAAAAAAGCTTATAAATTTAGGGTTGATGGGTTGATTTTAAAAGAACTTTTGGCTGAGAATTTATAGTTAAAAATGCTAACCTTGTTTTAATATGGCAAGAATGCGGTTTGTAAGCTTAGGATAAAATGGATTTTCTAAATAAATTTTGTTGTCTAAAAAACTAGGCTTGTAAGATGATAAAGATGAATGTTAGTGAAACTTAGAAAAATATCTAAATTTCTATTAAAACTACAAGAATTTTTTTATAAAAATATGATTTTTGAAAACAGTGTTCTTCTTTGTAGTATTAAATCTTGCGCAACTGACAAAATAAAGATCTAAAAGAGAAACCTTTTTGTCAAATGAGGTTTAGTTAAAACAAGGAACTGTGGCTTTTAGCCTTGCAATTTTATATTGGCTCAATATACTTTAACAGAATTTTCTCTTAGCAACCTTAATAAATTTTGATGAGAATTTTGTCCTAAAATTTTCGCCTTATATCTAAAATCTATTTCTTTTAAATGAAGAACAAAATTTTCTTTTTTAGTTTGGCAAGTCTAAATTTAGCAAAGCCCTAGAAATTCACAATTTCTTTGGCGATTGATACTTTTAGCTGATATAATTACGGCTGAAAGGTTGGTAAAATCGATGTTAAACAAGTATATATTTTTGCCCTACATTTCGGAGCGAA